>JBEKOA010000108.1:0-15535 GCA_049522255.1 Occallatibacter sp.
TACAAGGTAGCCAGCCCCATCCTTCGCCCGCTCTTTGAAGAGGCCCGCAAACTCTCCCGCCGCATCGCGGAGTTCGAGATGCGCCACACCCTCCGCGGCGGCAACAAGCACGCCGACCGCCTGGCCAACGAAGCCATGGACAAAGGCATGGGAAAATCGGCGATCCCTCCGGTCGGCAAGCCAGAGAGTTTCGAGGCATCCCGTCGCCCAGTCAGCCAGCCACTTACCCAACCAGCCCCCAAGCCCACCCGCCAAATCCTCGAAGGCTACGTAAAGGGCGGCGTAGTCCACCTGTTAGAAGGCGAACTCCCCGACGGCATCTTCGTAAAAGTGATCCGCGAATAAATACGTGGGCGTCCCACCTTCGCGGAGTATTTGTTATTGGCGGTTAGGAAGAAGAGCCGGGTGACGGGTGCCCCATCCTTGCGCCTTTTTTCCGGCGCAAGGGTGGGATACCACGAACCCAAACCAGCATCCTTCCGAACAAACCACGATCCCCATAAGAGCGAAAAGCGAGCGTTTGGCCCCACCGCAGGCGGTGCAGAGAATTAACCTCTCTGGGCGCACAATGGTCTTGTGTGAGTAAAGGAAGGGCCGGAGAGGCGACGCGCCCAGGGTTTGACGCAACGCGGCTGGAATCCGACAAGTGCCACAAACTTCGTAACTCCTTGGATAGCAGGATTCTGCAAATAACCCCTTTGCCTTCACGAATTTGCGGCTGATTCCTCTCCATAACTCCCTGAAAACAAGGATTTTATTTGCAGAGTACGGCTGGGGGCCATAGGAGCCACGAACCGCCCCACAACCGGCTAACCCCCAATTCCTAGCCCCTGCTTTTACCTCCCAGATCGTTGCGCCACGCATGTCCGCCACCGGCGATCAAATGATCCGCGCACTCCGGCCCCCAGCTCCCGGCGGCATAGTTCGGAAACTTCTCAGGATTCTTCGCCGCCCAGGCCTCCAGCACCGGCGTATACAGCGCCCAGTTGGTCTCGACGCCGTCGCGATGGGAAAACAACGTCTGGTCGCCCAGCATCGCATCGAGCAGCAACCGCTCATAGCCGTTGGCGCTCGATTTGCCAAAGGCCGCCGCGTAATCGAAGTCCATATTCACCGGGCAGACAGCCATCTCCGGCGTCGTCGGCACCTTGGCCCCGAATCGCAGCGCAATCCCCTCATCCGGCTGTATGCGAATCGTGAGAAGGTTAGGCTGAATCACCTGGCAGGCCGCTGCGTGCGCGATCCGGTCGAAGATCAACAGTGGCGGCTGTTTAAACTGGATGCTGATCTCCGTGGCCCGTTTCTTCATCCGCTTGCCCGCGCGCAGATAGAAGGGAACCCCAGCCCAGCGCCAGTTTTCCACCTCCAGCTTCACCGCGGCAAACGTCTCCGTGCCCGAGGTTGGGGTAACTCGATCCTCTTCGCGATAGCCAACAACCTTCTGGCCGTCAACTTCCCCCGGCCCGTATTGTCCGCGCACCGCATTCAAAATAGGAATGGAAGGGATCGCTCGCCACACCTTCAGTTTTTCGCGCCGCACGCTCTCAGCCTCAAAGCTCGATGGAGGCTCCAGAGCTACGAGACTTAGTAACTCCATCACGTGATTCTGCACCACGTCGCGCAGCGCGCCGGCCTTCTCGTAAAACGGCCCGCGTCCCTCCACGCCCAGCGTCTCTGCCACTGTGATCTGCACGTGGTCGATGTAATTGCGATTCCAGATCGGCTCGAAGATTCCATTGGCAAAGCGGAAGACGAGTATATTCTGCACCGTCTCCTTGCCCAGATAGTGGTCGATGCGGAAGACCTGGCTCTCGTCGAAGACGGCGTTCACGTCACGGTTGAGCGCGCGTGCCGACTCCAGATCGTGGCCGAAGGGCTTTTCGATCACGATGGCCACCTTGCCCTGCTCCGGATGCGCCATAGCCTGCGCGCCAAGATTCTCAATAATTCCGGCAAAAAACTCCGGTGCGGTAGCTAGATAGAAGAGACGGTCACCTCCGATACCCTTCTCCTTCGCGATACGTTCCAACTCGGCCTTCAGCCCAACATAGTCCTCAGATCTGTCGAATCGTAACGGGAAGTAAGTGATCTTTTGGGTAAAGTTATCCAGCCTGGTTTCGCCCGCATCCACTCCGCCAAACTCGATAACTCCCGCGCGCATATCCGCCGCAAATTCGTCGCCCAGCGGCCGTCGCGCCACGCCCACAATCTCAAACTTCTCGGGCAGCAGCCCGGCCTGCTCCAGGTGAAAGAGCGCTGGAAGCAGCTTGCGCTTGGTCAGGTCCCCCGAAGCTCCAAAGATCACCAGGATCCCCGGCTCGGGAATCCTCTCGTTGCCGTGAGGAACCTGCGAAAGATCCTCCGGCCGCACGCTCATCTCGATTGTCGCCATAACTCTCGTCGCCTCCGGCGCTTCGTGGGTACTCTGCTCGGTTCTCACGTCCAGCAGCGCATCATCTTTCTGGTGCTTGCCCTCTTGTACTTGGATTGTACTGGGCCGCGACCGGATGCATACTCCCTCAAGGGCTCCTTTTCAGTGGTCAGTCCACTGGCATAGAATGGACGAGAGTTTACTGATTTCAGACACCACACCTGGGAGATTCGGAAAATCTATGCCGGAAGCATCGTGTGATATTGGCCTTATCGGCCTTGCCGTCATGGGACAGAACCTCGTCCTCAATATGAACGACCACGGCTTCAAGGTGGCCGTCTTTAACCGCACCATTTCTAAAGTGGACGATTTTCTGGCCAACGAGGCCAAAGGGACCGAAGTTGTGGGAGCGCACTCGGCGCAGGAGCTTGCCGGCCTGCTCAAGCGGCCGCGACGCATCATGCTGATGGTCAAGGCGGGCGACTCTGTAGACCAGACGATCGAGCACGTCTTGCCTTACCTTGAAGCGGGCGACATTGTCATCGACGGCGGAAACTCGCTCTTCACCGACTCCAACCGGCGCGCCGCCGACCTGGCAGCGAAAGGCATACTCTTCATCGGCACCGGTGTTTCGGGCGGCGAGGAGGGCGCACGCAACGGCCCTTCGATCATGCCCGGCGGAAATCCGGCTGCGTGGCCCCATGTTAAAGCAATATTTCAGGCCATCGCAGCCAAGGTGGAAGATGGAACGCCTTGTTGCGACTGGGTGGGAGAGGGCGGGGCCGGCCACTTTGTCAAAATGGTTCACAACGGCATCGAGTACGGCGATATGCAGTTGATCTGCGAAGCCTACGATTTGCTCAAGCACGGCCTGAGACTTTCCGCCGATGAGTTACACGAGGTCTTTACCGATTGGAACAAGGGCGAGCTGGATAGTTACCTGATTGAGATCTCCAGCCATATCTTCGCCATGAAAGACGAGGACGGGCAACCGCTCGTCGATAAGATACTCGACACGGCGGGCCAGAAGGGCACGGGTAAGTGGACGGTCATCAGCGCGCTCGATACAGGCCAGCCGGTAACTCTGATCGGCGAGTCAGTTTTTGCGCGCTGCCTCTCGGCGCTGAAGGATGAGCGGGTGGCCGCTTCGAAAATCCTGCAAGGTCCCGATTCGAAGCCTACGGTTAGCGACAAAGCTGCATTCATCGAGAATGTGCGCCGCGCGCTTTACTGCTCAAAGATGATCTCATATGCGCAGGGTTACATGCTGCTCAGGGCTGCTGCCAAAGAGAACGGCTGGAACTTGAATATGGGCGGCATTGCGCTGATGTGGCGCGGCGGATGCATCATTCGCAGCCGTTTCCTGGGCAAGATCAAAGAGGCCTTCGACAAGAATCCGGGAATCGAAAACCTGCTTTTGGATAGCTTCTTTTCAAGCGCGCTCAACAACTATCAGACGTCGTGGCGCAAGGCGCTGGTCCACGCGATCGAATTGGGTGTGCCAACTCCGGCGTTTTCGACCGCGCTGGCGTTTTTTGATGGTTATCGTGCAGCGCGGCTGCCGGCAAATCTTCTGCAGGCGCAGCGCGATTATTTTGGCGCGCATACCTACGAGCGCATCGATCAGCCACGCGGCGTATTTGTCCACACGAACTGGACCGGCACAGGAGGCCGTGTCTCATCCGGTACATATGTTGTCTAGTTTTTTTGCTGTTAAGACCTAACTCGACCTCACTGGGCGGTGCGGTTCTCGATCGCTGTGCCGCTCAGCTGCGAGTCTTATAAAACACCTAAGCCAACTAACTCCCGCCGCAGGGCCTCCGAGCCCTCGAATTGAATGGCCCTCATCCCCTGAGCCTGAGCCGCAGCCACGTTCTGCGCCCGGTCATCGATAAATAGGACCCGCTCCGCTGGCCTGCTTAGGATATCGAGTGCCCGCTGATAGATTGCCGCGTCCGGCTTGCGCAACCCGAGATAGCAGGAACTCAGCGCCACCTTGATGAGTCTGCGTAATCCGAAATGTTCGAGTCGAAACTCGTTGGTCTCTCGCGCCTCGTTGTTAAGTGCGCCCAGCAGGCACTCATTCGCAGCCGCGAGTTCCCCGAGAATCTCCAGCGCCCCATCGGGCAAGACCTTGGACTGCGCACAGATCGCGGCGAAAAACTCCTTTGGGGAGAAACTGCGCGGCTCATAGAAGACCGTTGCTTCGAGGTAACTCTCGGCTGAGATTGCGCCGATCTCCCAGGCTGCGTAGGGCATCGTGTGGCGAGCTTCGAACTCCCCAACGTCCAGATGGAATTGCTCCAGCACTCGCGCGCGTTCGTCATGGTCCCAGCCGTTGGTCAGCAGGACTCCGCCAACATCGAAGAGAATCACGTCGAAGGGATACACCGGTGCCTCTTATCAGGGCTTCTTTTCACTATTCTTTAATAACTAAGCCAGGTTCTTCGATCCATCGCCGCATTGATACTTCGCTTCGATCGCCATCACTTTTTTGAAGCGCCGCTGAAAGCGCTCTTCGCTAACGATGAATTGCGCCGCGACAAACCTGTCCACGATTTCATAGGCCAGCGACGTGCCGATGATGCGCGCGCCCAGCACGCAGACATTCATGTCGTCGTGCTCCACGCCCTGGTGCGCCGAATACGTATCGTGGCACATTCCGGCGCGAATCCCAGGAATCTTGTTGGCGGCAACGCATACACCTACGCCCGAGCCACAGATAAGAATCCCGCGCGGCGCAACGCCCCTTTTCAGCGCCAAGCCCACCTTCTCAGCATAATCCGGATAGTCATCCAACGGGTCCGGATCATAAGTCCCCAGGTCCACGACCTCGTGGCTAGCCTTGGCGAGATAGGCGCGAATCTCCTCTTTGAGAGGAAATCCAGCGTGGTCGGATGCAATTACGAGCTTCAAGGTACATTCCTTTCGGAACAGTTGTCAGTAGTCAGTGATCGGTTTCCGCGTGACGATGAAGACATTTTGGCGACTCCGATAACTGCCAACCGGCTAACTGAGAACTGACAACTGATCGCTGACAACTGTCTTATTTCACCAGCTTCTTGGCCCGGGCCGCAACATTCTCAGCGCTGAAGCCGAGCTCCGCCAGCACCTTCGGCCCCGGCGCAGAGGCTCCGAAGCGATCCAGGCCGAGAACGTCGCCGTTCTGGCCCACGTACTTCCACCAGCCAGCCGTGGCTGCCGCCTCGACAGCGAGCTTCGGCACGCTGGGGGGCAGAATGGTTGACTTGTATTCCACCGACTGCTCTTCGAAGAGCTTCCAACTTGGGAAGCTCACCACTCGCGCTGCGATTCCCTCGGCAGCCAACGACTTTGCGGCCTCAATGCAGGGCCAAACCTCAGCCCCCGTACCGATTAGAATCACTTTAGGCTCGGGCACATCCACCACCACATAAGCGCCCTTGCTCACACCGGCATAAATGTCCTGCGCCGCCGGATCGAGCACGGGCAGATCCTGCCGACTCAGAGCAAAGAAGCACGGTCCACTGCGTTCGAGAGCCAGCCTCCATGCCGCAGCGGTTTCGTTGGCGTCGGCCGGTCTCAGATCCGTCATTCCTGGAATCGCCCGCAATCCAAGCAGTTGCTCCACCGGCTCATGCGTCGGACCGTCCTCGCCCACAGCGATCGAGTCGTGCGTATAGACGAAGAGCGAGTGCGTTTGCATCAGGGCTGCCAGTCGCATTGCGGGCTTTGCGTAATCGGAAAACACAAAAAAAGTCGATCCAAAAGGAATCAGCCCGCCATGCGCCGCCATTCCATTGACCGCCCCGCTCATGGCAAACTCACGCACGCCAAAAAAAACATTGCGTCCTGCTGGATCTTCATGGAAGCTGACACCCGGCTTGAAGATCGTTTTGGTCGACGCAGTCAGATCCGCAGCCCCGCCGAAGAGTTCCGGCACGACACCGGCGATCGCGTTCATCACCGTGCCGCCAGCCGTTCGCGTGGCCTGTGCCTTGCCCGGTGTGAAGCGCGGAAGCGCCTTCTCCCAGCCGGACTTCAACTCCCCCTTCTGGGTGCGCTCAAACTCCGCCGCCAACTCAGGAAACGCTGCCGCGTACAGGGCAAAAAGCTTCTTCCACTCCGCCTCAAACTCTACCCCGCGTTCGACTGACGTGCGCCAGTTGGCCAGCGCATCGTCGGGCAGCTGGAAGCTCTGGTCCTCGGGGAAGCCAAAGAACCTCTTGGTCGCCGCCACGGCCTCGGCACCCAACGCCTCTCCATGCACTTTGCTGGTCCCAGCCTTCGGGCTGCCGTATCCGATCACGGTTCGCACCGCGATCAGCGAGGGCCTGCCGGTCTCGGCCTTGGCCGCTGCAATCGCCGCCTCCAGAGCGGCCAGATCGTTGCCGTCGGGCACGCGCTGCACATGCCAGTGGTAGGCTTCGAAGCGCTCCAGCGCATCCTCTGTGTAGCTGAGACTCGTGGGTCCGTCGAGCGAGATCAGGTTGTCGTCATAAAAAAGAGTCAGCTTGCCCAGCCCCAGCGTTCCAGCCAGTGACGCCGCCTCGTGCGAGATGCCTTCCATCAGGTCGCCATCGCCCGCCAGTGCATAGGTATGGTGGTCCACCACATCAAAGCCGGGCCGGTTGTAGACCGCGGCCAGATGCTTCTCTGCAATGGCCATTCCAACCGCCATGGCGAAACCCTGCCCGAGTGGCCCTGTAGTCACTTCCACACCGTCGAGGTGTCCGCGCTCCGGGTGGCCCGGCGTCCGCGAACCCCACTGACGGAAGCTCTTCAGGTCGTCAAGCGTCACACTGTAGCCAGACAGGAACAGCGTCCCATAGAGCAGCGCCGAGGCGTGCCCGTTCGAGAGCACAAAGCGATCGCGATCCGCCCACTTCGAGTGCGCCGGGTTGTGCTTCATCAGCTTGTTGAAGAGAAGATAGGCAATCGGAGCGCAGCCCAGCGGAGCGCCAGGGTGGCCGCTATTGGCCTTTTGCACGGCATCCACGGCCAGCAACCGCAGCGTATTGATTGAGAGTTGGTCAAGAGTCGCATCCATAAGGTCGGTAGTCATCTTCTCCATTTCCTAGCTAACATCATAACGTCTCGATCCTGCTTAAATACCATGCTCGCAGGCCAACTTTCCCGCACCCAGCCCGTACCGGCTTGCATCCATAGAGTGAGAGGGTGACTCTGGCCGCCGGCAGGATTGAGACGCCTGCATTTGCCGCCAAGGAATCCGGCCCCGCATAGACGCAAAACAGGATCATTCCCAACCCGTAAAAAAACGCACGAAGAGGAGATTTACCCAATGGCTTATGAACTCGGCGCCCTTCCCTACGATTACGCCGCCCTGGAACCCTTCATCGACACCGAAACCATGAAGATCCACCATGACAAGCACCACCAGACCTACGTCAACAACCTGAACGCCGCGCTCGCCAACCACCCTGACCTGGCAGCAAAATCAGTCGACGATCTCATTCGCGATCTGGCCCAGGTTCCCGAAGAGATCCGCACCGCGGTCAAGAACAACGGCGGAGGCCACGCCAACCATTCCGGCTTCTGGCCCCTAATGGGTCCCGTCGGCTCGGACGGCGTGGGCGGAGCGCCTATCGGGCCGATCGCCGCGCAGATCAGCTCCGATTTTGGCGACTTTGAGAGTTTCAAGAAGACTTTTAACGAGACCACTGCCAAGCAATTCGGCTCGGGCTGGGGCTGGCTCGTCTTCACCGGCGGCAAGCTCAAGGTGATCACCACCGCCAACCAGGAGTCGCCGCTTACGCAGGGCCTTTATCCCATCCTCTTCAACGATATCTGGGAACACGCCTACTATCTCAAGTACCAGAACCGCCGCCCGGACTATCTAGCCGCCTGGTGGAACGTCGTCAACTGGAAAGAGGTCAATCGCCGCTTCGCCATTGCCAAGGGCTAACGATAGGGTTCAGAGATCAGAGGTCAGAGATCAGTAAGCGGGTGCCCCATCCTTTCTGTCATCCTGAGCGAAGCCGAAGGATCTGCGTTTCGTTTTTCTGGCGAAAGAGTGGGACACCACGAACCCCAATTGGCGCCAGCTTTGGCAGGTCGGCATTTCAACCCCGGCGCGAGCCCATAGACCTGTTCACAACAGTAAACACCTGCCACTGCGCCTCTCTGGCGTGGTGGTCGGGCTTTGGCTCTAAGCCAAGCTCATCGCGAATCTCTCCATCGTAACTCTGCCTGCTGCGCGATCGAAGGAGTCGACGCTGCGCAAGGCCACGATTGGAAATCGTGTTAGATTTCTCTTGACAAACCATAACCAAATGGTTATGGTTATTTTCGTGACGAAGGCCAGTGCCAATCACGTCTTCCGCGCCCTTGCCGATCCGACGCGCAGAGCCCTCTTCGAGGAGCTGACCCGGCGGGGCGAACAGACCGTCCATGCACTGACTCGGTATGCGGGTGTGTCCCAACCTGCCGTTTCAAAGCATCTAACCGTGCTGAAGCGGGCAAATTTGGTACGGCATCGCCACGAGGGACGAGAAACTCACTACAGCGCACAGCCGCAAGCTCTTGGGCCCCTGATCGACTGGATCACCGTCTACGGCGCCTTCTGGCGCGATCGATTTGATCAACTCGAAAACCTGCTGAATAGGATGGACAAATGACAAACACTTCCCCGGCACCAACTCTCGTCACAGGACGGGAGAACATCGCCCCGACACGCACTCTCGTCATCGAACGGGAGATGCCGCATTCACCGGAAAAAATCTGGCGAGCTCTCACTGAGGGTCAACTGATCGAGCAGTGGCTGATGAAGAATGACTTCCGGCCGGTCGTCGGCCACCGGTTCAACTTCCGCTCCACTCCTGTTCCTGGCTGGGACGGCGTCATAGACGGCAAGGTCCTGGTGGTGGAACCGCATGAACGGCTCTCGTATACCTGGGCCTCCATGGGAATGGAGAACGTGGTGGCCTGGACGCTGACGCCGAACGAGGGCGGCACGCGCGTCCGCATGGAGCAATCCGGTTTCCCGTCAGAAGACGGCCCTTACTACAAGGGCGCGAAGTACGGATGGACGAATTTCATCAACAAACTGGAGCAAGTCATCGCGGGGGTGGACTAGCCATGAATGCAAAAAACATTGCCTATTGGATTATGACCATCTCCGTCGCCCTTCCCATCGGAAGCGGCGGAATTGGTCAGATGGCGCAATATCTCGCCAACCGCCATGGAGTCGTACCCGAGCTTGGCTACCCAATGTACTTCTTCGCCATCCTGGGAGCCTGGAAGGTGCTCGGAGCCATTGCCATCCTCGTGCCGCGTTTTCCGCGGCTCAAGGAATGGGCGTACGCTGGCATCTTCTTCGACCTGACGGGCGCAGCCGCATCCTGTGCCTGGGTGGGCGGCTACGGCGCTTTCGGTTTTCACGTCGTCGCCCCTCTGATCATGACTGGGTTTGCTGTGGCATCGTGGGCGCTGCGGCCGGAAAGCCGCACCATCGGCCACCTCTTTCCAGCAGTGAACAGTAGGCCTGTAGTAAACATCAGAGCGGCGTAAAACTGGCCGGCGCCTCAGTACTGACTTCACCTGGGAACTGGGAACGCCCACCTTTCCGAGCAATCTGCGGAGGGGTGGGCAATTTCCTCCGGCTGCAACTTGATCTTTCCGCTCCGGCGGAATCAGGCTACTATGAATGTGTCCGCAGCCCTTTTCCCCAGAGACCGGAGCCAGCGAACCATGCAAAACCGCAACCCAGCATCCAATCTTGGAATCTATGTGTACGCCGCCGGGGCCATCTTCCTCGGCCTTCTCGGCCTGGCTTCGGGCGACTTCGCCACCTCATGGCAGCGTGTCGGACCGGACGTAGCCTTCCGCGTACCGCTAGCCTACCTCACCGCCATCGTCGAACTCGCGGCCGGACTCGCGCTCCTTTGGCACCGATCCGCTCGCGCCGGCGCCCTTACGCTCACCGTCGTCTACTCCGTCTTCGCACTCTTGTGGGTACCCAAGATTCTCGAAGGCAAGAGCGGCTTCGACCCCACGGGCAACTTCTTTGAGGAGTTCTCGATCGTCGCCGGTGGAGCGGTGCTCTTGGCATGTTTGTCGCCGACCGACTCGACCATTTCTCAGCGCCAATCGCTCTTCACCCGTCTCTACGGCCTCTGCCCAATCTCCTTTGGCATCGTCCACATTGTCGACATGCCAGGCCTGGCCGCTTGGGTCCCTAACTGGATTCCGCCTTCTCAGATCTTCTGGTGCTACGCGACGACCATCGGCTTTTTCCTCGCCGCCGTAGCCATACTTTCGGGCTTCAAGGCTCCGCTCGCCTCGCGCCTGCTCACCGCCGAGATCGTCGGCTTCGAATTACTGGTCTGGATTCCCAAGCTACTCGCCGGCCCTCGCGAGCATTTCGTCTGGGCGGGCAACGGCATCTGCATCGCCATCGCCGGCGCAACCTGGGCCGTCTCAGACTCCATCTGCCAAGCCGCCAACCGCGCGCCCGTCCGCGATGAATCCACTACCGAATTCGGCTCCCACGCCTGAGGCCCAAGCGGCCTTCCACCCCTTGCTAGCAGTTCTCGATTCGCTCTCGACGGGGATGACACATTTCATCCCTCGAAACAGCGGCAGGATTTCGTCAAGTCATCTCAAGCCTTGGATGTGTTCAACCCCACGGCGGCGCGAATCAGAGCTTTCAAAGCCTTCTCGTTCACCTTGTCGCCTTCGTGGAAGTCGATGGTGCGCCTCACTCCGCCTTCGAGACTGGAATTGAAGAGACCGTCGGGGGCATCCAGGAAGGCGCCCTCGGCGAAGGTCAGCTTGACCGCCTTCTTTTAGCTCTCCGGTGCAAATGATCACGTCGTGGGACAACACGGGGTTTTCCCACTTCCACTCTTCGATGACCTCAAGGTTGGATTGCCTGATCAAAGCGCGGAGGCGGGAAATCATCTCTCCGCGCCAGTCGCCGAGCTCCTGGATTCTCTCGTCGATCAATCGAGATGCGGATAACTGAGACGTGGCCGGCCTAGATGCAGACTCGAAGATCGGCGAGCCGCTATTCTTCATCATGAGTGGCTCCTGTCCCTTTGAGCTTTCTTCCAGGCCATTCTGCCCGCTTTCTCTGCTTATAGAAAAAATAATCGATTGATGGATTCCGCACCCCTGGGAGGATTCTTCGCTTCCTCGCTTGCTTTTGTGACGTCGCTCCGGCGAAAGGTCTTTGTCGACGGGTCAGTCCACAGGAACGTTCTCGCTGTTTCCGCGTCTATCCTTTAGGAACATGCAGATACACTTGCGCAATCTCGTCTTCTTACCGCTCGCGGCGTTTCTCATCGTGACTCCGGCCGCGCGCGCCCAGTCGGGCAGTTTCATAGTCTCCCAGCACGGCAAGTCCGTGGGCACGGCCACAGTCACCTTCACTGCCAATCCGCACGGCTACGACTCAACCTCCGTCGTCCGCGTCGCCATGCAGGGCCTCACCTACAATATCTCCAAGACGGAGCAGCTCACCCAGGGCAACCAACTGAAGCACGTCCAGTTGAGCGCCACCGTCAATGGCTCGGCCGTCCACGTCGTCGCCGCGCCGGACAGCGCCCAGATCTTGCTCAACATTTCCGCAAACGGCCACAGCGCCACCACTCCCCTGGCCCAGCATGCGGGCGCCGTCTTCCTGCCCGACTTCGATCCCGGCGCATTCGATACCCTTCTGGCCCTCGCCGTCGCCAGGAACAACCGCGAACTCTGGGCCATCATTCCCCAAAAAGCCGGATCGATCCAGCCCATTCAACTGGCCACCTACGCCGACGAGAAGGGCACGATCGACGGCAAGCCGATCGGCGTACACCACCTGGTGGCCACCATCGCAGGCGCCCGGACAGACCTTTTTTCCGGCCCCGAAAATCAACTTTTTCAGGCCGAACTCCCCCAGCAAGGCTTCGCGCTTATCCGCAAAGGCTTCGTACTGATCCCGCCTGCAAAGGCCGGCGCGCCACCGACGCAAGCCTCACCAGCGCATTAGGTCTTTTCCTGATCCCTATTCCCTGATCCCTGTTCCCTGCTTTTAGCAAGCTCTTCCCGCCGCGACTCCCGATGCCCAGGCCCACTGGAAGTTGAACCCTCCCAGTTGCCCGGTCACATCGACCGCCTCGCCGATAAAGAAGAGCCCCGGCACCGCCCGCGCCTCCATCGTGCGCGCCTGCAAACCGGCCGTGTCCACTCCACCGGCGGTCACCTCGGCTTTTTCAAATCCTTCAGTCCCCACCGGATGAAACTCCCAGCGATGCAGTCGGCGCTCGCATGCCTCCAGAGCAGCATTGGACCAGCCTTGCGGAGCGCCAATCTCGGCTAGGTGGCCCGCCAGACGCTGTGGCAGCACCTCGCGCAACGCTTGGCGGAGCGCCGCCGAATCCCGCCGCGCATCCGGCTGCCTCAAGCTCTCCAGAATGCCCACCTCAATACTTGGGTGCCCCACCATCGCGGCGTCTTTGTTCTTGCCGCTAGGGTGGGATCGCTCAGCGCCAGGAGCAAAATTCACCACCAGCGCTTCACCCGGCCGCCAATACGAAGAGGCCTGCAAGACCGCCGGCCCGCTCAGTCCGCGGTGCGTTACCAGCATCTTCTCTCTGAACTTGACTTTGCCTTGTGCTTTGCCATTCTTTCCATCTGCCCAGGCCACGACCTCCGCAGAGACCCCGGCAAGCTTGGTCCACTCGGCCTCCGCGCCGCCCAGCACCAGCGGAACCAGCGCCGGCCAGGGCTCGATCACCCTCAGCCCGAACTGCCGCGCCAATTCATACCCCAAGCCGGTGGCTCCCAGCTTGGGAATCGACAATCCTCCAGTGGCCACCACCAACGCCCCGGCTCGAAACTCTCCCTGCGAAGAAGCAACGCAAAACTCACCGCTGGCAGAACGCTCGACCGCAATCCCGCCAGCATTGAGGGCTATCTCCACTCGGCCTAGCTCGCACTCCGCCAGCAGCATGTCGAGAATTGCCCGCGCCGAGCCGTCGCAGAAGAGTTGACCCTGCGTCTTCTCATGCCAAGCGATTCCATAACGATCGACTAACTCCAGAAAATGCTGTGGCTCGTAAAGGGCCAATGCTGACTTGGCAAAATGGGGATTTTCTGAGAGAAAGTCTTCCGGCCTGCAATGCAGATTGGTGAAATTGCACCGCCCGCCGCCGGAGATCAAGATCTTCCGCCCCGGCTGCCCGTTGTGTTCGAGCAGCGCAACGCGCCGCCCGCGCTGCCCAGCCACAGCCGCGCACATCAGCCCAGCCGCCCCCGCCCCTAAGACAATCACATCGAATTGGCGTGGATCTGTAGCCATTGGAACGTCCTCATGATAATCGGCTTCGAGAGTTTATCGGACTCTACGAATCAAAAGGCCATGCCTGAGAGGCATGGCCTTTTGCGGACTTATGCAGGTTTCCCGAGACAGCGATCAGCAATCGGGACCAAAGTCCTTTTCGAAGGCTGCCGCCAGTTTCGCGCCCCAATCATTCTTGGGCTTCAGCTTGCCGCCGAAGAAACGAAGGATGGGCGGCTCCTCATAGAATTCAAGCCCACCGATCATGTCGCGATGTTCGTGAAGCCACTTGACCCGGTCGGTTGCGTAAATGAAGTGAGACATCGTGAAGACGCGCCGCGGGACCGCCAGGCGCAAGAGTTCGATATCGGAAGGCACATCGTTGCCCTGCTCATCGCGGTCCATCGAGATCGTTCCGCGTTCCATGCCCCGGATGCCGGAAACGATAAATGTTGCCGCGCCCAATGCACCCGCCGGATAATCGGTCTGCGGAAGATGCGGGGCAAAGCGCATGGCGTCGAGATGGCAGGCCAGGCCGCCCGGAGGCGTGACTACGGGAACTCCGTTGGAGATCAGCCGGTTGCAAAAGTACTTAATGGCGTCGGCCGAGGAGCCGGCAACTTCGAGATCCGTCATCTCGCGCATGCCGACTGCCATCGCCTCAATTTCTTTCGATGACATTCCGCCGTAGGTATAGAAACCCTCATACACTGGCAGCCACGGCCGTATCGCGTTGTAGAGATCCTTGTTATTCGTAGCAATCAAACCGCCGCGAACCATACAGCTTTTGCGCCCTGAAAGATAACAGAGATCTGACAACTTCATCATCTCGAGGACGATCTCGCGAATCGTGGAATTCTCATATCCCGGCTCGCGCTGGCGAATGAAGTATGCGTTCTCGGAGATCAAGCTGGCATCGAGCACGAGCGGAATGCCAAGGGGCGCGATCAGTTCCTTCACCTCGCGCAGGTTAGCCATCGAAAACGGCTGGCCGCCAATCAAGTTGGTCGTCGCTTCCATGCGCACGAAGGGAATCTTGGCCGCGCCATGCTCGTCGATTGCAGCCTTGAGACGCCCAAGGTCCATATTGCCTTTAAAGGGATAACTACTCTGGGTATTGAGAGCCTCAGGCCCGAATAACTCAAGGACGGTTGCGCCCATCAGATTGAAGTGGGCCTTGGTGGTGGTGAAGTGATAGTTCATAGGGATGTAAGTGCCGGGCTTGATAAAGGTCTTGGCAAGCAGGTGCTCGCAGGCGCGACCCTGGTGAGCCGGCAGCAGATACTCGTAGCCGAGAATCTCCTTGACCGAGTCCGCCAGCTTGTAAAAGCTCTCCGAGCCGGCATAAGCGTCGTCCGCCAACAGCATGGATGCCTGCTGATTGTCGCTCATGGCATTGGTGCCGCTGTCGGTCAGCATGTCCAGAAAGATATCGCGTGTGCGAAGAAGAAATGTGTTGTAGCCAGCTTCCTCCATTGCATGGAGCCGCTCGCGGGCCGGGGCCAATCTGACTTTTTGCACAACGCGGATTTTGTGCATCTCGATGGGAATTTCAGTGCCGTCGGACAGACGAATACTCATAAGTTCACCAACCACCTGTGAATTTGACGATGCCACCATGATTGCACAGGAAGGGTACGAGCGTAAATCGTCAACTAAAGATTCTTTGACAGAGTGGCGGCTGACGATCACAAGGCTTGAAAAGCACGGTCAAAGGTCGGGAGCCGGCCCGCCAGACGCAAAAAAGCCATGCCGTGAAGGCATGGCCTTTTTTGCTTAGAGATAATTGCCGGCGATCACCTAATCTCCCACACAGTTACCCGTGCAGTACCATCGGCCCAGCGAGGCTTAACTTCCGTGTTCGGGATGGGAACGGGTGATCCCTCGCAGTATGGTCACCGGCA
>JBEKOA010000109.1:0-15763 GCA_049522255.1 Occallatibacter sp.
GCTTCGCAGATGGTCTCGGCAATCGACAGGTGGATGTGCTGGTGCTGCCGGCGCTCTACCCTCAGTTCCTTGATGTTCCGCTCGGCATCGACAACGATTCGCGCCATCATTGAGACGGCCTCGACCGGATACTTGCCGATAGCCGATTCTCCGGAGAGCATCACGGCGTCGGACCCGTCGTAGACCGCGTTGGCCACGTCTGAGACCTCGGCGCGGGTGGGACGCGGGTTCTCGATCATCGACTCCAGCATTTGGGTGGCAGTGATGACCGGCTTGCGAAACTCGCTGGCGCGGCGGATGATGTGCTTCTGTATGGCGGGAACCTGCTCGGGCGGCAGCTCGACTCCCAGGTCGCCGCGGGCCACCATGATGGCGTCCGATGCGTTGAGGATTGCGTCGAGATCTTCGATGGCCTGGGGCTTTTCCAGCTTGGCGATGATCCAGGTTTCGTAGCCCAGGGCCGCGACGCGGTTTCGCACCAGACGAACGTCTTCAGCGGTGCGGACAAATGAAACGGCGATCGCATCGACGCCGTTCTTGAGCGCGAACTCAAGATCCTCGGCGTCTTTTTCAGTCAGCGACGGCACACGCACCGGAATCCCCGGCAGGTTGATGCCCTTGCTCTCGCCCAACACGCCACCGTTGATAATTTCACAGACCACATCGCCGTCGATGACCTGGTGGACACGCAGCTCAATCAGCCCGTCCGAGAGCAGAATGCGCGAACCCTGTTCGACATTTTCGGCAAGAGTCTTGAATGTCGTGCCAACCAGCGCGGCCGTGCCAGGAACATCGCGCGGAGTGATGACCAGCCGCCCGCCTTCCTTGAGCAGCACAGGCTGGTGGTCTTTCAGTTCAGAGGTGCGAATCTTGGGTCCTTGCAGATCGCCGAGGATGCAAATGGGTTTGCGCTCTTCGCGGCTGATCTTGCGCACCTTCTCGATCACCGCGAGCTTCCTCTCGTAAGAGCCGTGAGAAAAATTCAGTCGGACCACATCCATGCCCGCGCGCACCAGGTTCCGGATCACAGGCTCGGTGTTGGTTGACGGGCCGAGCGTCGCGACAATCTTGGCGCGGCGTTGGGTTGCCGATTCGGTCAAGTTCAATGGTGAGAAGGTCATGGGCTGCTCCAGAGGAAGAGTGGGTGAGTTCAGAGGCCTGATATTTGAGCGGTTCGCAACGTTGCACGATGCGTTTGGGAGCACAACACCCCTACACTCATTATGCGGGAAGCAAGGTGCAATGGTATGTGAAAGCTGTCACTGACCGGAAGAGTCCGGCTCAGGGCTTGCGGAAGCGCCAGCTTGCTCCTGGCGTTCCCGAAAAAGCACGCCGTTCAGCTCCGCGCCCAGCAGCGCGCTGAATGAGCTGATGTAGAGCCAAACCAGCGTCGCGATGCCGGCGCCAAAGGAGCCGTAGAACATCGAGTAGTCGGCGATCCGCGTCACGTACAAGCCGAAGGCCAGCGTGGCCGGAAACCAGACCAGTGTGGCGGCCAATGCGCCCGGCCCAACCCAGGCCCAGTGCTCCTTGCGCCGCGTGCCGAAGTGATACAAGGCGCCGAGCACGGTGACGCAGGTGACCAGCGCAACCGCCCAGCGCGCCATCCGCCAGATGAAGAGAACGAAGTGCCTCATCTCGTGGCCGGCGTTGTCGATCATCCATGCCTCGATCTGGTGGCCGAAGACCAGCACCAAGGTAGCCAGCGACAGAGGAACCAGCACGATGGGCACCAGCAGCAGGGCCCTGAGCCGCCGCTGCCAGAATCCCCAATTGTCGCGCGGCTGCCGGTAAGCCCGGCGAAAGCCATCCATCAGCGAAAGCATCAGGCCCAGGCTTGCAAAGACCGAAAGGCTGGCGGCAGAGAGGATCAACTGCGCGGAGTGAAACCGGCGGGTTTGCATCGCCGATTGCAGCAGCGACATCGAGTCGGCGGGCAGAACCTGCTCGAATGAGCCGCGCACTTCGCCCACCAGCGAAGTTCCCTCCGGCACCTGGGCCAGCAGCGCAGTCAGCACCACCAGAGCCGGGAAGAGCGCCAGCATCCCCGAATAGGCGGCAGCCTTGGCCGTGTTGAGCACATCGTGCTCAAGAGACAGCCAAAGGGCATTCCGGAAAGATCGAAGATTCAGGATCATACTCCCCACAAGCAAGAGTAGAGCATTTGATTGGGTTCCGGCGAGAGGTCTGGGCGCAGAAAGGAATCCAGCCTTCCGGCAGTTGGCAAATCAGGGGGGATGCAGGGGGACGAATTCTCCGGCCTTTACCTTAACATTCTCTGCACTGCCTCAACATATTCGCGCGGGCGGGTCAGGAAGTTCAAATGACCGGCGCCTCTCGACAGTATCAATGTCTGCGACTTCGGATAGAGCGAGGCCAGAAAGGCGATCTCGCGACTGGTGAATCCACGGTCGTCTTCCGATGCGATGATCTGAACCGGAAGGGTATTGACCCAAGCGAGGCCGGAGTGAATAGGATTCGAACGAAAGATGGCGGCAAACTTTGCCAGCAGAGCGGTCTGGTGTTTCAGCCGCGCGCCGGCGCCCGGTTCGCTCAACTCCTCCTGGTAGAACTGAATCCAGAAATCCGCAGCCTCCGCCGGATTGAGCAATCGCCGCATTTGCGAGCGGACCGTGCGTAGAAGCAAGGCTTCGGGAAGCTGCGCCATCAGCGTAGCGGCGCCGGGCAGCAAAAAGGCGCGCGCACCCAGGTAGAAGCCCGTGCTGGAAAGCACCAGCCCGGCTACACGCTGCGGATGACGGAGGGCGAAGCCCTGGACCACCAGTCCACCCAGCGAATGACCGAGAAAGATCGCCTGTCCGATGCCGAGCGTGTCGAGAATCGCCTCGATGCCGCCGATGACCTCCTCGACGGTCGAGGCGCTTGCGGGAATGCCGAGAGAAACTACCTGGCAGTTGGGCTCCAGTGCCGCATTGATTGAGAACATCGACTCGGCCGAACTGCCGCCGCCTCCAACAATGAAAACCGTCCGCTCGCCCTTGCCTCCGCTCAAAAACTCCCAGCGGCCTGAGCCCATTTGCAAGCTGCGCGTGGAGTGCGTATCGCGGAATTCGCGCAGCGTTTGCGCCAACTGCTCAGAAGCGTTCATCTTTCCTCTTGGCTACAGGAGAAGTATCTCCAGTTTAATTGAACCTGCTCTCGGTTTGTGTGCCTCGCATCTCAGACGGCCCATGCTCAGCCGGTTTATCATGACCGAAGTCATGAAAACTTGCTCAATTCGCCCTGATCGCCTCCTGTTGCACCTCCTGTTAATGGCCAGCTTCGCAGCGCTTCCAACCACTGCCCAGTCCACCAGCCCTTCCAACGCTCAGTTGGCTTCGCATGGATTGAATTCACGCGTCGAGGCATTGTTGAAACAAATGACGCTCGACGAGAAGATCGGGCAGTTGGCGCAGTTCTCGGCCGGGTATGCTACAGGACCCGGCGCTTCAAATCTCAAGTGGGACGACCTGGCGGCCAAGGGTCAGATCGGCTCCTTTCTGAACGTGGTAGGCGCCGAGGCGACCAATCACTATCAGCATCTGGCCCTGGAAAAGACGCGGTTGCACATCCCCATTCTCTTTGGCCAGGATGTGATTCACGGCCACCGGACCACCTTCCCCGTGCCACTGGCGGTAGCTGCAAGCTGGGACCCGGAGGCTGCCGAAACCGTGGCGCACTATGGCGCGATGGAGGCTCGGGCGGATGGTATCCCGTGGGTCTTCTCGCCGATGGTGGACATTGCCCGCGACCCGCGCTGGGGGCGCATCATCGAGTCGAACGGCGAAGACCCCTATCTGGGTTCAGTCATGGCTCGCGCGTGGGTCAAGGGCTATCAGCAAGGCGATCTCTCCCGGCCCGACTCCGTCGCAGTCAGCGTGAAGCACTTTGCCGCCTACGGCGCGGCCATCGCCGGACGCGACTACAACGCCGTCGATATGGGCGAGATCACGCTGCGCCAGGTCTACCTCGAGCCTTATCGCGCCGCGGTCGAGGCCGGTGCGGCGACCATGATGAGTTCTTTCAACTCCATCAACGGCATTCCCGCCACCGCCAACCCCTTCATCCAAACTCAGGTTCTGCGCAAGGAGTGGGGCTTTAACGGCTTTGTGGTCTCCGACTGGGGCGCGGTCGGTGAGTTGATCAACCACTCGATTGGCGATGGCCCCACCGTGGCTCGCAAGGCTCTCGAAGCCGGCGTGGACATGGATATGGAGGGCAATCTATACGGCACGGTCATTGTCGATCAAGTCCGCACAGGCCGGATTCCCGAGAGCGTGGTGGACGAGGCCGTGCGGCGCATTCTGCGCGTCAAGTTTGCGCTGGGACTCTTCGATCATCCCTACACCAGCGAAAGCGCGCCCTATCAAGCTACGCCCGAACTCCGCGCCGCGGCACGCAAAGTGGCCGACGAAACCATGGTTCTGCTCAAGAACGACCCGGTCGAAGGCATGGGGGCGCTGCTGCCACTTACCGCCCACGCCAGCAAGGTTGCCCTGATCGGCCCCATGGCCGACAACCAGCGCGAGTTGCTCGGCGCATGGGCTGTCACCGGCGATCCCAAGAATGTTGTCACGCTCAAAACCGCCCTGACCGAGCGGCTGGGCGGGCGTCTGCTTTATGCCGAAGGCTGCGGCCTCTTGAGTGGAGAAGACGCAAACCTGCTTAAGCGGGTCAACTTCAGCGGCCCAAACTCCGCCGACACCCACCTTCCCATCCCCGACGATGCCAAAACAATCGCCGAAGCAGTCGAGACCGCAAAGAATGCCGATGTGGCGATCCTGGCCTTGGGCGAGTCAACCAACTGGATGGAGGGCGAGGCTTCCAGCCGCACCACGCTGGGATTTACCGGTGCGCAGGAACAACTTCTCGAGGCCGTTGTCGCCACCGGCAAGCCGGTCATTCTGGTCGTACTGGCCGCCCGTCCTCTGGAACTGAAGTGGGCCGCCAATCACGTGCCTGCGATCCTTGAGGCCTGGAGCCCCGGCATCGAAGCCGGCCACGCCGTCGCCGATGTGCTCTTTGGCGACGTGAATCCCTCCGGCAAGTTGCCGGCGAGCTTCCCCAGGGCTGTCGGCCAGGAACCTCTCTACTATGCGCAACTGCCCACCGGCCGCCCAGCTCACGGCGACTTGAGCCACTTGCCGCGTGTCGCCGACGAGAAGTTCATGTCCCGCTACATGGACGAAGAGAACTCGGCGCTTTTTCCCTTCGGCTGGGGCTTGAGCTACACACAATTCGGCTATTCGCAGCCCACCGTCAGCCGCGCCGAGCTTCCTGTGAGCGAGCTGCGGGCCAAGGGACATAGCCCTGTAGTCACCGTGGGCGTGGATGTGAAAAATACCGGAAGCTCAGCCGGCACAGAAGTCGTCCAGCTCTATATCCGCAACACTGTGGCGAGCGTCGAGCAGCCGGTCCGCGAACTGAAGGGATTTCGCCGCGTCACTCTGACCCCCGGCGAGACAAGACACGTCGAGTTTCCGCTCGGCTTCGACGAACTGAATTTCTATAACGCCGAAATCCAGCGCACCGTCGAGCCGACGACCTACTCAATCTGGGTCGGCGGCAGCTCGCTGGCCACGGCCGAGACGAGTCTTACTGTGCTGAAGTAGTGAAGACAGGGAAGGTCAAACAGCGATCAAAGAGCAGAGATCCCCGGTAAGGATTGCTGCTCTTTGCCGTTCTCGGAGTCAGATCGATCGCTCCGCGTGGCAGTTTTCTGATCCGCCTCCCAAGGCGCTGACTGAAACTCTGTTGCGCCCGGCTTCCTTGGCGGCGTACATCGCCTGATCCGCTTCATTCATCAATTCATCGAAAGAGATGCTTCGTCCACTCAACTGGGCGAGTCCGATCGACACTGTAACCGGGATGCGTCCGGCCCCCGCGGGAACGATCGCGGCATCGGCCACAGCCGTACAAAGTCTTTGCGCAACACTACAGGCGGCATTCCCCTCCGTTTCAACGAGGATTGCGGCAAACTCTTCTCCGCCCGTGCGCCCAAAGATGTCCGCATTGCGCAGCGCGTCGCGGAGCAGATGCGCCACATCCTGAAGAACAACGTCGCCCATCGCGTGGCCCCAGGTGTCGTTGATCGCTTTGAAGTGGTCGATGTCGAACATCAACAACGAGAGAGGCCTTTGGTACCGCATGGCGCGCGCCAGTTCACCCTCAGCGGATTCGACGAAGCGGCGGCGATTGAATACCCCAGTCAGAAAATCTGTTTGCGCCTCAAGCTCCGCCTGCCGTTTGAGTTCCAGCTCCATCTCAAACTTCTTCCGAACCCGCATCAAGTCTAGAAAGGATTGATGAGCCTTTCTCTGGGCATGAAGCGCGCGCGCTTTCAGGATGACGACAAAGAATCCATTGATCGCCAGGCCGTCGAAGAGCAGCACTCGCATCTCGCTGAGATCGAATGCCGCAGCGATTCTGCCGCTTCGGCTGCCCATCCAAAAGGCCGCATGGCCTGCACAGACGGCAATGAAGAAAGCCCGCATGATCCAGCGGCGCGGGGTGTCTTCTTCGCGGAAGGCGATGGCAGTGACGGCAAGAGCCAGCCACGTGAATTGGATGAGCGCTGCGTTGGAGTTGATTGCAATTGCGTGGTAGCCGAGGGCGAAGACCACAACCAGCACGGAAGACGCGCCCATGAGCAAGCTAAGCCCGCGCATCAACAGCGAGGGCGGCTCATAGAGCCTGAACAACTCGCGGCACAAGAGCAGGGTCGTGACGTTGATAGCCAGGTAAAGGACTGCTCTCATCCAATCCACAAGGTGTGGCGAGGCAGTAGGACAAAGAAGCGCCAAATAACCGGTCGCGGCGATGCCGAAGAGCGTATAAACCGCCTGGTGAATGGCAAACAGGCCCACCTCGGGCTGCCGGTCTTGAATGTAATTAAGGATTGCCCAGAGCAGCAGGAAGAGCATTGAAGTCAAAAAAAACATCATCAGCAGATCGTGCCGGTGGTCCGTCGGCAGGCTGGGCGGCGCGATGAGACCGCTCGCCAGCGCCGGCCGGACAAGCACGGACCCAAGGCCGAGAAGAAGCATGCCAAGGGCGAGCCTCGATGGCCCACATCCCATCCAGAGTCCGGACCTCCCGATCTTCTCCGGGGGCAGCCTCGTGCTTCCGAGATGGATAGGCGGAGTCAATTGTGAGATCTCTTTACCCGGAATTTGATCCCTTCTGGACAGGATGATTCCTTATCGGCCATTTTCAGGACGAATGATTACTATCATCAAAACTTGCGTAACCGAGCCGTTCTCCTCTCCACGAGAAGGTAAACTGTTTGCGGACAGGAGGCTTTACCCCATGCGGACCCAGATCCAAGGCACCACCATGCCCGTGCTCGACGTGCAGCTTGAACCCAACGAGAGCGTCTTTTCAGAGAGCGGCGAACTCTCCTGGATGACCGCTTCCATCCAGATGACCACCCACACCCAGATGGGCGGGGGCGGCGGCCTCTTTGGCGTGCTCAAGCGGGTGGCGGGCGGCGGCAGCCTCTTCATGACCGAATACAGGGCCTATGGCGCCCCTGGTGTGGTCTCGTTTGCCACCAAGGTGCCGGGCCACATCGTGCCCATCGAGGTGACGCCTGGCAACGAATTCATGATCCATCGGCATGGCTTTCTCTGCGCCACCACGCAGGTGACCATCGGCGTCGGATTCCAGCAGTCCCTGGGAGCCGGCATCTTTGGCGGCGACGGATTTCTGCTGCAAAAGGTCGGCGGCCAGGGAACGGCGTGGCTCGAACTTTCAGGTGAATTGATTATGAAGAACCTGGCGCCGGGCGAGATTCTGCGCGTGCATCCGGGTCATGTGGGCGCCTTTCAGGCCTCGGTGGGATTCAATATCACCACCGTTCCGGGAATCAAGAACGCCATCTTCGGCGGGGATGGAATCTTTCTCGCCATGCTGCAAGGGCCGGGCACGGTCTGGCTGCAGACGCTGCCCATCTCACGTCTGGCGCACCAGATCGCCGAGTACCTGCCCCGCACTGAGAACCGGCAAGTGGGATCGGCCGCCGGCGGCGCGCTGCTGGGCGGGATTGTTGGCTCGATTCTGGGCGGGGATCAGTAAGCCATGGCGGACAACTCACTCTCCTGCTTGCCGGAGATTTGCCAATGACGGAGCGGTCCGGCACAGCCCGCGATCTTCGTCGCGACATCGTCTTCGCCTTCGCCCTCGGCTTGGCCTGCTACCTGGCCTGGCTGATTCGCGATGTGCTGGTGATGCTCTATGTAAGCGCTCTCTTTGCGGTCGTGCTCACCCCGATGGTGCAGCTTGCCTCCCAGCTTCGAGTGGGCCGTTGGCAACCATCCAAAAGCTCAGCTGTTTTCATCCTCCTGCTCGCTGTGGCCGCTGCGCTTGCCGCCTTTGGGTTTCTCGCTCTGCCGCCGGTCATTCGTGACCTGCAAGGCTTCACCCAGGAGATGCCGTCCCGCCTGCCGGGACTGTTGGAAAAACTCAAAAGTGTTCCTCTGGCTCAACACCTGGATCTCGCGGATCTCAGCTCCCGGCTTCAGGGGTTCGCCAGCCAGGCGGCCGCTTATCTGCTGTTTTCGATCAGCGACTGGGCGGGCAGGCTCTTCGACTTGATCATGGGCTTCGTCCTGACCATTTATTTCATCCTGGAAGGCGATCATGCATACCGCTGGTTTCTTTCCTTCTTCCCCATCGAAAACCGTGAACGGCTTGATCGGACGCTCCAGCGGGCAGAGGTCCGCATGGGCAAATGGCTGCTTGGCCAAGGCAGCCTGATGCTGATCCTGGGAGTTGTCAGCACGATCGTCTATCTCTCATTGAACGTTCGCTATGCGTATGCACTCGGTGTGATGACAGGGCTACTCAACATCATTCCAGTGCTGGGGGCCGCCATCTGCATCGCGCTGGCGCTGCTCGTGGCGGCTATTGACTCATGGGGCCGGGTACTCGGCATCGCTATCTTTTACGTGATCTATTTGCAGGTTGAGAACTCCTTCCTCACACCCCGCATTATGAAGAGCAGGGTGGGCCTGCCGGGCCTGGCCATCCTCGTTGCCCTGATCATCGGCTCAGCGCTCGAAGGCGTTCTCGGAGCCATGGTCTCGGTCCCCACGGCTGTGCTGGTGGCCGTCCTGCTCGATGAGTATCTCGTCCGCAAAGACGCGGCCTGATTTCATCTCACTCCCGGCGGCGTCAGGCTGGTGACTCCCGTCCGCATCGCCGCACGGACAGCCGCTTTCATCACGCCGCAGTTTGAGAAGAAACGGACCATGTTGCCTGTCAGCGGCTCAAGAACCTCCGACTTCAAGACCGCTGCGCCCGGCTGCGCCGACTGCGCAAGATGAACATCGCCTGTCCCCTGCGCGTCGAGGACCAGGGCCGTGAGTTTGCGCGCCACATCGACAGGGAAACTCTCCGCAACGAAGACCATTTTCCCTCGTGTAGTGATGACCACCGGGCCTTCATTGGTGGAGTAGACCTGCTCCCCGGAGGGCAGAGCCGGGTCTGAGGCTGTAGATTTCCTGGAGGCGGACGCTGGGGTTGCGAATACCGAGACTCCCGAAGAGCCAAAGGTCTTTTCGACTTTGCCGCTTCCCGTATCCGATTCGAGCTTGACGCCGGAGTATTTGCGTCCCAACTCATCTGCGTAGAGCTTGGCAAAGGCCTGCGCGGAGGCTTCATTCTTCCAGACTGAAAGATAGAAGATGGCGATGGAGTTCGTACTTGCCTGATCTACTGGCGTCTTCGCGTTGAGTCGCTGGCCGGCCCAATAGAGGCCGCCGTCCCACGCCGGGGTCAGGTTTGCCGCGGCCTCATCGCCGCCGAAAATTTCAGACAGAATATGCACATCGAGTTGGCCCATCTGGCCGATGTCGTAAGGCTTGTAAAGCTTGTCAACCAGCGGGTGGATATTGGGAAGCAGGGGAATCGAAGGCACGTGCTTGCTCTCGTATTCACGCGGATTGATAATCTCCCAACTCGATGTGGGCGGTCGGTCCATGGTTCCGGCAAATGCCGCTGCCTGGCCCTGGTCCATCCATATGTCCTGCTCAAAGCTCAGCCCCTCGCGATAAGGAAAGAGCAGTGACTCAGAGAGCAGCAACGGCGCACGCGCCAGCACTGGAGAATCCTGCGCGCCCGACATCTGTTGCTTCAACGTTTCTATCAACTCCGGATCTTTCACCAGGCTCTTGCCCATCGGCTTGAGCACGTAATCCATCATGACCGCCGTGGCCTGGCCCTCGACAACGGCCTCGCGCGCCGTATCCATCTCGTCCTTGGCCAGGTGATCGGTGTCGCCCTGTGAGTTGAGCGAAACATCGTCGGGGGTCTGGTCGTTCCACTTCTCGAGGTCGGAGTGCTGGTCTTGCAGCGCGTGCGTCAGTTCATGGGCCAGCACCGGTTTCTGCTCCTCGATATCGACCCAGTCAAGCATGTAAACGGTCTTGGTCTTGAAGTCGTAGTAGGCTTCGATCTGTTCTTTGAGCAGAGCCAGCAGAAAGGGCTTGAGGTTGAAGTCCCGGTCGAGCAAGCCAAACTTCTTGAGCACGATCTCGCCGCGCTGCATGCGCTTGGCGCTCTCGTCGTCTTCGAACTTCTCCTTCAAGTAGCCCTCGACGGCAGCGCGTGAGGTGATCTGGCGTTTCACCTCGCTCTTGATCGGCAACCCGGTCTCTTCAGAGGAAAACTTGATGAGCTGATCCACCAATGCGAAGAGCTGGCGCCCCTGCTCGGGAGTGATCTTTGCGGTCGGCGGCGCGGGAGCGGTTGCGGCTTTGGGTTGCTGAGCAGCGGCCATGGCGGCCATAAGACAAAACACCGCTGCCAGGCTCCATCCGCGCCAATCAAATCCCGGCCCCTCGCACTGCTTGCCCATTGGTTCTCCCTATCCTCTTACAAGGCTATAATCAGAATGCGGTAAAGAGTGTAGTCTCCGCTCAAATATCTGCGCCTGAACCGGCGAAAAAAGATCCCCTATGACGGAAAACACCATCTCCCAAGCCATACCGGTTGCCCATCCTGCAGGCGAAACATCGCCGATGGCCCTCCGGCCCACTCCGCTCGCCGCGCTGCTGTCTCGGACTGCGGGGCCTGAGCTTGCCGTGTATCGCGGTGCGCTGACCCCTATCAAGTTGGACGCGCCAGAGAGGGAAACGGCGGCGCTGGTCTCGGGAGTTGCAACGCACGATTTGAGCTGGCTGCGGCGCGTCGCGGTGCGCGGAGAAGACCGCTTCCGATGGCTCAGCGGCATGGTCACCAACACCGTCAACGATCTGGGAGTGAACGCCGGCGCATGGAACCTGGTTCTCAATGCGCAGGGACGAATTCAGGGCGACCTGCACGTCTGGCGCGAGGGCGACGCACTCGATCTCGCAGTTGCAGCCGATCAGGTTGACCGCCTGCTGGCACACCTCGACCGCTTCATCATCATGGACGATGTGGAACTGGTCCCTCTGAGCATGGACACGAATGGAGAGCTGACTGGCGAGACAGCTCTCGGGCTAACAGGCCCGCAGGCCGCCGAAATTCTCGCTAAGCTCGGCCTCCCGGAGCTCAATGAGCCCCTGACCAGTACGCGCACTTTGTGGAACGGCTCCAATATACTCGTCGTGCGAGCCTACGGACTACTGGTGCCACACTACGAACTGTGGGTGCAGGCTGCCCAAATCCCCGCGCTTTGGCAGGCCCTGACCGAAGCTGGTGCCACTCCTGTCGGAGCGGATTCCCTTGAGGCTCTGCGCATCGCCGAGGGAATTCCCGTCTATGGCGTCGACATCGCCGAGCGCGACCTGCCGCAGGAGACCTCGCAGATGCGGGCGCTCAGCTTCAGCAAAGGCTGCTATCTGGGCCAGGAGATTGTCGAACGCATCCGCTCCCGAGGCAGCGTGCATCGCCACCTGCGGCCGCTGGAGCTTTTTGGACCCGTCCCGGCCGCCGGCGCCGAGCTGATTTTGGAAAGCGGTGCGGTTGCCGGCCAGATTACCAGCGCAACTGAGTTGCCGCTAGCAAAGGGCCGGCGCATATTTGCCCTGGGCATGATTCGCGCCGAGGCCGAGATTTCACCCCACTCCTTCGCATATACCGCCGGAGAGGCTTCAGGAACAGCCAGCATCCTGGCCAAGCCGCCGGAGTTGAAGGCGGACTAACAGAAGCGGCAATCGCCAAATGAGCGCGCCATCAAGCTGTAATAATGGAATGGAAACGGAAAAGCCATGAGCGAAACACCGAAGTTCACCGTGATTGACCGCCGCAAGATCAAGGCGGACGAAGAGCATGAGAGCCAGCAGCACTCCGCGACAACCGCGGAATCCGCGCCATCGCCGGTTGAATCGGGCGGCGGGCCGCGGCTGGTCGTCAACGAGTCCAAGCCCGAGTCCAAACCCGAGTCCGCTTCCGCGCCTTCGGCAGCTTCCGGCGTCGAACAGGAATTGCCCCCTGCGCCAACAGCCCAGGAGAGCCACGAGCAAAAGGTGGCCTACGACGCCTCGGCGCAGCGCCTTGAAGACCTGGTGCGGGCGCAGAATCCCGCCATGGGAGAACAGCCGCCCATCACCTTTGAAAACCTGGTGCAGCAGTTCTACGTCTCCGCCATGATCCAGATGGGCGCCGGCGCGCAGGAGGGCCAGCGCCCCCGCGTAGACATTCTCGGCGCGCGGACCACGATTGATTTGCTGGGCGTGCTGGCGGAGAAGACTCGCGGCAACCTGACCACAGCAGAAGACAACACCCTGCAGACGGTTCTCTTTGAGGTGCGAATGGCCTTCCTCGAGCTGACCAACATGATCAGCCTGCAGGCCATGCAGCCGCCGCAGCCTCCCCCGCCGGGCAAGCACTAGACGGGTGTCAGGGATCGGGGGTCAGGGATCGGGAACAAACCACCCTCAGATGCCACGCAAGGTCTCCGTGCCCCATCCATTCACGGTCCTTCTAGTGAATGGATGGGAGACTGAGACACTCAATTTGCATCTTTAATCGAAAGCTATGGACGGTCTGCTCACATTCTTGGGAACGGGAACCTCGATGGGCGTTCCCACGCTGGGCTGCGATTGTCCAGTCTGCACCTCGACGGACCCGCGCGACCGGCGCCTGCGGCCTTCTGTGCTTTTGCGCTGGCGCGAACCGGGTCAGGCGCAAGAGCGCGTCGTCGTCATCGATACCGGCCCCGACTTCCGCGAACAGGCATTGCGCAACGGCCTCACCCGAGTGGACGCTGTCTTTTACACTCACCCCCACGCCGACCACATCATGGGTATGGACGATCTGCGCCCGCTCAGCTTTAACGTCTTCCGCGAGGGCGGCCCCATCCCGCTCTATGCCAGCCCGGATGCGGCACAGGTGCTGGAGCGCATCTATGATTACACTTTTTCGCCTCGCTCCACCTATCCCATGCGCGCTCGAGTCCAACTGGAGCCGCTGGCTGAGCGCACTCCGGTTCACGGTGTTGAATTCCTGCGCGTCCCGCTGCTTCACGGCGAGATGGAGATTGCCGGCTTTCGTTTTGGCCGAGCCGCCTATCTGACAGACGTGAGCGCCATTCCCGAATCGAGCTTTGCGCTGCTTGAAGGGCTGGACCACCTCGTGGTCTCGGCGCTGCGCCACAAACCGCACCCCAGCCACGCCACCGTCGAGCAGGCGATCGGCTGGGCCCGACGTATCGGCGCGCGCCAGACCTGGCTCACCCACATCGCCCACGAACTGGGCCACGAGGAAACCAACCGGGCTTTGCCGGAAAGCATCCGCCTGGCCTACGATGGCCTCAGCCTGCCGGTGAATCTGGAGCCTGTCACCCGATGAGTCCAAACTTGCCGAGACCAGCCTTGACGAGCAACCGCAGCGCGACTCCCCTTCACCGCGAGCTCATCGTCTTTCGATCGGTCGCGGAGATTCCCGCCAACTTTGGCCCTACGGTGGCCGCCATCGGCAACTTCGACGGCGTTCATCTGGGCCACCAGGAGATTCTCTCAGGAGTGGTAGCCGAAGCACGGTCGCTTGGCGCGCAAGCCGTCGCCGTCACTTTTGAGCCGCATCCGGAGCACTTCCTCCGTCCCGACCAGGCGCCGCGCCTGCTCACACCGCTCGACGAGCGCCTGCGGCTGCTCTCTTTCACCGGCATCGACGCGGTGGTTGTCCTGCCCTTCGATGCGGCGTTGGCCACGCTGCCTGCCCGTGCGTTTGTGCTGAACATTCTGCTGGCCGCTCTCGACCTTCGCAGCCTTCACGAGGGCGGCAACTTCCGCTTCGGCCACAACGCCGAGGCTGGCATGGCGGAACTTCTGGAGTTCGCCGCGGAGTTCGGCTTTGGCCTGCACATTCACTCCCCGGTTCGCGCGCATGGGATGGAGGTCTCCAGTTCCGCCATTCGCGAGCGCATCGCGGCAGGCGACATGACCCGCGCCCGCTGGATGCTGGGCCGGCCCTTCGAGGTCCGCTCCACCCAGGCCCGCGGACGCGGCATCGGCACGCGGCTGCTGGTGCCCACAGTCAACCTCGCGCCTTACGGCGGCCTGCTCCCTGCCTTTGGCGTCTATGTCACGCGTCTCACCGTGGACGGACGCAGTTTTCAGGCAGTGACCAATGTCGGCAACCGGCCAACCTTTGGCGAAGCCTCCTTTGCCGTCGAGTCGCACATCCTCAACTTCGAGCCGATTGAGATGGACGAAGATACGCCCATCGAGCTCGAGTTCCTCCTCCGCCTGCGCGGTGAAATCGAGTGGCCCTCGCCGGAGGCTCTCAAGGCGCAGATCTTCAAGGATGTGGCCAAGGCCAGGCGCTTTTTTCGGCTAGCCTGTTAGGTTCTTTTCTGTATCATGAGTCCATGAAAAACCGCTCCGTGCCAGCAGACATCGTGCTGCCGCATGTCTCTTATCAAAATGTGGTTGAGGCTTGCGATTGGCTGAGCCATGCGTTTGGCTTCAGCGAGGTCTACCGCCATGGCAACCCCGTCAGTGGCCTCCAAATGGTTCTGGGACAAGCCTATCTGATGCTGCATCGCTCCGGGGAGGGTTGCTTGAATCCGGCGCAGCTTGGATATGGGACGCAAATGCTCACGATCTTTGTGGAGGATCTGGACGCGCACTTCAAGAGAGCCAAAGAAGCGGGAGCCAGAATTGTGGAGGATCTCCACGAGACCTGCTATGGTGAGCGCCAATACGGGGTTGAAGACATCGAGGGTCACCGGTGGCTTTTCTCCCAGCACGCGCTTGACATCGATCCTGCAGAATGGGGGGCGACCGTCCGCCGGAAACCTTGAAGTCGCAGATCTTCAACTTGGATCTTGCGACCGCTCCATGTGGTTTGCAGAGAATAACGCTTCGCCAGTGCACAATAGAAATGAGCAGCGGAACGGGTCCCTGTTTGCCCTCTTCGCTGCTGCTTGACCCTGAAACCCTGCGGTACCCCCTCCCCCCTATTTATATTTTGAAAAACTGAGCCACTTGCAAAATACCTGCGCAGCTAGGCGAAATCGCATTCTTCGCCGCTTTGATTAAGCGGTGTATGATTCTGGGGCGTGAGAGGAGCCGGATTTTAGCTTTGCGCGGGCATTTTCGTGGCGCTCGATGATTTCCGTTCGCCGCAGGGCTTTGCTGTTGGTTTTCGAAAGTCGTTTGATCCGCTCAGCAGCTCAGTGGCGGAATCAGCCGCAGAATCTGATCGGCGGTGAGCGCCAGGATGCCGAACATCAGGTGGCACATCACCTTCAAATGGCCGCGTACCCGCACCGTGCGCCCGCCAAACTCATCCTTCAATCGCGCGTTGACACGTTCGACAGTGGTTCGCTCGC
>JBEKOA010000110.1:0-17796 GCA_049522255.1 Occallatibacter sp.
CTCTGGTCAAGCGAACGCTCGGGTTATCGCCATCTCTATCTTTATGACCTATCAGGGCGGCAACTCATTCAGCTAACAAAGGGAAACTGGGAAGTTACTACCCTAGTCGGAGCCGACGATAAAACGGGCGTTGTCTATTTTATTGCAACCGAAGCAAGCCCAATCGAGCGCCAACTGTATCGCGTGAATCTGGATGGCTCCAACTTTACCCGAATCACGCAGGAAAAGGGCACCCACGAAGCCGTGTTATCGCCCTCGGGCGATCTGTTTCTAGATACCTGGTCAAATCATGCCTCACCGCCCCGTCTGGAACTTCTTAATACCAACAGAAGCAGCATTGCACGCATCGACGACAAAGTCCCGGACGACCCGGCGGCGAGTCCGCTCACCAACATCGAATTCCTGACCATGAAGACACACATGGGGGTCGATTTGAATGCGTGGATGATGAAGCCTCCGGACTTCAATCCCACGCGGCGATACCCAGTGATCTTTTATGTTGCCGGCGGCCCTGGCGAGCAAATCGTCCGTGATGCATGGGGTGGCGACATCTCATTGTGGTTCGCGCTCATGGCGCAGAGCGGCTATGTCGTCTTCGCCTTCGATAACCGGGGAACCGCCGGGCGCGGTCATCTTTTCGAGGAACCTGTGCATTTGCGATTCTCTGCGACAGAGATGGCTGACCTGCGGGACGGAGTCATGTATCTGCGCTCTCAACCGTGGATCGATAAGACACGCATCGGCATCTGCGGATGGGGGTTCGGAGGGTTCTTGGCGCTCCACGCGATGCTCGACCGACCGCTGATTTTTAAAGCCGGGTTTGCCGGATCTCCGATCTCGGATTGGCATCTTTATGACGCTGTCTTCGCCGAGCGGTACCTTGAAGACCCGGTGCGCAATCAAGACGGCTGGATCAATTCTTCTCCCCTTGAGAATGCCGGGCATCTCGATGCGCCTCTCCTGCTTGCACAGGCAACAATGGACGAGACGGTGCATCAGGAGAATTCGCTAAAGTTGCTCGATGAGCTTTTGGACAAAGGGAAGTATGCCGACATACTGCTGTATCCCGACCGCCGGGATTTGTTCGAGGATTACGGGGCGCGGCTTATTCTCTTTCAGCGGCTGACAGACTTCTTTGTCAAGAATTTGTGAGAGAAGCAACGGAGCCTCCGCGCGGAACACCATGCGCGCTGGCCGTCCGTGTGTCCCAAAGAATGCCCAGACCCATCATCAGGGAAGATATGATCCAGCTCATGCTGACCAGCATGACTCCCTTCACCGTGTAGTAGAAAACCGCGTCGACGGTGTGCAGGGAAATGACCTCGGCACACCAGCAACCCAGGGAGAGAACGGCGCCGCAAACGGCCATAGTCGCACCCGCTCTGCCGCGATAACGCACAAGAGCCCGCACCATTCCAAACGCCATAACTATCCCCAGAAGAACCAGTGCTGCAATCTGCGGGACGGTCCGCTGGATATAAAGGCTCCGCGCGATCGCTTCGCCTTCCAGCAGATCATGAAGCCGCCAACGCCCATCTAACAGAATGTCGAAGAATAGGCACGCATTCAGCATCGCGAGAACTGCGCCGAGCCTTAGAGGCCGCGGAGTCCCGAGGCTCCTGATCCATGTGCAGCCGCACATCATCGCGGAAAAGAAGTAAGCGGCCAGCCCGATCAGCCGCGTTGGGTTCTCAATTCCGGCAAGAGAATTCATAGTCGCGGCTCGCGCATATTCGAGTCATGTTTGCACCGAGTCTCAGGTCTCTGACCGCATGGTTTTGTGCCCGGCCCATGCCCCATCCTTTGGCCCTTTACCTGGCGAAAGTGTGGAAAACTGCAAACCATAGAGTGCGAGGTCACGCGATTAGGTTCCTGGTTGTTCGCTCTAGGCATGTCCGACGACGACTATTGCGAACCAGCTGGCATGGCCATTCCGGTGTAGCCGGGCATACCCATCAACTGAGCTTGTTGCACCACGAGTGGTCGGGTGAGTTCCATTTCCAACGTAGTGCCGGGCGGAAATACAATGTCATTGCCCCGTGTGAAGAGCGTGGTGATCACCCCGGCTGCCGCTCCCGCGCCTGCCCCGATTCCAGCCCCCATGCCTACGTGCCCTGCTCCATATCCCACAAGGCCGCCGACGCCCGCTCCCTCACCGGTGGTTGCGGCAATTGTTTGCGCATCCCGCGCCTTTGTCCCGGTTTGTTCGACGGTTCCCTCGGAGTTTTTCACATCTGCCCCAGTTGAGCCGGGAACCTTATCGACCGATCCGGGGATGGCGATCTCAACACCGTTGGGAAAGATCATCGATGTCAGGTGCATTTGAAGCTTTGCGCGTCCTTTCACCTTGCCCGGTCGCTGGACGCTATCGACGGTGCCCTTCACATACATTCCCGCCGGGATCACCACCGCACCGTCTTCGACCACCGGGAAATCGGACACAAGATACACCGAGTCACCCGGCATCGCGACACGCGTGCTGATCTCATGTTTCAGCGAAAGTAAAATCCTGGTCCCGGCAGGGACCGTGTAGGTCTTCATCCCGTTTTCCACTGCCGGAGCGGTTGCAGATCCGCCAGTCGCCGACCCCACGGCAGCGGGCGCCTGCGCATGCAACTCCGAAACCAAGGCAACCAGCAGAACGAAACACATCGCTAAGCGATAAACCATTCGAAACCCCCTTTCAAAGCCTGATGCCCCTAGACCATAGATGGTCCAATGGACCGTCCGGATGCTTTTTGGTTACAGGGAATGAAGAAGACAATTGATCCCTACAAATCCCTTTGGACCGGAGTTGGGGGCCTTTCTTAATCACCAAACACAATCCGCATTCCGAAACGAGCCATGCGTGGGGTTCCCAGGGTAAGTAATGGTGTGCGACCCACTTGGATTGAACGGTCCAGCAGATTCTCTCCGGAAGCGAAGAGAGTGATGTGCTGGCCAACGTTGTGCTCTGCAAAGGCTTCGAGGCGGAAGTAGCTACTCAAGGGAAGCTTGTTGAGATCGTCGTCAAATTCATGTCCGCTCATGCGCCCCTGCATGCTCAACAGGCCGATGCGCCGCTGAGTCAACCGCATCTGCGCAGTGGCCATGTTGTGGGGAACCTCCGGAATCCAGAGGCCGACAAGTGCCTGCTCCTGTGGAAATTTTGTGACCGTGGCGTTGGCAAACTGGTAGCCGCCAATCAGGGAGATCCAGGATGCAGGCTGGGCAGCGTAATCGAGCGAAATGCCCCGACTCTCGATCTGTCCCAGGTTCTCGCGTTTCAACAGGTTCGTGCTGAGAGTGAGAGCTGTGATCGGACGATTCACCTGGGTCCAGAAATAACTGGCTCGCAGGCTGGAGCCAAAGCGATGCAGATCGGTTTGGAAGCCCGTCTCCCAGCCGGTCGCGCGTTCTGAATGCAGATCGGGGTTCGGCTGAGTAACCTGCTGGCCAACCTGGCCGGTGCGGTAAAGCTCGTTTTCCGTAGGCGCACGGTAAGCGCGAAATCCGGTAGCGTTCAAAGCCAGCCACGGTGCAATGCGGCGCACCAGTCCCAGCCGCGGGTCGAAAACCGTCTCAGAGAGAGTGGGCAGCGGCGTAGCCGGGGTTGGGTTCTGGCGTGGATCGAAGTTGCTGAATTGGTCGACGCGGCCGCCTGCGCTCAGGGTCCAGTTGCGAGGAGTTACGAGCGCTTCGCCATATGCGCCGGTCTGGCGCTGGTGGGCAGAGGTGTGGAGCACGCCGCCCGCTCCGGTGAATAGGGTCTCCAGGTCTGCGGCGCGGATGTCGCGGGTATCGGCTCCCGCGACGAGAAGAGCATGGGTCCCGAAAGATTGGCGCCAGCGCGCCTGCGCGCCCATTTCATCGGCGGGATCAAAGCCAAAGCGCGTAAGTTTCTCAGAATCTCGGTTTGCGGCAATGCTCGAAAAAGTTTGACGGAAATGCTCGTTGCCTCCAAAAATGCGCAGGGACAAATGATTCCAATCCATTCCACTCGCGCCCCGCACCAGGCGCGTACCGTTATATTGCAGGAAAGTCCCGTTGTGGCGAATTTCGTTCAGGGCATTGCCGCGCAGGAAAATGCGCCCGTTGCTTCCCAGATTGCGTTCGGCTTCGATCAAAGCATTCTGGGCATGAACATTCGAGGGTTGATCGACAAAACCGCGCAGCGAGGGCGCAACGAGCGTGTACCCGTCGGTGGCAATCGCCCCACCGGCGACAATGCCTGACCATGCGCCTGCTTTCCCGGTTGCCAGCAGTGAATCGTCGGCGAGGCTCTCGGAGCCGCCGCTGAGAGAAAGCTGGAAGCCCGTAGTCTGTGGATGCACGGGGACAACGCTGACAACGCCGCCGATGGCGCTCGATCCATATAAGTCGGACGCGCCCCCGCGCACGGCTTCGACCGAGTGTACGGCTAGCTCGGGAAGTTCTTCCCAGTGAATCCAGCTACCATACGGATCGTTGAGGGGAACATCGTCGAAGACCACCAGCGAACGGCTGGCGGCGGTTGATCCCAGCCCACGCAGCGAAACGCCCTCGGTGGTGGGGTTGGCGACCAGCGAACTGGAGCGGCGATACAGCTCGAATCCGGGTATCTGGCGCAGCTTATCGTCAAGCGCTGGAGCAGCTGCCTGGTTGAGCTCACGGCTGTCGAGGACACGCGTGCTGGCCGGGCTGCCAGAACTATCGAGAGGTGAGCGATACGCGGTGACCTCGACGGATTCCAAAGGTTGATCGAGGATCACCTTGATTGGCGTGCCGGAGGAAACCACTGCGCTTGCGGTTACATAATGTGCAGCCATCACCTGGATCCGCGTGATCCCGGCGGGCAAAACGAAACCGCCATCTGCCTCAGAGATCGCCAGACTGTGCCCTGCAGTATCTTTGATTCGCGCACCGGCAATCGGATTCCCCAGGATATCGAGCACCTTGCCCGGCGTGACACCAGGAGACCGCGGCTCAGCGTCCCCGCTCGCCACGCCAATAAGAAGAAGTATGGCGCAAAGCTTCACATGCATTAGACAGCCTCGGCAAGTGAGAAAGTGGGTGAATGCGCCGCCCGTAGCAACTGCCCTTGCGGCAGGCCTCGCGATTTTCGTCATACCGGACTACAAGGCAAAGTTGACTCCGAAGCGCATCGCGTCGAAAAGGATTGCAGAATCACATTGTCCTGCGAGGGTGAGAGGGCTCCCCGTGCGCACTTACCTGGCATGGTAGTCAACCGTGAGCTTGCAAGACTCCGATCCGTCGTCTTTCCACGTAGCGCCTGGATGGTCAAACTCAACCTTTTTTACGACTACGGTTTCACCCGCATGGTGAATGTCCACCGATTCGGGAGCCAACTCCCAAACAAATACTCTCTTCTTTCCGGCATCCAAGACATCACTATACTTCAGGTCGGCTGGATAGGGCTGAGGGTCGCCGCTGGAATCAAGCATCGACAAGCTGAAAGCTACGCTTGAGATTCGCTTGCCTGCATCGTTGCCAAAACTGATCGTGAGCTCTGGTTTGGACTGCCCTCCCTGATGGCTATAGTTCAACTCAACCCGGTCAATCATGACTGGGCACTTCTGCGCAGGGCTTTCGGCCTCTGCTCGTACCCCACCGCAAGCCAGACAAAAAACGACCACCGAAAACAGAGTTATCGTTCTCATAAGCTGCCAATCACCAGTTTGAACAGAAACTCAAACCCACTCTCGCGGCGTTTTTCTTTTTCTTCGCTGCGAAGGAATCCGAACCCACATCTCATAGATGCCGGATTACTTACGTCGTTGCATTTAATTTCTCGAACCATAACCCTCGGCTCATTCCGATTGATGTGCAGACGTCGATCCTGTCCTGAGCACGTCTCAACAAAGAACCTCATTCGGTTTGGTACACATCGAATGTTCGGGGCTAGTTGTTCGGCCGATGATATCCCCCTGTCGAGGTCACATTCCATTGAAGCGTCTGTTCGTGCTTATGCTGCTAGGAGCTGGGCCCTCGTGGGGACAGGTCAATTCTGGAGAATTGCGCTTGAGGATCACCGATTCTTCCGGTGCCGTGATCGGCGCAGCGGTCGAGCTGACCTGCTCCGGCAACGGCTTTGACAAGGTCTTTGCGAGCGATGGCGCCGGGATCGCCTTGATTCAGCAGATTCCATTTGGTGTTTATAAATTAGAGGTGCGGCGGATGGGATTCGCAACTTATTCCGCCACAGTCCCGATAAGCTCGGCGCTGCCGATCGAGGAAGCAATACAACTTAGCGTAGCCACGCAAGTCACTCAAGTCCGTGTCACCGCGACCGATACTCTGATCGATCCCTACCGTCCTTCCTCGGTCATGCAGATCGGCGAAAAAGAAATCGAGCGGCGACCAGCATCCTTGCCCGGACGCTCCGTTCAGGATCTCGTGAATTCTCAGCCAGGATGGCTCTACGAAGGCAACGCGGTTCTCCATCCCCGAGGTTCCGAATATCAGACACAGTTCGTGATAGACGGCATTCCGCTCACCGATAATCGATCCCCCGGCTTCGGCCCGGAGATCGAGGCGGACGACCTGGATTCGGTTCGAATCTACACCGCAGGGTTTCCTGCGGAGTACGGTAGAAAACTGGGTGGAGTCGTTGAACTGAACACACGTCGACAGACTGAACCTGGCCTGCGCGGACAACTGGTCCTCTCAGGGGGAAGCTATGCTACCGCTTCCTCCTATGGCCAACTGCAGGACGCGTGGCGCAAGAACGATCTAGACCTAAGCGCGTCCGGCAGCATGACGAGCCACTATCTCAATCCCGTTGTGCCCGAGAACTATACGAACAAGGCTACGACCGGGGACTTCTCGGCCCGATACGAACGAGGCCTCAGCGTTGACGACAATATCAGTGTCAGTGTGCGGCGTGAGTTCTCGCGATTCCAGATTCCCAATGAACTCGTTCAGGAGCACTCCGGTCAAATCCAGAACGGGGACAACTTTGAGACCATCGGAACTGTCAATTACCAACACATTCTCTCGCCTAACAGCTTGGTCGCGCTCGCCGGCATGGCGCGGGACGATGCTAGCGATCTCTATTCGAATCAGAAGTCGACGCCGATCATCGCTTTTCAACACAATAACTTTCGCGAATACTACTCCAAGGGGACGTTTACCCATCACGAACGGCGTCAGGAGCTGAAGGCAGGCGTTGAATCGGACGCGAGGCTCTTGCATGAAGACTTCAGCTATTCGATCACCGATCCAACACAATTCGACCCTGGTACTCCAACGTCCCCCGATCCGTTTTTAGAGAGCGCTCCAGACCTTGAACAGTCCGCCTTTATCGAAGACCTCATTCGTCTTGGCAAATGGACAGCAAGCGCGGGCCTGCGCTGGGACCACTACCAACTCCTCGTCAACAACAGCGCATTCAGTCCACGCGTGTCCATCGGACGCTTTCTGCCTTCGGTAAATATGGTGGTTCACGCTTCCTTCGATCGAATCCTTCAGACTCCTTCATTTGAAAACATTTTGATCACAAGCTCACAATGGATCAAACAGGTTGATCCCCTGGTCCTCCACTTGCCTGTTCAGCCATCCATCGGAAGCGATTACGAAGGCGGCCTCACGGAAGTCTTCTCTGATCATCTGCGGCTGGACTTGAACAGCTATCGGCGCGATGCAAGAAACTACGCCGATGACGACCAGCTTTTGAATACTGGCATAAGCTATCCCATCGCTTTTAACAAGGCTCTAGTCTATGGAGCGGAAGCGAAATTGGCGCTCTTGCAACTCAAGCGGCTGAGCGGCTATGTCAGTTATTCCTATATGGTGGGCAACGCCTGGTTCCCGGTTACCGGCGGCCTCTTCCTCGGCCGGGACGCAAACGCCGCGCTCACTCAGCTCAGCGGCCATTTCCCTGACTCGCAGGACCAGCGGAACACTCTGAGAACCCGATTCTCATATACGCTATCGCCACGTATCCAGCTTTCAGCCGGCGCGGCTTACGGATCGGGGCTGCCCTTCGACTACGAAGGAACGGAGGCGGAAGCCCTCGCCGAGTATGGCCCGGAGATGATTGCCCGCCTCAACTTTTCCCGAGGACGTGTCAGGCCTGTGCTTTCCGTAAACTCCTCCCTTGGGCTCGATATTTTCAAGCACGAGAAAATGAGTATGCGACTCCAGATGGATGGGGACAACCTGAATAATCGTCTCAACGTCATTGACTTTGGAGGTCTTTTTTCCGGCAATGCGGTCGGACCGGCGCATAGCCTGATCAGCCGGCTCGTCACAACCTTTTAGCAAATTCCTCATCTCGCCGCGCTCAGTCTGATCTTGCTTAGAACCCCTATCGAAAAGAGTTCTTATTCGCTTGTGGCATCACTCCCCTCTTGCGCTTCTCGCTCGCGCAGCCGGTAAAATCAATGGTTTCAAGGAGGAGTGGTCATCACACCTTTACAGATACCAGGTCTTTCCAGCACCACCCTCGGCTTTCTCGGCCTTTTGCAGATGCTTTTCGTCTCTCATGACAAGAAGATTCGCCTATCTATGAACACCAGCCTCTCTCAAGCCGATAAGCAAACGTGCAGTTTCAAAGGTCGAGGAGGGTCCATGAATATAAATCGATTTCAAAGCAGTTCGCCTGGGTTGAGGCGAGTGGCAATCAAGCTCCTTCAAGCAGTGGCACTGGCGCTTGTTGTGACGCTTGCAATGCCCGCCGCAGTCGCGGAAGACCGCGCCGTTCGATCGAGGGTGGCGCCAATCTACCCGGAAATCGCCAAACGAATGAGAGCCTCCGGCACTGTCAGTATCGAGGCCACAGTGGATCCCTCCGGGAACGTGAGCGACGCAAAAGCTACCGGCGGCAACCGCCTTCTGGCTCCCGCGGCCGAGGATGCCGTACGCAAATGGAAATTCGAGTCCGGTCCCGCAACAACCAAAGTTACAGTGGAGGTCAACTTCGCACTAGCTCAATGACAGGCAACCGCAGCAGGAGATGCGAAACTGTACTCCGTTGTTTTGTTCCAATCCCTGTTGGCATCAACATCCCACAGCTTTGGCACTTTCTCAACCTTTCGCCGACACAAATGACCGGCCGCGATAACCAGCTTTGCCGAGTGTTGGGCGCGGCGATGATCCGCCCTCAGCATCCGATCTCGCGAGTTCACCCCATCCAAGCCGCCATTCTTTAGGAACAAAGTTCGAGATTCGCACGAGGATGTCAGGCAAGAGTGTCCAAAATGATATTGAGATTATTCTCTGCGGATTCGATGCTGGAGCCGCTGGCGCTGAGCCCGGGAGGAATAGGAACAGAGGCTGTATAGGTTCCACCGGACTCTTCGACGCTTGCTGCATAGCTCCTGCCGGCCACCGTTGTGGAATAGGAGGCAGCCACCGTCGAGACCTGAGAGCCTACGGCAGAGTTGTATATCTGGGCCGGGGAAGGTGCTATTCCGGCAGATGCAGCTGATTGAGCGGCAGGGGCAGGCGCCGTCTTCTGAGCGGCACTGGAAGACGATCCGGCCGCGGACGCAGGCTTGGCCTGGCCCGAGTTCCAGTCGGCCGAAGAAGAGGCAGCTTCTGAGAAAGCGCTGATCCGCATATTTCCCCCGTTCGATTCGAAAATGAATCTGCTGCATCTCGACTATCGGCAGGGATTGCATGGCTGTTCAGCGTTGTCTATCTTTTTTGGGGAAAATCTGCAAAGCCAAGCTGACTCTCGGCTCACGATGAAAGCGGATATGCGTTCGCCTCTACAGCGGAGCGAACTCCGGCAAATCGATTAATCGCTCGCGGCCCGTCTGCCGATTGTTCGTATAGGGATGGGCTTGAAACCGACCGAATGATCCAGCTCAACTCGGATCCCGGTTTAGATTAGAGCGGCATGAGAAGTGCGAATAATGGAGCAGTTCCGACAGAATTCCGGCTAAGCGAATCTCTGTTCGATCTCTAATAAGCACCTCAGATCCTGTAATAACAGCCAACCGCCATTGAGTAACACGAGCTGCGAAGGTTGGCATGCTAATTGCTCGTTAAGCAGCGCAGAGCATGCGCCGGCCATTTGCATCGTCTCTGAAGGTTTTCCGAAGGGAAGAATGCAACCGACAATGACCAAAAGCGCTAGAGTCGGCTCTGCCCACGCGAAGGCGATGGCCGAGAGCAGGTGGAAACCGTGGCAGGAGCGGGACGCGAGGGTGCGGGTCCTCGATGCGAAACTCGACACGTTACGAGACTCAGACAAGGCAGCTGAGGTTTCTCTGCGCGTCGAGCGGGCCACATTACTGGCCGGGATGGGGCGCAACCTCGAAGCCAGGGATGATCATCTGAAAGTGCTCGAAATTGACCCCGCACACCTCGCGAACCTCTTCGGGTTGGGGAAATTGCTGGTCGCCACCGGAAAGCGTAAAGCCGCCGAGATGGTCTACTCCGAAGCGGTGAAGCACCATCCGGAAGACATTGTCTGCCGGGTAAATCTGGGCAGTGTCTTACTCGAAGGGGACAATCCGGCGCTGGCGCGAGTGCACTACGAAGCGGCATTGAAGATGGATCCGGAGTTCCTCCAGGCTCATGGCGGGATGTATTACGCGCTGACCAAACTCGGCGAGCCAGAGGCCGCGAAACTGCACCAGCGCAAGAGCTTCGGGAAGAAAAGTCTCTTCCGAAACCCATATCGGGGCGACTCCAAACCCATTCCAGTGCTGCTCCTGGTCTCGTCGACCGGTGGCGGCACGCCTATTGAGAAGCTCATTGACGACCGCGTCTTTGAGACTTATGTTGTCGTCGCGGATTTCTACGACAAGAAGAAACCGCTGCCGGCGCACAATCTCGTCGTGAACGGAATTGGGGACTCAGAGGTCGCGGCAGAGGCGCTGGATGCAACCGAATCGCTGCTGGCATTCACCTCGGCGCCAGTGCTGAACGCGCCGGCTGCGATCAGGGCGACAGACCGGTGCGAGAATGCCAGCCGACTGGGCAAGCTACCCGGAGTGATCGCTCCTGCAACTTCACTCTTCCCGCGAGCGCTGCTGGCTTCGCCGGATGGAACAGCCGCACTCACCCGGCAAGGCTTTGTATTTCCGCTGCTTTTGCGCACCCCGGGTTTTCACATGGGACAGCATTTTGTAAAGGTGGATTCTCCTGCCGCTCTTCTTGCGGCGGTTGCGGAGCTCCCCGGAAGCGGAAGGTCTGAGGCTGAAGTACTGGCCATTGAATACCTCGACGCTCGAGGCACGGATGGATGCGCACGCAAGTACCGCGTGATGATGGTTGGCGGCGTTCTCTATCCACTCCATCTGGCCATTTCGCAAGACTGGAAGATTCATTACTTCAGCGCCGACATGGCCGATCGCGCCGACCACCGCGCGGAAGAAAACAGATTCCTGGCCAATATGCCTGGCGAGCTGGGCAGCAAAGCGATGGCCGCACTTGAGCGAATTCAGGAAGTGCTCGGCCTCGACTATGGCGGGATCGACTTTGGCCTCAATCAGAGCGGAGATATTCTGCTCTTTGAAGCAAACGCGACCATGGTGGTCGAACAACCGTGTGATGACGAGCGCTGGGATTACCGGCGTGCCGCCGTCCAACGCATCCATGATGCCGTGCGCAATCTGCTCTTGAAAAGAGCCGGCGCCTCGCCGCGTTGATTACTCCGTCTAGCTCTCCGGAATCGGTGCACCCTCAGAGAGAACTGTGACCCAGAATTGGCTGTCGTCGCATTGAAAGGCGAGCCTCTCCTGGACTTGCGATCCGCATACGCGCAAGTCGTAGTCGCTGCCATCGAGGACAGTGGGCATGGAAAGGCGCACCCCCGGGGTCATGCCGCACTTCATGTTTCCGCCGATCATGTTGGCCAGTTCGCCAAGCACATCGCGTACGTCATCGTCCACGGTTTCGGGTGGATCCATGGCGAGAATCCGCCCAGCAAAATGGCAAGCTTGCTTCCGGCTGCACTCCAGCAGCACAGCTCCGTTCCATTCGCCCGTCAGTTGCACGAAAGAGGTCAGCCTCTCTCCGCCGGCGTGCCAGGGTTTGTCGCTGCTTGAAAGCTCGAGATCCATCATGGTCAGGAACACAGATTTCACGATCTCTGACAGCATTTCCATACTTACTTCAGTTAACATGAGCTTCCTTTCATCGCGCGACTAAAACGGTGACGCTTCCCAAAGTTTTCCGTTCGAACCATTCATCAAGACCAAATGCCGCCTCGGTGCTTCCCAGCAGCAGCCAACCGCCCCGAAACATAGTGCTATGAAGTTCCTTCATGATGTCGAGCTTTGTCTTGTTGTCGAAATAGATCATGACGTTGCGGCAAAAAACCAAATCGAATGGACCCAGCGTGCGCATGCTTTTGCGCAGGTCGATCGTTTCAAACCGGGCCATCTTCTTCACCGGCTCAGTCAGTTGCCACTCCAGGCCGGAGCGGCGAAAATACTTCAGCAGCATCGTCGCAGGCAGTCCCCTATTGACCTCAAGCTGCTGGTAAACGCCTGCGCGTGCGCGTTCGACAACCTTCGAGGAGAAGTCAGTGCCGAGGATCTGAATGTTCCAGTCTTTCAGTCCTTCATTCAGCAGCTGCATCGCCAGGCTGTAAGCCTCTTGCCCGGTAGATGAAGCGGCCGACCAGAAACGCATCTTCCTCGTGGCCTGTCGCTCTTCAATAAGTTTCGGCAGCAGTACCGTTCGTATGGCCTCATATTGGGCGGGATCGCGGAAGAAGTAGGTCTCGTTGGTTGTCATGGCTTCAACGACCTGCTGGCCAATCTCCGGATTGCGCTTGGCGAGGAGGAGCGCACACAGGTTATTGATGGAGCCGAGGCTGAATTGCTGGACAATGGGCGCGAGGCGGCTTTCGAAGAGATAGTGCTTGTTATCCTCCAGGACAATTCCCACCTGGGAATAGACATGCGCCTGAAGGAACCGGTAGTTCTCCGGGAGGATCTCGTTCACTTGTGCTTGCGTTCCCATCGGGTCCTCTCCTATTTTCTTTCCGTGATGCGAAGGATCTCAGGCATCACGTCATCGAGCGGCAGAACGCGGTCGGCCAAGCCCGCATCGGCTACGGCGCCAGGCATGCCCCACACAACGCTGGACGCCTCATCCTGCACAAGTACCGTGGCCCCCAGCGCCTTGAGTGTCCGGACGCCGCGCAAGCCGTCCTGGCCCATGCCAGTTAGAATCACGGCGAGCACCGCCCCGCCATATACCTCCCCAGCCGAAGTAAATAGCGCATCAACCGCGGGGCGGCACGAATTCAGCCGGGGACCCTGATCCAGAACTATGTGGATCCCGCTCCCATTCGATGCCAGCTTCATATGAAAGTCACCCGGCGCAATCAGGATCTTGCCCGGCCCAACCAGACTGTCCTGGGTTGCTTCCTCGGCGGGTACTTTGCAGGTGGCATTAATTCGCTCTGCGAGCAGACGGGTAAACAAAGGCGGCATGTGCTGAACGATGAACACCGGCAATGCGAAGTCGGCCGGCAGCGCAGGCAATATTGCGCCGAGAGCCGTCGGTCCGCCGGTAGAGACGCCAATCACGACTGCCTTGGGCCGCACACCCATTTTCTGGAAGCCAGACTTATCCCGCGCGGCCGAAGGCGCTGCTGGCGCGTACGCAGTATCTGATGCCGCCGATCCATGTGCTTGGTCCGGCAAGCGGAAAAACTGCTTGATCTTGGGAATCATCTCTTCCCGCAGACGTGCTATTGACAGGTCGAGCGATCCCTGGTTGGAAACCTTGGCTACATAATCGTCGGCCCCGAGAGTCAGGGCCTCGAGCGTCTTTGCAGCGCCACGCTCAGTGAGCGTACTGAACATGATGACCCGAATCCGCGGAAAGTCGTGTCGTATGCGGCGCAACATCTCCAGACCGTCCATCTCCGGCATTTCGATATCCAGCGTGACAACATCGGGATTCAACTGTTCGATCCGCTGCATTCCGATCACGCCATTGGAAGCGGTACCCACCAGCTCAAGCGTTGGGTCCAGCTCGAGAGAATTCGCAACGAGCCGGCGGATGACAACTGAGTCATCTACCACCAGGACGCGAATTCTTTCGCCGGGCTGCAGCAATCGCTGGTTAACGGTCGTCATATCTACACGCTCGCCATGGGTGAGAATCCTACATATTCGAGCTTTTCCACAAGGATCTCTTTTGTAAACGGCTTCATGACGTACTCGTCGGCTCCGGCCTCCAGCGCCGACGCCATGTGATCCATCTCGGTCTCGGTGGTCACCATGATGATCTTCATGGAAGAAAGGGAGGAATCCTGACGCAATCGCTGAAGCAATTCGAAACCATTCATCTCCGGCATGTTCCAGTCCGCGAGAACCAGTTTCACCTCGGCCCTCTCGGCCTCGATTACTTGCAGGGCCTCGATGCCGTTGCCCGCCTCGCAGACCTCATACCCGAGTCCGATCAGTATTCTGCGAATTATCGTCCGGATTGTCCTGGAGTCATCCACAATCAAAACTTTGCTCATCGGTGATCCGCCTTCGATGTTAGAAGAGATGCCCGGTGGCAGTTACCTATCCGCCGGGCATCTCTCTAGACCCTTGATCCGGTCAGAATGAGAACTTCGAAACCGATGCCTGAAGCCTCGCCGCCATCTCGCTGAGCTCCAGGGAGGCCGACCGTGTGTCGTTGGCTCCGTGTGTGGTATTCCTGGCCGCCGTGGCCACCCCGCCGATGTTCTTGGCAATATCGTTAACCCCTTGAGCTGCCTCGGACACGCTTCGCCCGATCTCGTTGGTTGTCACCGTCTGCTCTTCCACCGCCGAAGCTATGCTGTTGGAAATATCATTGATCTGATTGATGATCGCGCCAATCTCTTCGATTGCGGTGACCGCTCCTTTGGTGACTCCCTGCATCCCCTCGATCTTCTGGCTGATCTCCTCAGTCGCCTTGGCGGTCTGCTTGGCAAGCTCCTTCACCTCATTGGCCACCACCGCGAAGCCCTTGCCTGCCTCACCGGCTCGCGCGGCCTCGATGGTTGCATTCAAAGCCAGCAGGTTGGTCTGTTGCGCGATCGAGGTAATCACCTTGATCACGTTGCCGATCTCCAGGCTGGATTCGCCCAGCTTGCGCATGGTTTCGTTGGTGGATTGCGCCACTCCCACCGCATTCTTGGCCACCCGCGCCGAGTCGTTCGCGTTCTTCGAGATCTCACGAATGGAGGCTTGCATCTCTTCGGCAGCCGTGGCCACCGAGGCGACGTTTCTCGAAACCTGGTCGCTCGTCGCCGAGACGACGTTGGCCTGAGTTGCAGTCTCCTCCGCGTTTCCTGCCATCTGCTGGCTCACCGCCGTTAACTCTTCTGAGGATGAGGCCAGCGAACTGGCGTTCTCGGCCGTGGCCAGCGAACTGGCGTTCTCGGCCGTAGCCCTCAGCGGCGCGACGATGGCGTCCAACGTTTGATTAACACCCTCAATGATCTTGCGGTAGTCGCCGCTATGCTTGCTGGCGTCAGCCCGGATATCGAATTTCCCTCTCGCCGAGGCACTCGCCAGCAAGTTGGCATCGGCCGCCAGAGCGTTGATGTTGCTCTTCATCAGCGATAGCCACTCGTGAATCTGGTCCTGATCCGAAGCCTTGGCCATCGATGCGGTCATATCGCCGTGGGCGATCTTGGTTACAAAAGCGATCAGCTCATTCAGCCAGTCATGTACGCCGTTGACGGCATTCTTCATCTTCTCGTGGTCGCCCTTGCAGTCGACTTCGACCTTGTCTCTGAGGTTGCAGCCGCGAATCTGTCTGAGAACATGAATCTCCTGTTCGATGGGAAGCCAGATTGCATCGAGAGTTCCGTTGAAGCCCTCCACGATCTTGCGATAGTCGCCCTGGTGCTTCGAGACGTCGGCGCGCGTCGACAGTTTTCCATCAGCCGCCGCCACCGTGAGCATTTTGACGTCATTGACCAGCGCCTGGATGTTCTCCATCATGGCAATCATCGAAGGCATCAGTTCATCGCCTTCCGATCTGCGCCCAATCCTCTTTAATTCGGAGAGTTCATGAAGGTTTCCTTGCGCGACGTCCTTGATTGTGGCGATGAAGTGATCCATTCTCTGCTTGACTTCATTGACAGATTGGGCAACAGTGGCAAAAACTCCCTCGTACTTGCCTTCAACCTGATTTCTATAGTCGTTGATTGCCATTCTCTTCAAGACCGAATCGGCTTCCACGAGGCCGCCGAGGCCGTCGATGCACGCATTGAGGCTGTTCTTGATGGCATTGAAGTCGCCATTGTAATTCGCGGAGATCTTCGCGGGAATAATTCCCTTGCCGATCTTCTCCAACTGATCGGCGGCCACGTTGAGAGGACCAATCACTGCATCCAGCGTATCGTTTACGCCTTGAATAATCTTGCGATAGTCGCCATGGTGCTTACTGGCGTCGGCACGTGTCGCGAGCTTGCCTTCAACAGCCGCCTCCGAGAGCATGAATGCGTCCTGCGTCAATGCATTCACGGCTTCGATCATGCCGCGAAAAGAGTCCGCCAACACGCCAATTTCGTCGCCGCAATGATATTCAATCGTCTGATTTACGTCGCCGTGAGCGATCTTCTTTGCAATTTCCGTGATGAGCCCGAGCGGCTTGGAGATGCTGCGTGCAATTAACACCCCGACTGTCAAGCTTCCAATGACGCCCAACAGAACTAGTATGAGAAGGGTCATGCGCGTGTCGTGAAAGGTCTTTTCCGTCTGCGCTTCGGACTCCTTGGCGACGTCTTCCTTGGTGGTTGCCAACTGGGCCATCAGATCCTCAGCAGCATCCGCCTTCGCGCGGCCGGGACCAAAGGAGAGTTCCACTGACGGTCGCTTTTGATCGAGCTTTTCATTCATGGCGAGAGAGACGACCTGGCTCGTGGACTCCTGGCTTTCCTTCCAGGCCTGCGAGACCTGCGTCAGCAATTCCTTGCCCTTCTCCGAAGTAATCAAAGGCTTGGCTTTGTCAAGGTCATCGGTAACGAGGCCGGTATATGCGTCCGCCTGAGCCTTGTATTGCTCGCGCTCTTCCGAAGTGTTCGACAGCATCACATTCTTGGCGGCCCTGTCGGCCTCGATAAGATCGATATTGGCTTGCTTCAGGTAAGCGATTCCAAGGGTTTCCTGCTCATAGGATGCCTTGGACAAATCCGCCACCTTCGCCAGCCGCGCGATACTGACTAATCCAACGGCAGCGGTTATGCATCCACCGAAAATCAAAGCCCCGAGGAGCCTGTTGCCTCATCCACTTCATTGCCTTACTCCCTTCAGGTGGTCGCGCTTCTTCGCAAGCCTTCCTGCCCAGTCAACTGCCCGGTCTTGCCAGGCTCACTCAAGCATCCGTCCCGCGATGCTTCCAAGAGGCGCCTGAACTCCAGCAATCGAGCAGCACCTCGTTATCGGCCAATTGCTGCATTTTGCTCAACTCGCGGCGGCCCTTTCGCTACACAGGCCCAGCCCTCACCACGCGCCCCGCGCTGTTGGTCTTTTTGGCTGCCAGTTTTTTCGCGCCTTTTCCATTCGAACTCTGCGACTGGGCAGACCTCGCCTGCCCCTCTTCAATGCCGTCGGAATCAGACGGGCACGAACGCTTTCCATTCGCTCCCGCTTCAGAAGACTGCGAGTCAAACTTTGAATTCAGTGAAGTAAGACAACCACCCACTTCCACAGCCTTTTCAGTGTCGAGAACCAGCAACAAGCCGTCCTTCATCTTGTAAACACCGCTGATAAGCTCCCGGGCCGCCGGATCGAGGTTGTCGGGCGGTTTCTCGTAGTTGGCGGCGTCCATATCCAGCACATCGCCGATCTCATCGACCAGCAGACTGACGGCACCGTCCGGTGTGCTGACCACGATGTTCATCGGCGGCTGGTCTCC
>JBEKOA010000111.1:0-22063 GCA_049522255.1 Occallatibacter sp.
CCGCGCCGGTCAGAATTGGTCCGCAATACCACCGAGACGCGCATTGCTATCAATCTGACGATTGAAGGCAGCGGGCAGTATAAGATCTCCACCGGCATTCGCTTCTTCGATCACATGCTCGAACTTTTCACGCGGCACGGAGCCTTCGATCTCGAAGTCAAGTGCGACGGCGACCTCGACGTCGATCAGCACCACACCGTCGAAGACGTCGGCATTGCGCTCGGTGAAGTCTTCGATCGCGCCCTCGGAGACAAGCGCGGCATTCTGCGCGCCGGCTACTTCCTGATGCCGATGGACGAGACGCTGGCCATTGCGGCCATCGACCTGAGTGGCCGCGCCGCCTTCGCCGTCGACACCAAGGTCCGAACACGCCTCGTCGGCGACTTGCAATCTGAATTGGTTACGGATTTCTTCGAAGGCTTCGCACGCGGCGCACGAGCCAATGTTCACGTCAAGACGATGTACGGCCGCTCCAATCACCACAAGATCGATCAACCAAGGGGCTACTGTGATGCGCGTAACGGTGATCGATTACAAAGCGGGTAATCTTACTTCTGTGCTGAAGACCCTGCGCCATCTCGATGCGGAACCAATCGTAACCGACGGCGACCTTGCGCTCGTTGACTCGGCGGAGCGGATCGTGCTGCCGGGTGTAGGCCACTTTGCAGCCACCGAGCGCCTCGACGCAACAGGCCTCACCGGCGCGATTCGAGCGGCCATTGGGCGCGGCGTTCCCTTCCTTGGGATCTGCGTGGGAATGCAGTGGCTCTATGCCGGATCGAGCGAAGCGCCCGAGCAGCCGGGCCTCGGACACTTCGCCGAATCCTGTGCGCGATTCTCCGAAAGCACAGAAAAAATCCCGCATGTCGGCTGGAACTCGCTTGAAATCCGTCATGACTCACGACTTCTCGCCGGAGTCGAGCCGGGCGAGCACGTCTACTTCACACACTCTTTCAAAGCTCCCGTCACCGCCGACACCGCCGCCATCACCCATTACATCGAGCCTTTTGCAGCCGCCGTCGAACGCGACAACGTGATGGGCGTGCAGTTCCACCCTGAAAAATCAAGTGCAACGGGATTGAAAATTCTCGCCAACTTTCTCAAGTGGGAAGGAACGAGATGATTACAAAGCGCATCATCGCCTGCTTGGATTGCCATGACGGGCGCGTCGTCAAGGGCGTGCAGTTTGTCGATCTAATCGACGCGGGCGACCCGGCCACGCAGGCAGCGCGTCACGCCCGCGAAGGCGCCGACGAGATCGTGCTGCTCGACATTACCGCAACGCACGAGGGCCGGCAGACGCTGCTCGACACGGTTCGCCGCACGGCTCTTGAATTGTTTGTCCCCTTCTGCGTGGGCGGCGGCATTCGCTCCGCCGACGATGCGGCGCAGGTCTTCGAGGCGGGCGCAGACAAGGTCAGCGTAAACTCCGCGGCGCTCGCCAACCCCATGTTGATCGACGCCATCGGACGCAGCTTTGGCGCGCAGGCCGTCGTCGTCGCCATCGATGCGCGCCGCGATCCAGAGGCCGCAGATCCGGTGCGCGATGCGCAGGTGTACGTTCAAGGAGGCCGCCGCCCCGTAGGTCGAACAGTTGTCGAGTGGGCGCGCGAGGCCGAGCACCGCGGAGCGGGCGAGATCCTGCTCACCTCAATGAACTCCGACGGTATGCGCACCGGCTTCGATTGCGAGCTGACTGCCGCGGTCAGCGAGGCTGTCGGCATTCCCGTCATCGCCTCCGGCGGCGCGGGAACCGTCGAACATTTTGTCGATGTCTTCGGACGCGGCAAGGCCGATGCAGCGCTCGCCGCCAGCATCTTTCACTTCGGCGTCTCCAGCGCCCGCGATCTCAAAAAGGAGCTGGCCAAGGCCGGCGTCTCGGTGAGGCTTCCATGCTGATTCCTTCCATCGATTTGCTGGGCGGCCAGATCGTTCAGCTTGTGCAGGGTGAAAAACTGCGCCTGGCTTTTGACGACTTTGAATACTGGATTGAAAAGTTCTCCAAGTTCCCGTTAGTCCAGCTCATCGATCTCGACGCGGCGATGCGTCAAGGCGATAATTCAATACTCGTCGCCCAGATTGCCAAGCGTCTGCCTGTCCAGGCCGGCGGTGGCATTCACTCCATTGAGCGCGCGCAGCAGGTTCTGGACGCGGGAGCAAAGCGCGTCATTATTGGCTCGGCGCTATTCTCTGAGACTGGCACGGTCAACGTTGAATTTGCCAATTCGCTGGCAGCCGCGGTTGGCGCTGAGCGCGTTGTTGCCGGCATCGACACGAAGAACGGAACGATCGCCGTCAAAGGCTGGAAGGCGCAGGTAGCGCTCACTCCCGACGAGGCGATTCCGCAGCTCGACCCGTACGCCACTGCGTTTCTCTACACGCATGTGGACGGCGAAGGCTTGATGCAGGGCTTCCCGATCGAAGCAGCCGCACGCCTGCGCAAGCTCACCGAGCGCCAACTCATCGTCGCCGGCGGCATTCGCAGCCAGCAGGAAGTCGATGCCCTGGACGCACTGGGTGCCGATGCGGTGGTAGGCATGGCGGTCTACACGGAGATGCTGGCGGTGTGAATTACTTCTGCGCCTCGCCGACAGCGCGGCTGGTTTCAACGCGCGAGGCGCGCAGCATGCGGGCAATTTGCTTGAGATGGAGTTGCACCGCGTACGCGCGCAGAATCTCGGCCTGAGTAAACTGGAAGCCCGTGTGGCGGACTTCTGCCATGCGCGCCTCCAATTGAGCGATGTCCTCCTCCAAATTCATCCCCGGCGGGGGAATGTCAAAGCGCCACTCGTGAATGCATTCGGCCACGTGGTGAAAGCCGGTGCGAATGTCTACGGCCAGGCGACCCAGCGCAGGCTCAAGTTGCTGCGCATACCCGTCGTCGAGGCTGTCTTTGACTGAGAACTCAAGCGCCACCAGTGCATCGAAAAGAGAACGGCCAAACTGCGCCAGCATTTCCAGTCCCTCGCGCCAGCCCGGGCCGCCGGAGGGTTCATTGCGCGAAGCCTCAAGCAGTTGACTGTTTTTGCGCAGCGCGGCAAGCACATCCTCGCGCAGCGCGGGCAGGTTCTCATGCGGCGTGCCGCGAAAACCCTTTAGGATCGCCTCGAAGAACGCGCCCAGCACCAGAAACTCCTGCGCCAGCCCGTCACGCAGCCGCAATCGAGCGCGGTCTGGAAAGAGCAGGGTTGAAACGGCGATCGCCATGCCGATTCCGATAAAGACCTCCATCACGCGGTCCAGGGCAAGGGTCCAATGTGAGCCCGTCTTAACCAGCATGACAATGCAGATGGTCACACCGGCGAGCCGTGAGCTGCTGCGTAGGCCAAGCAATCCGCAGACGATCACCGCCGTCAGCACGGCGAGAATGAAGTTCCACGGCAGCGCGCCGATCTGAGCAAACGCGAAGCCAAGCATCGCGCCGATGATCGTTCCAAGAATACGATCGCGTGAAGCGGAGATGGTCGCGCCAAAGTTCGATTGCAGCACGATGATGGCGCTGATTGCGCCCCAATAGCCGTCATTGAGCCCGAAGAGCCTCGCAATCCACCAGCAAAGCCCGGCCGCCGCTGCCGTTTTTGCGGCGTGAATCAGCAGCCTCCGGCGCTCCCAGGTGAATAACCCCTGGTCCGGCTCCTGTTCCACTCGCAGCTTGATGGCAAGCTCCTGTTGCGATCTCGTCTTGTTCGCTCTTAAGCGCATCGTTGCAGACTGTGCCGCACAATCCTCTTCTTACAGAATGCCCTATCCAAACGGGTGTGCGCCGTTACCCCTTGCATTTTCACCTGAAGTTCCTCCCATCCAGGACGACATTTCATTCGTGCGCCGAAGTGGCCCTTTGCGGTTAGGATAGGAGTGAGGAGCCCGATTCTTCAGGGCCCGAAAACCCATGCTACGAGTCGGATACCCTGCCATTTTGGCCGCTGAGCTGTTGCGCGACTTTCCTGCGGAGGTCGAACTCATTCCCTTGCCAGACGATCTCGACCACGAGATCGACATCGACGTCTGGCTTCCCGACCCCTATCCCACGCGGGCCATGCGCATCTGGCCTCATCTGCGCGGCGTGCGGCTGATCCTGTCTTTAATGGCCGGGACGGAGTGGATTCCCGGCGTGGCCGGACCGCACGTCACCATCTCGAAGGCCCGCGGCGCGCACAACATCTCCACCGCCGAGTGGACCATCAGCGCGATTCTGGCGACCCTGAAGTACTTCCCGTTCTACCTTGAAGTGCAGCGCTCCGGCCAGTGGAAGCGGCGCTTCGAGGCCCCCGCCCGTTACGCACAGATCACCGGCGATACGCGGCCGGTCTATCCGCCAATCATGCTGGAAGAGCTCACCGGCAAGCGCGTGCTGCTGGTGGGGCATGGCGAGATCGGACAGGAGATCGAACGAATGCTCGCGCCCTTTAACGTAGAACTGGTACGAGTGGCCCGAACGGCGCGCACCGAACCTCCGGTTCATGCCGTCAGCGAACTTGACAGCCTGCTGCCGCAAGCTGAAATTGTGATTCTGATTCTGCCCTCGACTGCCGAGTCGCATCATCTGATCGGCACCCGCCAGCTCGCCTTGATGCAGCAAGGCACGCTTCTGGTCAACGCGGCGCGCGGGCCGATCGTCGATACAGACGCATTGGTTGAGGCGCTCAACTCCGGCCGCATCCGCGCCGCTCTCGACGTTACAGATCCCGAGCCTCTGCCCGAGGGCCACCCTCTGTGGAACTGCCCCAACCTGCTGCTCACGCCTCATCTGGCGGGATCAAGCCCGCAGTTTGCGCCGCGCGCGCTCAAGACCGCTGCCGACGAATTGAGCCGCTACATCAAGGGCGAGCCGCTCAAGAACGTGGTGCAGACCGCGGTTTAGCCCGCGAAGTCCCGTGCCCCAACCTTTCGATTCTCCCCTGTCGCAAAGGTGGGATACGACGACGCCTGACGCCAATCCCGCAGCCCAATGACGGCCAGAACGACAAAGGCTGCATAGAGCAACGCTGTCAATAGTAGGTTTTCGTAAAGGAATTCCCCAACATAGACCACGTCCACTACAATCCACAGCCACCAGTTGGCGATATGCTTGCGCGCTTGCCACCAGCCGCCAACCACGCTGTAGCTCGCAAGCATCGCATCCACATAAGGCAGCGACGCATGGTGGTGCTGCATCCATGCCCCCAGCACAACGCCTCCCAGTGCCCCAACGGCCACGCCCATCAGCAACTCCATCCGAGGCAAGCGAACCACGCGCACCTCGCCATCCTCGTGCACGCCCTTCGCCCAGTGCCACCATCCATAAAACGTCAACGGCAGTCCACCAACGAGTAGCAGCGCAAATGAAAACAGTTGCGCATGATAGGAGATCGCCAGGTAGGCAAGGTCGGAGACAATACCAATTGGCCAGCACGCAATCTTTCGCTTCGTTGTCAGCCAAATGCTCACAATCGCCGTGACGGCGCCGACGATTTCCAGCCAATTATCGATAATGTATTTGCTTAATGCCGCCCAACTCATTCTGTTCCAACTCTCTTCCGCCCATCGGCCCATCTCCCAATTGCATCTAGGAGCCTCATTCCTCCCGCGCCGCGAAACCAGCGTGCGTGACCCACAAGATACTCCTCCGAGCACACGCGTGCGTTCTCTGCGGAATGCAGCACTTGAAGGAAATAATCCGCCTCCGTCAGCGCAAACTCCGCGTGGCCAAGCGCGGTCATCGGCTTGAGCGCGGCTGCTTCTTCATCGCTTAGCGGACGCAACGATTCATAGCCATCGAGCAGCGCTTCCAGGTGATCGATGTGCACCGGCACGTCTTCTGTGTCTTCAAACTCTTCGCGCAACTCAAGCCACTCCACAATGTTTCGTTCGATCGTTTGCGCTAGATCGTGTACGGCATCAGTCCGATCGGCAAGCCCAAAGTCGATCGCCGCAGTGACACGCGCTTCGCCCCCTATGTCGCTCCACAGCAGGTTGGACGCGTGCAGATCGTTGTGCGTCCACAGCGGCTCGAGCGCGGGCAACAGCGGCTTCAGCTCGGCATGAAATGGAGCCAGGATCTCTAATGCCTTATCGCAGGCCGCGCGCGCGGCCGCGTCTTTAGCCAGCGCAGGTCGCGCCGCTAGATAACGCTTTATCGCCGCGCCTGGATCGTCAACCGCAAAGATTGTGAAGCTTGCGATAAGAGGCTGTGTCTTGCGTTGCGGCTCGTCGAATCCTTGCGCGGCCAGGTGCAGACATGCGAGCGTCTCTCCCGCGGACCGAGCGTGGGCCGCCGTGCGAAATGGCGTCCATGAAAGCGCTTCGCCATAAAGATCTACGCCCTCCGGCACTTCGTGCACCTCATAGGTCCATTCGCCGCTCTCGATGGCCGTCTGGCCAGATGAGGTAGCGAGGACGCGCGGCACCGGCGCGCCGTGCGCCCGGAGATGGTCCATGAAGCGATGTTCCTCGAGCAACCCCTCGCGGTCGCGCACCGTTCTGTGATGACGCTTGATGAAGACACGGCCAGCACGCATAGACACAACACTCGCCGCGGAGAACGGCCGTGGACTCACCGAATGGATTCGAATCGGCTCGTCGCAGCCGGGGAACCCGACGATCAGCGAACGTACCTCGGGCAGAGTCAGCGGCGGCCAGGCAGCCTCGACCAGTGTGCCGTCCATGCCGTGCGCCTTTGCTGTTGTGCTCATCGCTCGTGCATCCTCTTTTCCCGGCCGCATGCTTAGAAGGTGTAATGCGCCGAGAGCCGCACCGTCGTTGGCGCGCCTAACCAGATGAATGTATCGCCATAACTGGCGCCGGTGTCGCTCCAGTAGCGCTTGTCGGAGATGTTGTTGGCGTAGAGGCGGAAGGTCACGCGGCCTTGCTCGCCGCCGGGCGTATAGCGCGCACCGAGGTTGAAGAGATTGTAGCTGGGCACGCTCACGGCGTCGTCGCGCGTGGCTTCCTTGCGGCCGGTGTAGCTCCAGCCGGGAAGCAGGTGCAGTCCGCGCAGATGCGGTAGCGCGAGATCGGCAAACATTGTGGTGTGCATCGCCGAAGCCGTGAGCCGCAGCCAGTTTGCCGCCTTGCCCTCAGCATTCAACTCAATGCCGTCGTGCGTCTCGCGCCCATCGGATTCAAAGTCAGTATTGCCTATGGGGTAGAAAAACGGCGTACGCATATGGAAGAGCGCAGTCGTAAGGAGAATGCGCTGGCTAGGTTCGTACTTAGCTCCTACCTCTGCTTGTCGAGTATAAAACGGAGACAGAAAATACCCGCCGGCCCAGAAGGGTGCCTGCGGACCCAGCGAAAGCATCACGCCATAGTTACCATAAAGAATAAGATCATTGACCGGATTAAATGTTATAGCGTATTGCGGAAGCCAGATGGTCTTATCCGTTAAGTTCAACTCTCCTGATTTTAGTGGAGCGGTGTAATTGTGGTCGAGAACGGAGTCGAAACGCCCGCCAGCCAGCAGTTGGAAGTGGCCGGGCAAGTGAACTCGATCCTGCAATACTGCGGATGATTGATGATTGTCTTCCGCGAGCGTTCGTGGTCCAGCCTGATCCGGGGTATTTGTGATCGAATCGATCTCCATCGGAAATGGAGTGATCGGCTGATAAATATTCTCTTGGCCTATATAGGCGTACACTGCGCCATTCTGAATATTGTCCGGCGCATTCGGCGGCGGTGCGCCGGGCAGTTGAACGCTGCGAAGAAATAGCTCTCCGCCAATCGTCACGTCGTGCTTAATGGCACCCGTTTTTATATGGCCGGTAATTATTGCCTCTGATTGCGCGTCGATACGCAATTCATTGGGGTCGCGATAGTCGTAGATGCCGTATGTTCCGTCGGGACAGAAGAAGTAGGCGACCGCGTCAGGCGCGTTGGGACAATTCGGCAGGTAGGTTGCCGGATCGAGCGAAGAGCCATACGCGTAAATCACGTTATCTTGTATCAGAGAATGGCTGTAACTTGCCGCTGCAAAAACCGTCCAGTTGTGAGGAAGAGTGTAGTCCAGCCGCGCGCCGGTATTGAATGTGTCGTAGGTATCGGGAGGACCCCAGGGTTGGTCGCCCAACATTGTTGACGGGTAAATCTGATTGATATTCGGCACCGTTGTGCCGCCCAGCAACTGGTAACCGCTGCCATCGCGCTCCACCTTGTGCTGGTACTCGAAGTCGCCTTTCAAGATCGCTTTGGAGCTGAGCTTCCAGTCTGCCGCACCAGCACCCACGGCGCGCCAGCCGTTGGTGTCAGTCATATAACTTTGGATCTTTTCGCCTGCCAGATTCACCCGCGCACCAAGCTGCTTTTGCCTGCCGAACAGTGACCCAAGATCGACCGCACCGTAGGTGCTGCCGCGTTGATCGGTAGCTAGATCGACAGCCTTGATGGCCGCCGGCCGCTTGGTCACGTAGTCGATCAGTCCGCCGGCCGAGGCTACTCCACTCTCCACTCCCGCTATGCCTTTGAGGAACTCGACGCGTTCCTTGTTTTCCAGTGGCACATCCTGTTCGCCCGCGATGGTCATGCCGTTGATCTCAAGGCCCGTGGCCAGGTCGATGGTCAGACCGCGAATCTCGTAGTCGCCGTAGTAGCCCACAGGCACGTAATCGTCGCCGATCGAAGCGTCGTTCTTCACCACGTCCGAGAGCAGGCGCGCGCCCTGGTCGTTGAGCAACTCGCGAGTCACAACCGTAGCAGAAAGCGGCGTCTCTGCAAGCGTTGCACCGTCCAACGTACCCACCGTGACAGCCTCGGGAAGATACGCATTGGCTGCGTCGCCATGCACCACCACCGTGGTGGTCACGGGAGGAATCAGCTGCGCGGGTGCGGCTGGCTTTGGCGCCGCGGTTGTTGCGGGCGGTTCCGCTGCCGAGGGAGCCGCACTCTGCGCGACCACTCTCAGAGGCGCGACCAGGCAGCAAATCAGCAATCCTGTCGCCCAGGATGCAGAGCAAACACATCTGAGCCCGCGCATGGACAACTGGCGAGAAAACGAGCCTGAATTCTTTGTTGCGAAGAGTGAAAGTCTACTGCGGGCCGGAGCGCCGGCGGTGAAACTGAGCATGAGCTCCCCTTGTCTCTGAATTCATGAAACAAGAGAACTCACGCTGCGATTCGAGGAAGAAGGCCGCCTGGCTTCGAAAGCTTCCCACGCCGGTATTATCCGGATCGGGTTCGAGGGTATCTCTCAGCCCCACTTCGTGGAGCACCCCTGTTTCAATAACTTCATTGAAACATCCCCGGCCCAGTTTTGCAAACCCCTACTCTCTTCTCACCATGACCCCGCCCCGCTCATCCAACCTTGAATGCGCCCACCAGGCCGGTCAATTCATTGGCCAACGACGCCAGTTGCTGGCATGCCTCCACCGAGTGCTGCGAACTGGCCGCCGTATGCTCGATGATTGTGGCGATCTCATTCACGTTGGCGCTCACCGATTGCGTCGAATATGACTGCTCCGTGGCCGCGGCCGCAATCTGCGTCACCATCTTCTGCACCGACTCCGAGCCGTGAATGATGCTCGAGAGCGCCTCACCCGCCGAGCGCGCTGAGTCTACGCCGCTTTGCACATGGCCCATGCTTGAGCGCATGGCCTCGACAGCCTCCGCCGTACCCTGCTGAATGGCCCGCACCGTCTGATCAATCTCTTTCGTGGCTTCGCTGGTGCGCTCGGCCAGCCGCCGCACCTCGCCTGCGACCACCGCAAAGCCGCGCCCATGTTCGCCGGCTCGCGCCGCTTCAATTGAGGCGTTCAGTGCCAGCAGGTTCGTCTGGCCGGCAATCTCGTTGATCACGTTGATGATTTTTCCGATGGCGTCGCTCGACCGGCCCAGTCCCTCAATCTTTGACGAGGTTTCCTGGTTCGATTTGAGCAGCTCCCCGATAGTCTGGACCGTGCTCTGAACCGTCTGGCCGCCGGTGTGCGCGCTCTCCTCGGCCTTGCGGGCATCGAGCGCGGCGTTCTGCGTGGTCTGACTGATTTCGTGAACCGATGTGGAGATCTCGTTCATCGTCGCGCTGATCCGCGCCGCCTGCTCTTGCTGCTGGCTGGCCTGCGTAGCGGTCTCGCGCGCGCTTAAAGCCAACTCCGTAGCTGCCGAGCCCAGAGTGCTCGCGTGCTCGGCCACGCGCCGCACGATCTCCTCTATGCGCCCAATGAAGACGTTGAACCAGATGCCCACTTCGTCGATCTCGTTGTGTCCCTGCACGTCGATGCGCCGCGTCAGATCGCCCTCGCCCTCTGCGATGTCCTGCAAGCGCAGCGCCAGCGCACCCAGCGGAAGCACCACCTTGGACTGAACGATCCACAGCGCCGCACAGCAAACGAGTATGGCGAAAGCCAGCATGATGAGCCCCATCACGCGGCTGCGCACAGACCACGCATCCACCGCGTCCAGTTGCGTCTGGAAGCCGGCGGAGATGGCTTTGTCGAAGACGCCCATATCGTCGGTGAGTGTCTTGTTATCCTTGCCCAATGCGCCCACCTGCGCCATTAGATCGTCGCTGGGCCCGCCCGTGGCGGCAAGTATTGCCGCATAGGTTTCGTGATCGCGCGAGCGGATGGAGGCGAACTGAGCGAGCAGACCGTCCGCCTGCTTGCCCAGCTCCGGCGAAGAGATCAGGGACGCTTTCACAGCATCGAGCGCCGCGCCCGTAGCTTCGGCGTCCTTCTCAGCGCCTTCCAGCGACTTGGAATCCTGCAGCACGACGGCGTCCCCGTAGTGTTTCTTCATCCGCTCGAAGGATGCTTCAGCCTCCTGCATCTTCAGCGCGGCGGGAAACAACGAGGAGGAGATCTGCGACATACGGCTATGCGTAGCCGTCGCCGAAAGCTGCACCATGGCCACCTGCAGCAGATAGCCGCCCGCCAGCACGGCCAAAATGCCAAGGATTCTCGTCTTGATCTTCATCTGTCCAAACATTGGGTCACCTTGCAGCCGGGCATTGGAGCCCTCACTGGAGTTGCTTTGTCGATGATGCCGACGGTGTTAGGGCCGCGCATCGCAGCAGAGGACGCGGCCCTCCTTGCTCTGTTTACTTCACGTCCAGCGTCTTCACGCCGGGGGTGCTCGCGTCGCCGCTCACATATCCCACCGCGCCCTTGGTCTTCGCCACGTAGGCCACCACTTCGGCATCGGTGCCAAGAGTCTTCGGCATCGAAGCCTTCCCGGTAAACACCAGACTGCGATAGAAGGCTTGCAGCGCGCCATCGCTCTTGCCGAGATACTCTTTCAGAAATGCCTCGTGCGCGGGCCCTCCCTTGGCCAGCACCGGTTCGACGTGACTGCCACCCAGTGAATCCTTGTCCAGCAGAAACACGTCCTTGACCTCTCCTGCAGAGATCGTGCTCGCCGGCACACTGGTGTTGGCAATAACTTTCACCCCACCGGCCTGAGCCTGCCACGATCCGCAGAGAGCCACGGCCGCGATGGCCACGATGATTCTCAGATGTTTCATATCGATCTCCTTGTGGGTCGTTCCCACAGTTTCCTAGAACTTGAAAGTGGCGCGCAGCATGAGCAGGTTGGTCGTCGGCTTGAGGCCCTGTGGGTTGAACTTGACGTAGAAGCCCTGCGCCTGATGGCTGTCTCCATAGCCATTCATGAAGTGGCCTTCTGCCTTCACGTCCCAAAAACGATCGATGTCGTAGCGGGCCGCAACCACTTCGTCGTGGATATGGGCGCTCGCCTGGATGGCCGGAGTATGGGGCACGGTCATCTGCCAATTGGAGTGATAGTACCCTGTCTGCAGCTTGGATGTTATTCGATAGGATGCGGCCGCGAACCATTCAATGGTGGATTTATTGCTCATGGTCACGGTGCCGCCCGGCGTGGTGGGTGCGACACGGTTCATCAGTTCGTTAGCGCGGTATTCGGAACTGATCTGCAGTTTGCCGCGCGTGTAGTCCTCATAACCGGACCAGATGTCGTTGGGGTCGTTATCCATGTTTTGAAGGGTTGTAGGAGGTGTAAGTTGCAGCCGGTGCTGGGCCAGATTGGCCCAGGATGTGCCGAGCGTTAGATCCTTCATCGGGTGCAGCTTCACGTCCCAACCGATTGTATGTCCGCTGATCGTTTTGAGCTTATAACCAAGTTGCTGGATGAAAAGGATCGTGCCGTCGCGATCGTCGTAGGAACGCTGGCCGCCGTAGAACGTGTATTCCAGCTTCCCCAGCTCCTTGAGCGAAACGCGGCCATAAGCGTCGCCGCCCGTGTGCGCGATATAGGTCGTTCGTAGATCGACCGGGTAGACGCCTTGCGGCAATAGAGCCCATGGATAAAGGAAGGTCATGTCCTGGGTGTCGTTGTAGAGACCCATGACTGTCTTCACTTTGCCGCCGCGGAAGCCGAGCCAGTTGGCGACCTTGTAATCGCCGTAAGCCCAGTCGAGTGACGGCCGGAAATCGTCCAGGCTGCCGATCTTTCTCGAATAACCTTGGCCGCCGAAGCGGAACTTGTCAGTAACCGCCATGGAGAGGTTGAGTGCGCCCTCTGTGAACGCCGGACTGCCACGACTTGTGTCCATCGTCAGGAAGTTGTTCTCATCGGAATACGCATAGCCCTGCGAGGCGAAACCGTGGACCTGCACCGTGCGTGTTCCGAGTTTGAAATCCTGCGCGTGCAGGCCGATCGAAACTGTGAGCGCCGCGACCAATCCTGCAGCAATGTGTCTCAGAAGCATCATTCTCATGGGTGGTTCTCCTTCTCTGATTTGCCGAGCCCGCCTTACGCGTTCCATCCAACGTCATCCGATCCTTAAGCATCCGTGCGAACAGATCGCTAGTACGGACAAGGTAGAATCGGAGCCAGTTTTTCTCGAGTCTTGAATTCTCTCCTGCGTTATCGGCGACAACCCCTGCGACATTAGCTTGTGCATTGATGGAAGTCGCCGGACCGCCCAACATGGAGTTCAGAGCATTGGGCAATTGGCGTCTTCGATTCTCAAACGACAAGCAGCCCGAATTGATTTGCATTCGAAGGAATGCGATCAGTTCGCCATCCCGATATGGAGAATCGATGCGCGGAATCCGATGATTTATCTCGGGAGGTCTTCGGTCGAGCAGGTTAGGGATTTACTATCATTCAGTATCGCGTTTGGCAGCAAAACCGCTCCCTGTTTATGTGTTGTGACTGCCATCACATACGGCATTTTGGACAGTGATAGTCTAAAAAGCGGCCATGGGGGTCAAGAAAGAGCACGATGCCATCCTTTCCCGCTGTCGATCCAATTCCCTTGCCGGCTCCGATCTGGCTGCTGAAACTCCTCCACATCGTCACGCTGGCTCTGCACTTTGTCGTCGTCGAAATGCTGCTCGGGGGCCTGCTGCTGGCTGTCTTGATTAACATTTTCGGCCGCTCGCCCGAGGCCAAGGTCGCAGCTCGCGCTATGGCGCGCAGGCTCACCACCGTGATGACATTTGTCATCAACTTCGCCGTGCCTCCGTTGCTATTCGCTCAAGTCCTCTACGGACGCGCGCTTTACACATCGAGCGTGCTGATCGGCGTTTATTGGATCTCAATCGTCGGCCTGGTCTCGCTGACCTATTGGCTGCTCTATCGATTTACGGCGCGTCTTGAGGCCGGCAAATCGGCCTGGTGGGTGGGCTTGACGGCGTGGCTGCTGGCCGGTTCTGTCGCGCGTCTGCTCTCGACCAACATGACCTTGATGCTGCGCCCTGAGGTTTGGCGGCAAATGTACTCCGCCTCGGCGATGGGTGCATATCTGCCGCCTCGCGATGCGACGCTCGAACCGCGCTGGCTGCTGATGATGGCCGGCGGCCTCTTGGTCGGCGGCCTGTGGCTGGTCTATCTCGCGGGCCGCTCGACCTTCACGGCCGAGGAGAAGAGCTACCTCGCCGGTCTCGGCGGAAAAGTAGCCGCGGGTTTTGGCGTGGTCTATCTGATTGCCGGCATCTGGGCCGCGAGCGTGCAGCCCGATTCGGTGAAAGCTGGACTCGCCGGCAACTCGGTCTATCCCTTCTACAGGTTCTTTGGCATGGCCGGATATGGCTGGCTGGTTCTAGTTGCGGTTGCCGTGCTGCTCGGCGCATACGCCGGGTTCGGCAAAGTCGCCGCCAACTGGCTGGGCTGGGTGGCCGCGCTGGTTGTTCTGCTGATCGAGGTCGCGTTCACCGTCTACCGCGACGGCGTGCGCGACGTGACTCTGCTCAGCAAGGGTTATGACGTCTGGGACCGGGTCATCGCAACCAACTGGTGGGTCGTGGGCCTGTTCCTCGTGCTCTTTGTCGCCGGCCTAGGCGTCGTCGGCTGGCTCATCTCCGTGGTAGCCCGCGCAAGAAAAGTGATGGAGGGCGCGGCCTGACCTCCGCGAAGAAATTGCCATGACCGAACCAATTCATCTCGTGCCCGTTATCGAAGAGCCCGGCGAAACCAACACTCGTCGCGCCTTTCTGGTTGCCGCCGGAGCCGCCGGCCTGGCTTACACAGCCGCTCTGGCCTATCCCATCTACCGTTACCTGGCCTCGCCTCAGGAGATGGCCATGGAGGCGACCGCCGTCACCGAGGTCACTCTCAAAGACGCGCAGAAGCTTCAACCCGGCTCTGTCCTGATGTTCAAGTTCGGCGCGTCACCGGCTCTGCTGATCCACCACGAGGACGGCCGCTGGATCTCAATGACCGCCGTCTGCACGCATCTGGGGTGCACGGTGCAATATGAGCCGCAGGCCGACCGCATCCATTGCGCCTGCCACGGCGGCGTCTACAACCCCTACACCGGCGCCAACGTCAGCGGTCCGCCGCCCAAGCCGCTCAAGCTCTTCAAAGTAGCCGTCAACGAAACCGGCGTGGATGTCTCGCGCGCATGAATTAGGCTCACTCCTTCACTCATTCAATTGTTCGCGGCTTTAGAGGATTCGGTGCATGACCACAAAAACCAATACCATCTATAACTGGATCGATGAGCGGCTGGGCCTCAGCGAACTGGCCGCCTTTGCGCGCCACAAGACCGTCCCTGTCCACTCGCAATCCTTCTGGTACTACTGGGGCGGCATCTCGCTCTTCCTATTTCTTGTCCAGTGCTTCACCGGCGTCCTGCTGCTCGTTTATTTCCGGCCCGGCGCCGAGGCCTACGAGTCGGTCCGCCAGATCACCTTTGTAATGCACTTCGGCTGGCTCATTCGATCCGCGCATGCATGGTCCGCCAGCCTGATGATCTTCTCCATCCTGGTGCACATGTTCTCGGTCTACTTCATGAAGGCCTACCGCAAGCCACGCGAGTTCGGCTGGCTCAGCGGCATGGCATTGCTCGGCATCGCATCGGTCTTCGGCTTCTCAGGCTACCTGCTGCCCATGGACGAGCTAAGCTACTTCGCGACTAAGGTGGGGTTACAGATTCCAGCGGCGATTCCCTTCGTCGGCGAGGCGATCGCCAACATGCTGCGCGGCGGCCCGGATGTCAGTGAGTTTACCGTGCAGCGCTTCTTCGCTCTTCACGTTGTAGTGCTCCCTGCGATCTTTCTTCCCTTACTCGGATTTCACTTGTGGCTAGTCCAGCGCCATGGCAACGCCGCTCCGCCCAGCATCGAGGCTTTGCCGCCTTCTGAACGCAAGTCCATGCCCTTCATGCCCAACTTCCTGCGCAAAGATCTGGCCATGTGGCTCATCTCGCTCAACATTCTGGCGCTGCTGGCCTCGGTCTTTCCCTGGAGCCTGGGGAAAGCCTACGACTCGCTCGCGCCCGCTCCCGTCGGCATTCATCCCGAGTGGTACTTCATGAGCCCCTTCGAAATGCTCAAGCTGCTGGGTAACGTGCTTCCGGGCGAGGCTGGCGAGATCGCAGGCATTCTGCTTTTCACGCTCGGCATCACGCTCTGGGTCCTGATTCCTTTCTACGACAACACCAGGGAATCGGGCCAGCGCGCACGCGCCGCGCACTACTTTGGCTTGATCGCCGTGATTTTGTTGCTGACCACCACCGTCCTGGGTTACTGGACGATTCGGTAAGACAGCTTTTAGCTGCTAGCTTTCAGCTTTTCCGCTAGGTCGGTCGCGCAAACATTAGCGGAATTGATTTGAAGACAAGAGCTAGAAGCTAGCAGCTAGAGGCTAGGAGCTTAAAAGTGAACTATCCATTCTGGGACATTCCAATACTCGGCTCGGGTTGGGTGATCGGCATCATCGCCATCTTCCACGTCATGATCTCGCAGTTTGCCGTGGGCGGCGGACTCTATCTACCGATGGCCGAGCGCAAGGCTCTGCGCATGCCCGAGGGCCAATTGCGTACTGACTGGCTGAATCAACTGGCCAGCCACTCCAAGTTCTTCCTCGTCCTCACCGCCGTCTTCGGCACCGTCTCGGGCGTCGGCATCTGGTTTGCAATCGGACTCACGCATCCCGAGGCCACCAGCACGCTGATTCATAACTTCGTCTTCGGCTGGGCCATGGAGTGGGTCTTCTTCCTCGTCGAACTGACCACCATCGCCGTCTACTACTCCACATGGGGCAGGATCGACGACAAGCTGCATCTCAAAGTGGGCTGGGTGTATGCCGTCGCCTCCGCTTTCACGCTCATCATCATCAACGGCATTCTTACCTTCATGCTGACGCCGGGCGACACCTGGCTAGCCGTCGCTGGAACCGGCCACGAGGCGAGCAAATTCTGGTACGCCTTCTTCAATCCAACCTACTGGCCCAGCCTCTTTCTGCGCTGCTGCGTCTGCTGCTCGTTGGCCGGCATTTGGGCGCTCATCACCGCCAGCCGTATCGACGGCGACAAGCAGCCCGAACTCAAGACCACCATGGTCAAGTGGAGCGTCCGCTGGCTGGTGCCATCGTTTGTCGCCATGCCCGTACTGATGTACTGGTATTACAAGATGGTTCCGTCCTCGCAGAAGGTGTTGCTTCAGTTGGGCATCGACACCATCAACGCCGGAACATTCTCTGCGGTAACGCGCATGGCGCTGGTCATCGTCGTCACCTCGGCCACCATCATCGGCGTCGCGTACTTCCTCGCGTACCGCAATCCCATAGACTTCAATCTCTCCCACGCGATGGCTGTGCTACTGCTGGCGTTGATCGCCACCGGAGCGGGCGAGTACTCTCGCGAGATGTTGCGCAAGCCTTACGTTATCGGTCACTGGATGTATTCGAATGGCGTGCGCGTGACTTACGTTGCCCGAATCAATCAGGAAGGATACCTGGCGCACTCCAATTGGATTTGGGGCCAGGGCCAACCCATCCTGTCCGGTTACCTGACTGTTCCTGGCGCACCAGCGCCATCGATTTTGAATATGCCCGAATTCAGCTACTCCCGCGGCGAGGCCATCTTCCGCGGCGAGTGCGGCTCCTGCCACACGCTAGGCGGCTACCGCCCTCTCAAATCCCTGTTAGCCGGCCGCGATCGCGCCAACATCGGCAACTTCATCACCATGCTCCATGACTACAAGCCCGACTCGCCCTACACCCGCTTCATGCCGCCCATGGCCGGCACCAAGCAGGACATCGACGATCTCGCCAACTACCTCAACGCCCAGGTGAACCCACCCGCTCCCGCCATGCAGAAGCCCTTGCAGACCGCGCAGAAATAGATTCCCATTTGTTGCCCTTCGCTGCATCGGAGAACGACGCGGAAAGCATTCTAACTCCAGGTACGAATGCCGATCACTCCCCAATACGCAAGGTACAAGGCCACAATTGTCAGCGCCGCGATTACCGCCGTCGAATGCCAACGGACCAACCTGCGTATCTCAGTCTTGCGCGCCCTCCACAGCGCAAGCAAGCATGCTATGCAAGCCGCGACATAGAGCAACGTCGCCAGAAAAATCCCAACCGACCAAACCGTCACACTTCCAAGCCGGTTGATCGAATCGCTGCTGGAGCCCATGAAAACTCCGACGACGCAGAGCAGGCTGAGCACCGCAATCAGCGGCCACAACCGCATGGCGCGTTCCGCCGGCCGCCGCAGCCTTTTGATCAGACCGCCGAAGATCCAGAACGGCGCATAGAGCAGAACCGACACGACCGACAGCAGAAAAAATGCCGTCAGCCCGATCTCGCCCCACGCCATCCATGATGGGATGCGTCTCATTGTCCCGCCCATAAATGCAAAGCGCCCTTCGGGGTTGGGCGCAAGCAGCATGATCGTTGCAATTGGTTCTGCCGGTCCCTTCTTCGGCAGAAAGCGGAATTGGTCGCCGCTGACGGGCTCGGCAATCGGATGATTGAGGCCTCCGAGGCCGGACTGCAGGAGTTTACCGCTCTCAAAACTGATCCATTGCAATCCCAGCAGGCGCGCCAGGAATTGCATGAATTCGATGCGTGGCGCGTCCGGTTCATACCAGCCAGCATATTCCTTCGCGTTGGCCGGCAATTCTGCCACCGCGGGCAACGGAGGCTTGGTAAGTCCCTTCGTAATATACGCGCGAATCGCATCGCTGATTCTGCCGAAAGCCCAGCCGTTGGCGGAGTTGATGCTATAGAAGTAGCCAACGCCGTACTCCGGCATGTACGACATCTCGGTGAGTCCGCCCTCGACTGCGCCGTCGTGGCCGTGATACACAAACCCATCGTGAAAGCTCGTGTAATTGCTCAGGCCGTAGCCCGCCTTTAAGCCTTGCTGCGCCTCCCAGGTGCGGGTCGGCGTCTCCATGCGATCGATCGAGGCCGCAGAGATCACCTGAACGCCGCCCACCGCGCCGCGATTCAGATAGAACTGAACGTAGGCCGCCATGTCTTTCGCGCTGGCGTTGATCGAGCCGGCCGGGCGAAGCAGGATATTCCAGTAGGGATACGGCGTCTTGCCATCTCCGTGATAAAGCGTCGTCAAAAACGGTGAAGGCTCTTGAAAATACGTAGCCGTCTTCATGCCGATCGGCAAAAAGAAATTCTGAGCAACGTAATCTTCAAAGCGCTGCCCCGTGATCTTCTCAACGATATAGGCGGCCAACGGAGGCCCTGAATTGCAATAGGCCATGCGCGTTCCCGGCCGCCAGCGCGAAATGCGCGAGCGATGTTCATAGTCCAGCCCCTCGCGCAGGCTCATGCCCTTGGCATCCTTGGCATACCCGCGGATTGCCATGTCGTCCCACCCGGTCGTGTGCTCAAGCAGGTCCACCACCCGCACCGGATCGGTCGCTTCCCAGCGATTTTCAAACCATATCTCGGGCGCCAGCTTGTGCACCGGATCGAGAAGCGACAGCCTTCCTTCGTTGACCAGCTTCAATATCGAGAGCGACGCAAAGGCCTTTGACGTTGATCCGATGCGAAACAGAGTTTCGTCCGTAGTGGCGTGATGGCTGGCTACATCGGAGGTGCCCAGTCCCGCAATCCATTCGGGACCATCCCGGTGCACAATAGCCACCGACAAACCAGGCGTGTGCGTATCCGCAAGGATCTTTTCCAACTGTTGCCGCAACTCCGCAATCGATTGGGCCGGTTTCGGCGCAATGTCTTTCCTGTCCTCCGCCCAAGAGCCGGAAGCCAATATGCAAACAACCAGTATTGTCGCGTTCAACTTCATTTTCTCTGCCTCGCAATCCAAGGACGGCTCTCACCGGCACAGAGCCACATTCCGGCCTTGCGTACCAAGGACTACCCATGCTAGCAGAGATACCGGCGCCCGAGCCTCCCGTCGCATCTCAATTCATGCGATCCTGAAGACACCATGAAGATTCTCCTCGGCATTTTCGCCGTTCTCGTCATCGTCGCCTCTTTCTTCGCCGACTACAAATGGCGCCAATGGATGGCCAATCACCCCAGGGACGAAGAATTGACCGCGGGAACCCCGCCCGCCCGCCGCCGCGACCGCCGTTAAACCCGAAACATTCCTGAAATTCTCCCGCTACAATAACTAACAGGGAGACGTCCAACCGTTATGTCTCGTTCTTTCGCTCTTGCCAGTCGCTTTACTCTCTTCAGCAGGTCGACCACCCTCTTGCTGAGCCTAGTAGTTACGGCACTTCTTGGCTCCACCGCCCATGCACAGTTTGGCGCTCCACCGGCCGGGACCCAGGTGCATGACACCACCCCCCTCAAGCCGCCCGCCGGCGCCCGCGTTGCCATCGTCGAGTTTGAAGATATGGAGTGCCCGGACTGCGCCCGCGCCAATCCTGTGCTGAAAAAAGCCGCCGCCGACTACCACATTCCCTGGGTGCGCCACGACTTCCCGCTGCCCATGCACGCCTGGAGCTTCAACGCTGCGGTGAACGCCCGCTGGTTCGACGCCGCCAAGGGCAAAACCTTGGGCGACGAGTACCGCGACCAGGTCTTCGCCAACCAGATCTCGATCGTCGGGCTCGACGGCTTGCGCCAGTTCACAGAGAAGTTTGCGCAGAGCCACGGCGTCGCCCTGCCCTTTGCCATCGACCCGCAGGGCAAGCTGGCTGCCGATGTCAAGGCCGACTACGCCCTCGGCCAGCGTGTTGGCATCGAGCACACTCCCACCATTTGGATCGTCACCGACCACTCCAAGGGCGCGCCATTCGTCGAGGTCGTCGACCGCAGCAGGCTCTACCAGCTCATCGACCAGGCCAAAGCCGACACAGCGTCGGCCCCCGCTCCCGTCAAGACGGCCGCCAAAACACAAACGAAAAAGCCCGCTGCCCAATAGCCTCCATCCCGCTAGAGCTATAAGATGGCGCATTCCGCTCTGGGATGCGCCATTTGCATTTATGTTTGACAACCATGAGTGAACCCCTTAGAGTTTCACCATTCTCCTAACAGGGGTAACACCATGATCTTATACGGCTGGAAGACCACAACTGTTCCGCTTGCCGAGTTGGGGACACTTCCCTGTACACGCTGCGGTACTTCCCGTCCATTTCACGCGCTCTTACGGTACAAGGAGTTTCATTTGTACTGGATCTTCGGAATCGTCACGAGTCGCAAGCTCCTGGCCGCCTGCGCTGTCTGCAACCAGGGCACAGCCATGGAAAAACAAATGCTGCCTCCTACAGTTGACCAGGATCCTGTGCCGTTTATGCAGAAGTGGGGCCTCGGTGTTTTTCTCGGAATCGTCGCCCTGATCATTGCCGTCGCAGCAATACGCCATTAGCGTCGCTCACTTCCCGATCTGAATCCCAGGGAGCCAGGGTTCCCCACCTTCGGCGCGTCTTTGTTTTTGCGGCCGGGGTGGGATATCTATAGCTCTTGCCCTTATATCTATCTCTCATTACTTCCCGCTCTCAATCTGCACCAGCACCGGAATCCTGGCTCGGGATTCGGGTATCCCTGGCGAAACCGTCCTTGTTTGCGGCGACCTCCAGTGGTCGATGTGGCTGATGCGGTGGACGCAGCCTATGGTGCAGTTGGGGGCGCAGGTTTTGGCTGTTAGATATTCTCGCTTGATGTCCGCCGTGGTGTAGTCGGCAAGGGGGATGCCGGGATAGCCGCGCTGCTGGCTGCAATAGTGGACCAGGCCGTCTTCGCAAATATAGAGGTAACGGGAGCCGGCACGGCAGCGCCAGTCGTTCGGTTGGCCCTGGGCTATTGCTTCCTGGAACTTATCGAACTGCGCATAGTTGGTCTTCCTTCGGTTGGTCATTTCGAAGTAGACCCGAGCCTCTTCGGGCAGGAGCGGCTTCAGTTGCCCGCTCCCGTCGTGAATGATCCCAATCGTCGATTCAAAGCCCAGCTCCAGCGCCCGCCGCCCAATCACCAGCGCGTCATTCGGGTCTTTGAATCCCCCGCCCACCACAGAATTGATATTCACGTGGAACTCGGCGTGCTCGGCCAGCATCTGCAGCTTCTTGTCCAGCACCTTGAGGCTCTTCTTCGAGACCTCATCCGGCTCCAGATTATCGATGGAGATCTGCATATGGTCGAGGCCGGCCCGGTTCAGCCGCTCTATTCTCTCCACATTCAGCAGGTAGCCGTTCGTGATCATTCCGGCAATCGCCCCGGTCCGCCGCATCCGCCGGATAATCTCGTCCAGATCCGGGTGCGTCAGCGGCTCGCCGCCCGAGAGGCCAATCATCGCCGTCCTGAGTCGTCCCAGGTGGTCGATGCGGCGGAGCATTTCGTCGAGCGGGACGGGCTCAGAGACCTTATCGTACTCATTGCAATAGCCGCACGAGAGGTTGCAAAAACGGGCCGGGATGATCTGCGCCAGGACTGGATGGGATGTATCGGCCAGCGC
>JBEKOA010000112.1:0-15191 GCA_049522255.1 Occallatibacter sp.
GCAGGCCAAAGCCAGGGCAAGGGCGAGTTTTCGGGGAGCGAGGATGTGGGGTCTCATCACATAGAAAATCATAGTCGAACGACGCCACCTGCGTTGGGGCGGATGCCTTCGGCTAGCACCTCAGCCAGCATCTCCGGCGCAACATTGCCTGGGTGCCACGTCCTTGCGACGCCGTTGTTTTTGCCGCAAGGGTGGGATGCCACGAACCTCAATGCGCCTTCCATCGTCAATTTGAGCGTTCTATAAGCACCTTGGCCAGCAGCTCGGGCGCGACGTTGCCGCCGCTCACCACGGCGACGGCTTTGGTATAGCGCGGAAGCTCGGCCGCGTGGAAGAGCAAAGCAGCGGTGGCGACCGCGCCGCTGGGCTCGGGAACGAGGCGCGTGGCGGCGACGATGGCACGCATGGCGGCGCGAATCTCGGCTTCTGTCACGGTGATGATGCCATCGACGAAGGCCTGAATGTGAGCGAAGTTGCGCACGCCGACGCTCTGGGTGCGCAGGCCGTCGGCGATGGTGCGGCTGACAAGCTCGGCTGGCCAGGTGGCGATCACGCCGGCGCGAAAGCTCTCCGATGCATCGCCGGCCAGCTCCGGCTCGACGCCGAATACCTTTGCGTTGGAGTTTAGCTGCTTGACGGCTGCGGCGACTCCGCTGAGAAGGCCGCCGCCTGAGACGGGCGCGAGCACCAGGTCGACATCGGGGAGTTGCTCGACAATTTCGAGGCCGCAAGTTCCCTGCCCTGCGATGATCTGCTCGTCGTCATAGGGTGGGATGACGACGTAGCCGTGCTCGCGGACTAACTGCTCGGCCACGGCCAACCGTTCGCTTGATGCCAGGCCCACGTCTACGATCTCCGCGCCGAGCGCAAGCGTGGCAGCGCGCTTGATGGCCGGTGCATTCGAGGGCATCACGATGACGGCCTTAGCTCCGACTTCGCGAGCAGCGTAGGCTACGCCCTGCGCGTGATTGCCCGACGAGTAAGTAATGACTCCGCGGCGAATCTCTTCGGGAGTGAGTTGCAAAATCTTGTTGGCCGCGCCGCGGATTTTGAATGCGCCGATGGGCTGGAGACTTTCGGCCTTGAGCCAGACTTGTCTGCCGGTTCCGTGGCCGGAGATACGGGGGAAGGCAGCTTCGACTAGTGGGGTCCTGACGGCGATGCCGGCGATGCGGGCGGCGGCGGAGCGGATGGCGGAGATGGAAACCAGTTGGTCTGCCATGACCTGATTATCTTCTACTGAAAGGGCTATCCGAAAATTGACATGAGCAGGTCGAGACAGAGAGATTGGTGTGGGGTAGAAAGATGATCGTTGAGCTCCTGAATCGGTTCGAGCCTGAGTCGGAGGGGTTGCTGCGCGAAGTCTCCAAACATATCAGCAACAATATGCTTGAGGAGATTGCAGCCGCAGATTACGGAGAAGAGAAGGTTGAGCACCTTGCGGCGCTGCAGCAGGTTCGGGATACAGGAACGTTTCCAGAAGAGAAGATGCCTTGGTTTCCAATGGAAGTGCTGGAGCTAACTCGCTGGTCCGAGCCTGATACCCCCAGTGGGAGGCCGACCGATGCAATCGAGCGAGGGCACTGGATGCGGGCATTTTCCTGTACCGCAATTCTGCGTGCAACGCGCGAACCATGGAACTACGGGGATGGTCTTTCAACGGACAAAACGACGATTAAACTGATTCTGAGCCTGCGCGTCTTGCCTGTGGATTTCACTCCGCAAGCGGTCAAGTCTCTTGCTTGGCTATTGCTCAACTCGGAACCGGAAGGGCAGGACGAACAAGTCTGCGCCTACGGCATCGGATTGCTGTGGTTCGCTCTTCAGCTCGCTTCGCCTCTGGCGGATGAGATGCTTGTTTCGCTATCGCGATGGATCCTCCGGCGTGCCGAGGAGTTCCATGGAAAGCTCTATTGTGGGAGTCATCCCTATCTGCGGAAGATTGGATTTGGTGATTTGCCTCCTTCGAGGTGGGAAGTTCTTGGGAATGCGTTCTTCGATCTGGATTTGAGCGCGCGTCCGGCTGAGTTGCAAGAGTGCGTGGCGTTGATTGGGAGGGAACTGGGGGGGTGAATGCCGACAAGCAAGAAGCAGGTCCTTCGACTCGCTTCGCTCGCTCAGGATGACAGTCCATGGGGAGTGTGAACGTCAACCGCTCTCAAGGAAAGTAAAAAGACAATAAGAAACGATAGCGACGTCGAGCTATCCCACCTTAGCGGCAAAGACAAAGACGCCGCGAAGGTGGGGCACCTGTCTTTTGGGGAATCGGTAGGCTGGATTGGGTTCGTTGTATCCCAGGTCCGAAAATCCGGACCTGGGGCACCCAGATTGCTGGTGACGCTAACGCTGCTTGTCGATCAGATTTCCAGAATTACCGGCATGATCATCGGTCTGCGTCCCGTGGTTTTCTGGATCAGGCGCTTTAACTCGGAGCGGACCTTTTCTTTGACCATGCCGTAGTCGGATTTTTCCAGGATGGTGAGGCCGTCGAGGGTCTTCAGCACCACTTCGCGGGCTTGCTCGGTGATGTCCGCGCCACCAAAGCCGCGCATCACTACCTCGGGCTGCTGTTCGACCTTGCCGGTGCGCTTGTTGATGGCCAGGACCGCCAACACCACACCATCTTCGGACAGAATGCGCCGGTCGCGGAGAACCATATCCTCGACGACGTCGTTGTTCGAGCCGGAGTCGATCAGCACGCGACCTGTTGTTACCTTGTCCTTTTTGCGCGCGTCCTTCTTGTCCAGTTCCAGCACGTCGCCGTCTTCGATCACGATGGCGTGCTCGATGGCTCCGGTATCCATGGCGAGTTGGGCGTGCTTGCGCAGGTTGCCGTAATTGCCATGAACGGGAATGAAGAACTTGGGCCGCAAGAGATTGATGAGCAGGCGCTGCTCCTCTTGAGAGCCGTGACCGCTGACGTGGATGAGGCCGTTCGATCCGTTGTCGTAAATGACATTGGCTTCGCGGCGATAGAGGTGATCGATCACGCGGAAGATGCTTTTTTCGTTGCCGGGAATCACGCGCGAACTGAGCACCACGGTGTCGCCGACGTCGATGTGGGCGTGCTTGTGATTGTCCACGGCGGCGCGGCTGAGTGCACTCATCGGTTCGCCCTGGGTACCCGAGATCAACACCATCAACTGCTCGGGCGCGAAGTCGCGCATCTGGCCGGGATTGATGATCAGCCCGTTTGGAATGTCGATGTAGCCCAGGTCTTGCGCAATCTCGGTCGACTCCATCATCGACCGGCCGATGACTGCCACCTTGCGGCCATGCTGGCGGGCCAGGTCGAGCGCGATCCTGATGCGGTAGACGGACGAAGAGAAGCAACTAAAGAAGAGCTTCTTTTTGGTGCGCGAAAAGATCTCGTCGAGGCGGGGAATCACCGCGGTCTCGCTGGGTGTGTAGCCGGGGCGATCCACATTCGTAGAGTCTTGTAGAAGGGCCAGCACGCCCTGCTTGCCGTATTCGGCAAAGGTGTGCAGATCAAAAGATTTGCCATCGAGTGGCGCGAGATCGATCTTGAAGTCGCCGGTGTGGACGATGACTCCGACCGGGGTTTCGATAGCCAGCGAAACAGCATCGACAATCGAATGCGTTACGTGGATCGGCTCGATCGTGAAAGGCCCGATGGTGAACTTTTCCTTGGGAACGATCTCGACCAGTTCGGTCTCATCGAGCAATTGATGCTCTTCGAGATTGCCCTCGACGTAGGCCAGGGTAAACTCGGTGGCGTAGACAGGGACCTTGATCTCGGAGAGAATCCATGGCAGGCCGCCGATGTGATCCATGTGGCCGTGGGTAAGGATGATGGCGCGGACATGCGCCTTGTTTTCAACCAGGTAGGTGATATCGGGAACTACGATATCCACTCCCAGCAACTCCGACTCCGGGAACATCAGCCCGGCGTCGATCACGATAATGTCGTCTTCCCAACGGATCGCCAGGCAATTCATGCCGAACTCGCCCAGCCCGCCGAGGGGAATGATTTTAAGTTTCTTAGTTTGCATCTGTCACTTTCGATCCTACCACCACCTACAGTGGGGCCGCCGGCGATGGGTCTAACTGCCTCCGGCTCGACCGCGCCAAATGGAAGTGCGGGATGAGGGTTGAGCACTGGCCGTCGCAACTCCTGCACGATTCCCATTTGCCGCAGTGGACCAGTTCTCGCGCCTTATTTATGGCGCGAACATGCCGAAGGCGTCTGGCCCCACCGCAGGTGGTTCGCCGGGGAAGCGAACGCCGAGAGCGGTGCGAGCGGCTTCGAGCAGCCGCGCCATGCCGAGCGACATAGCGTGCGGGATCACCGGGCTTTCGCGCTTGCCCTCGCGGAGCAATTGGCAAAAGTGCTCCGTCTCGTAGTTGAAGCCGCCGGCAGTAAAGGGCTCGTCGAGTTCGACTTCCCTTCCGTCGAGATAGTGGATGGTGGCTCGGCGCGGGTTCCACCAGTTGGCTTGGATCAGGACGTAACCGCCGGGAGCTGAGAGCAAGGCGTCGCCGCGACTCAGTAGATCCAGACCGGTATGCAGTTGCGCCATGCCGTGCTCATGCTCGGATTGGAACAAGGCAAGAGCGTCAATGCCCGAGGCGGCCAGCCTCCCCATGGTCTGCACGCGCTTCAGCTCGCCCAGCCAATCGAGCGCCAGAAACGCTTCGTAGGGTCCGATGCCCATGATGCCTCCGCCGCCCAACTCGGCGAAGTGCAACGGGTACTCCGGTGGCAGGGTGGCGTCGGCGTGGCCGGCGCGCACAAAGCCCACCGGGCCGATGGGGTCGGCTGCGAGATGTTCGCGCAGACGCCGGTAGAGCGGAAAGAACGGTGGCTTCATGGCCTCCATGAAGAGGCGATCGTTGCGGCGTGCTGCCGCCAGCACATCGACCAATTGGCGCTCGTTCAGTGCGGCCGGCTTCTCGCAGAGAACGTGCTTGCCGGCTGCGAGCGCCAACATGCAGAGCTCCGCATGGCTGTCCGGGTGAGTGGCAATATAGACGGCGTCCACGCTGGCGGCCAAAAGCTGCTCCAGCGAATCGAGCGGCTGGGGAACGCCAAAGTCCAGCGCAAAGACGCCGGTCTTCTCGCGGTTACGGCCCCAGACGGCATCGAGCGCGACGTTCTCGACGGCGCGGAGGCCCTGAGCAAAGCGCGCACCGGCTCGGCCTGGCCCAACGACACCCCAGTGGATCAATTGCACTCGCTTTTCTTGAGTGGGCATGGTTTCAAATAGTCTACCGTCTGTCTTGCGCCTTGTTCCGAGAGGAAACGAACTGTGCAACGCGGCCTGATGACGAGACTCCGAGACCTCGATCGGTACGCTTCTTCAGTGTATTCTTCTGGCGATGACATGCGGTCCGGGCGCCGAAGCGCCTTGAAATCAACGTTAATGGAAGCTTCTTGTGTGAACGATTCTTGCAGAGACAGAGCCTTGAGATCCCTCAATTCATCCAGAGAGAAAAAACTGCGCACATATGCCGATAGTTGAAGCGCCAATACCGAACAAGAGGAGCATTGGAGCAAAACCGGGGATAGGATACTCTGATTCGCCACATTCAAAGTCTCCGCTCGATGCTGACCGCGCCGACTTGAGTGCACCGGCTCTAGCCTACGTCCTCCCTGATTTCGCTCCGGCTCCTGCCGGCTGCGGACGCTGTGATTCCCGTCGGAAGCTGGGATCTCGACAGCATTCGCGGAGATCTCAACCGAACACGCGCAGGATTGGGTTGAAGAGATGGATCAGGAAGTGAAATGCGAGGAACCGAAATCGACCGAGGAACAGAAGGCACCCGAGGGACCGAAAACGGACGAGAAACCGAAGACGCCCGAAGAACTTCGGCGCAGCCCTCGCCTCCAATGTTCTGGCACAGCAGGCATCCAGACGCTGCCCGCATGTGATAAGCCCGTTCCGGCGAAGATTATCGATCTGAGCATCGGCGGATGCTTGATGGAATTCGAGTCACCGAAGGAGCTCGCAATCGACGAGATTGTGGAGTTGATCTTCAATGTCAACCACATGCCATTCCGCGTGAGAGGAAAGGTCAGGATGATTCACTCGCGGACGCTGATGGGTTTTCAATTCCCTCAACTCAGCGATCGGATTCGAATGCAGCTTGAGGATCTAGTCGGAGAACTGATTGAGCGCCTTGCAAAGCTTCATCAGGAGAGCCTCGCGAATCGACCGGTTGACGATGATGGGAAGCAGCCTCATGTTGCGCTGCCGGCGCGCGGCGCGGCTCCTCTGCATCCAATCAGACCCGTTGAGGTTCGACCCGGCAATGCGGCTGCTCGTCCCGAACCGCACAGGCGATGGTTTTGATTTGTCCTTGAGATGCCATTTCGCCCTGCCATGTGAGCGAGGGTCTCTTATTTGATCCCTTTGGCGTTGAGGTGCGGGCCGTACTGCTGGTCGGAACCCATAATGTGTTCGGTCAGCCAGCACTTCAGGAATGCCATCGTCTCCATCCCGAGTTCGCGCGACTGGCCGCTTTCGAAGCGCGCCTGCAGATTCATGACACGCCTGGCCAGCAGGGCGTGTTCAGCTTTGTGCGCGGGCCCGCCGGCATAGCCTGTTTGGTCAAAGAGACGCTCCTCGTGTGCGAAGTGAAACTTGGTGTACTTCAACAACTTTTCGATGACGCTTTCGAGGGTCGATCTCGCACGGTTCGCCTCGATTCCGTCATTCAGGTCGTTCAGCATTGCAATCAGCGTCTTGTGGTCTTCGTCCAACACCTCGACCTTAACGCTCATCTCTTCAGTCCATGTCATCAAGGGCATACGCGGACCTTCCCTTCTGGATTCAGTAGAGCGGTTCTCCGATAGATCTACCCCCAATTGGCCTCTTCAGAGGTGGCTTTTTCCTGAGGAAAAATCCACTAGAGGGCAATGGTTCCGGAGTGCAGCAATCGAAGAACCGCTATAGGCGCCCGCGAAGTCTTGCACCGGGACTTTGCAGTGCATCGTGCCTGCGGTTCCTCGCCTGCCGAGGCGCCGACGGAGCACCCTGATCCGGTGATCCATTCATGCCTATCGGCGAGAGCAGTGGAGAATTCCAGAAGGATGAGTCCGACCGCGGCTACAACGTCTTCGAGGTGGTCGTGGACATGACAAGATTAAGGACTGAAGAATGGCCTTCGCCGATTCCGTCGTTAGCGCAGCAACTCTTCCAGCGCCGTGCTCAAATCGGTCTTGTCGTCGCGGTACTTCACGATTACCGGCGCGTAAACACTCAGGCCCCACTCCTGGCCTCTGCCTTTGCTGACGGCGCGGGAGCCAGGAACCACCACGGCATTCTCGGGAATGATGAGCGGCAGTTCGGCAGTGGCGCGCAGGACGGCGCCATTCACAAGATCGTAGACCGGAGTTCCGCGGGTCAGGATAGTGCCGGCGGCCAGCACAGCCCCCTTTCGGACCACTGTTCCTTCATAGACGCCACAGTTGCCGCCAACCAGCACATCGTCCTCGATTACTACCGGGGTGGCGTTGACCGGCTCCAGGACCCCGCCAATCTGAGCAGCCGCGCTCAGATGGACACGCCTGCCAACCTGGGCGCAGGAGCCGACCAGCGCATGAGAATCCACCATGGTGCCCTCATCCACCCAGGCCCCGGCATTGATGTACATCGGCGGCATGCAGACCACACCACGGGCCACATATGCTCCGGAACGCACTGAAGAGCCGCCGGGAACCACACGCACGCCGTCGGCCGCGCCAAAATGACGTACCGGATAGGTGCTCTTGTCCACAAAGGAAAGGCCTGAGACGGGAAGTGAAGGGCTCGGCGAAGGAAACTCCTCCAGCACTCCCAAGCGAAAGCCCAGAAGGAGGCCCTGTTTGACCCAGGCGTTGACTCGCCAACCTGACGGCGAGGCGGTGTCGGGTGAAGCGGCGCGCGCCTCGCCGCTTTCCAAAGCAGTTCTCAGTGCCATAAAGGCCGGCATGGCTGCACTGTCGCCGATGGCGCCAGTACCTGCGGCAAAGCATCGTTCAATTGTCTCTTGCAGTTGCGTAATGGTCATTGCTTCCCGAGTCTATCAACTGACAGGGACCCGAGAACAGGCATCAAGGATCAAGGAACGCGGATGAGCGAGGAAGGGCATAGGCACACCCATCCTGTTTCTCCAGCCTTCGCGGCTGTCGCGAGCCTTCGTGGCGCTTCGCTCTCAGGCCGCGACCCGATGGGAGAGTTTGTCGCGAACCTGTCCGTTCAGGCGGATCGGTTGCAGCCGGAAGGAGTTCTTTCCTTCTGGAATCATCGCCATCGGGACGGAACTCCGGTCGGGCTTTGCATGCATGTGCCGGGATTCGAGCCAAGCACACAGCCGGGGATCGAAGATCTCTGGCTCGCCCTGCCAGAATGCCGGCTTCAGTCCGCACTCGATCTGAAGATGATCCAGCACCAACTCGATGCTAGAGATGCTCTTTGGGAAATAGCGCCGGACGTTGTTCACGCCCACATGAAGTCCAGTGACTCCGCGTCCCTTGCTTTGCGTCTTGACCACCATACGTACCTGCCGTTCAACGTGGATGATGTCAGTCTAGGGAGCCGGTCGATAAAAGCCTGCTGCCGGTGCACGAAACTTCAGTACAGATTCCTTCTTTGATACCTATCGGCCAGAAGTCCGATTTGGAAAGGGCACGCAACTCTTTTTTTTCCAAGATCAAAGCGCGGTTTTCCTCAGCTTTTCCACAGGACGTCTTCTCCTTGATTCATAATTGGGCACTCTGAAGGAGATGATGAAGAAAACTTGATGAATGGATGAAATCAGCGACTGAGCAGGAGAGTGGCGGAAGGAGTTGGCCCTGCGGTCGGCCCTAAGACCTGAAGACCGGAAGGGGAAGCGAACTGTCTCTCCGATATGTTATTGCCGAGTGAGAGTCCAACCTTCCGGCTGGTGTGTGAGCTCAAATTTGTGGCCGAAACCGTTGGCATTGTCGATGTAACGGAAAAAATCCGGCTGGAATACGTACAAGGCGCTCTGGCGAACGACGATGCGGATCACCCGCCCCAACCTGAATCGCTCGCAGTAGGCCTCGATCAGCTCGCTGCGGCGCTTTGGCTGGGTAACTTTCTCGGCCAATCCGCGCATCTGCACGCCTCGGATCTCCTTCCAGCTCAATGCGTTGCGATAGACCGTCGCGGATGCGCGGGATGATTTTTTGAGGTTCAGGCTGTGCAGGCTGCTCTCAGAGGAGAGCCAATAGAGCGAAAGGTCATAGCCCGCAATGTAGAAGAGCGGCGCGACCGAGGCCTCGCCGTCTTCGCCAGTCGTGGCGAGAGAAAGGGTAGTTTCTTCGTGGAGCAGTTTGGAAACCAACTCAAGTTGCTTCGGCTGGTGTTTCATCTGTCTTGTCTGAGTTCCTTTGCTCCAGGGATCGGTCACCACTTTGCGACCTTTGTCTTACACTCCCGGAGCCGCCTGCGGGAAAGTACAAAACAGGCTCTAGGGGCGTGGCGCCAAAGCTCCATCGCCGCCCGCGGCGTCATTGCCGGCGCTTAAGAGGTTAGCCAGCAGACGGTATGCTCCCGGGACTAACTCGGGAAGCTGGCGATAGAGCGCATAGGCAACATAGATATACGTTCCCTTGCTGGGATGCGCCACCAGCAGGCCGCCGCGCTGCGGGTCCTGGCCGGGGTCGGCGGTCTCGGTGAGCGGGGTGTAGTTTGGATCCCAGCTATCGAGGAATGAATGGCCGCGCTCTTCGATCCAGCCGTCGAAGTCAACACTGGTAATCGCATTGGGCCGAGAAAGCAAGGGGTTGGATGGGGCAAGCAACTTGACGGCAGCAGTCTCATCCACGACGCGCTCCGCCATGCGTCCCATAGAAAGGGGAAACGGAGCCGGAAAGTTGCCGCTCTGGTACTGGACGATCAAGTTACCGCCGCGGCGGACAAACTCGTCCAGCCTGGACTGAGCGATCGTCAGTTCGGGTCGCGCGGAGTAGGCGCGAATGCCAATGACGATGACATTCCAGGCGGAAAGGTCGCCTGAGGTCAACTCGGCGGTTGTGAGAAGGTGCGGTGTGACGCCCATGGCCTCGATGGCATCGGGGACCAGATCGCCAGTGCCCATCACGTAGCCGATGCGGAGTCCCGGAGCCAGATTCACATCCACTTTACGGGTCTTCAACTGTGCGGGCTTGTAGAGGTTATGGGGCCGCAGTCCGGGGTAGCCGACGCTCTGCCAACCGGCCGTGTAGTCACGCCCGCCGGAGTGCGCCACCGCCTTGATGTCATATGCGCCCGTGGTAGCGCCGTCGGTGGTCACGGAAAAGAGCAAGGGCTCTGTATCGCCGGCGCCGCCCCGCTTAAACTTGGCCTCACTCGGCTGGGCAGTCCAACCGGCAGGCAGTTCGAGTGTGACCGTTCCTTCAGCCGCAGTCTCAGTATGCACCGTGACTTTGACCGGCAAGGCGCTGCCGTCCAAAGGAAGAATGCGCGCCTCGGGCTCCATGCGCGCGCCAATGGCCGGCGTGACGACAAGAGGTTCATATATACCACCCGGACCCTGAACGCGTTGCATAGTCTGCACCACCTGGCCGACGCGAATCGGCAGGCCGTCAAAGGTGAACTCAGCCCAGGCTTCCAGTGGATAAGGCACAAAAGAGCGCAGGCGGTACTCTGGCCGCGTCAGGTCGTAGTAGGGTTGTTCAATGCTTGGCCGGGTGAAGTAGGGTTGGGTCGGCTCGGCGTTTTCCGCAGCCCGCACATGCAAGATTTGGTCGGTGACCGGAGCCGCCGGGTCGATTGCACCGGGTGTGCTCTCAATCTTCCATGGGTCGCCGCTATGGCTTTCAAACCAGATTTTTTCCAGATGGCATTGATTGGTGGCCTGTGCGACGTGGACCCGGACTTTGAATTCTTCGCCCGGCGTTACGCTGCGCGGCGTCTCGTCCGCCGAACCTCCGCGGAAGGGACCACCGCTTTCAACACTGTCGGATCTCGTGGTGAAGGCGATAAGGTCCAAGCCGAGCAGTTCCTTGAGCGCGGTCTGAATCTCGTCGGTCTTGGTGTCGAGTTCAAAGAGCAACCTGGCTTTCGCATACGGGTCAAAATTACCGGTGGCGACCAACGAGCGAATTCCGGAGACTCTGCGGTAGCATTCGGCCAGCAGATGCGCGGTCTCGATCCCAGCCTTTCCCCGGCGTTTGGCTTCAACTTCCCGGAGGCTTGCGTCGGCCCCCTTCAGCCACTCGATGATCCAGTCGGGCTCGGGCCTTCCAATCTGTCCGGCCAGCCCGGAAATGCTGGTGTCGATATTTACCTTGCTGTTACGGAAGAGATCGTCGTTCGATGAGATCGTTCCCGGCTTTGCTTCCGCCTGCGGCGCCACTGCCCACAGGTGATAGCTGGTCGTCGCCGGGCCGCTGAGCGCGGGGTTTGCTCCGCCATTCTGCGACTTTTGCTCGCCCCATCCCTGGCGCGCGATCTGTACATAGCTGCGACCGAGGACCGGGTCCAGCTTGCCCACCGGAAGGGTTACATCGGTCGAGAGAGCGCCTTCGGTCCACTCGCCGGTCACGTAATTCTTGAAACGCGCCGGGGCCCATTTGCCGGTTGCATAGTCGAGGATTCCCTTCTCCGTGATGGGCGCGAAGGGGACCATCGAGTAGACGGCCAAAGGCTGCCAGGGCTGCAATCCGGCCTCTCCGTGCTTGCCTTCGCGCAACTGTTCGGGAAAGACCGTCGGATCGCCGGCCACCTTGAAGACCTCTTGCGCAATCTCGCCGGAGACCTGGTGATGGCCGTGGCCGTCGCTGACGCCGCCGACAAATGTCGAGACGATCACCTGTGGACGTTCGCGGCGCACGGCCAGTACAGCGTCGTAGAGAACGCGATCATGGCCCCATTTGGCGAAGGACTCTTCCTGAGTTTTGGAAAAACCGAAGTCGGCCTCCGTGCCCCAGAGTTGCTTTGCTCCGTAGAACTCGTCGGCCCGTAGCAATTCATTGGTCCGGATCAGCCCCAGCGCATCGTCGGCGTCGGCCGACATGGCGTTCTGCCCGCCTTCGCCGCGGTTCAGCGTCAGCAGGATCGTGCGCACGCCCAGTCCGCGGCTGAGGTAGGTCAGCAGCGCACCGTCTTCGTCATCGGGATGCGCCACGATCATCATTACGCTGGCGGTGGTCGAGAGGCGCCTAAGTGATTGCTCCACTGCGGCCGCGCCGCGGTCTTCGGGCAGGGGCAGCGCAATATCGCTCGGCTCGGGGAGAGGAATCGAGGTATTGTCACGCGTCTGCGTGTCGGGTTTGGGTGTGGCTTGCTGTCCAGTTTGCTGCGCTCGAAGGCAAAGCGTGCCTGTTCCGGCCAGCATCAGCCCGGCAAGGACGGCGCCCACAACCACTCGTTGAACTCTCTCGGCGAAGATCATACTTCCCGTCAGTGTACAATCCGGGGAGCGAAAGAGCCTCATGCATCTCGTCTCCCCCACTTCCGAAAACACCCTTCAGCGCCGCATCGGCCTGCGCTCGGCGGTCGCCTTCAACATGCTGGAGATGATTGGCGTCGGCCCCTTCATCACCCTGCCGCTGGTCATCGCCGCTGCGGGCTACCGGCTCTCGGTATGGGCCTGGGTGCTGGGCGCGGCCATCGCTGTCGCCGACGGACTGGTATGGGCCGAGTTGGGTGCGGCCTTCCCCAGGGCCGGCGGTTCTTATGCTTTTTTGCGCGAGATCTATGGGCCGGACCGCGCCGGCAATTGGCTCAGCTTTCTGTATGTCTGGCAAGTGAGCTTTACCGCGCCCCTTGCCATTGCCTCAGGCTGCATCGGGCTATCTAGCTTTCTGGCATGGTTCTGGCCGGCACTCGACGGCGCTCCCATCGGCGCCCTGCCCACATTACACTATTCGAACTTCGCGGCCGCCGCCACCTGTCTGCTGGTCACGGGACTTCTCTATCGCAATTTGAGTTCGATCACGCGACTCGCCTGGGTGCTCTTTGCCGGAGTGCTGGCAGCCATCGCCGGAGTCATCGTCTCGGGCTTTGCCCACGCTGCGGCCACAGGTGGATGGAGGATGCCGGTCGAGCCCTCGATGTCAGTTCCGGCCGCGCTTGGCGGGCTGGCGCAGGCCACTCTGCTCACTACGTATTGTTATTGGGGTTACTATAATATCGCCTTTCTGGGCGGCGAGGTTCGCAAGCCCGAGAGAACGATTCCGCGGGCTATTTTGCTTTCGCTGCTCTTCGTCGCGGCCTTCTATGTTGCGATGAATCTGGCCGCGCTGCCGGCAATGCGCGATTTGGGGCGCGACGCGGCCTCGCACGTTGCGGCGGGAGCAACTGTCCGCCTGCAACTGGTGGCCGACATCGCGAAGTCTGCCTTTGGCACTGTGGCTGGCCGTTTGATGGCCGCGTTGATTGTCTGGACGGCTTTCGGATCGATCTTCTCTCTGCTACTGGGCTACTCGCGTGTGCCTTACGCAGCCGCCCGCGATGGCAACTACTTTCATTATCTCGGCGCAGTCCATCCGAAGCATGGCATTCCCCACCGCTCGCTGGTCGCTCTGGGACTCGCAGCAGCGAGTTTCTGCTTCTTTTCACTGGCGCAGGTGATCACGATGCTGGTGGTCACCCGCATCGTGATCCAGTTCTTCCTTCAGCATGTGGGTGTAATACTGCTCCGTGCGCGAAGGCCGGAGCTGCCGCGGCCATTCAGGATGCCGCTCTATCCCCTGCCCCCGCTGGTAGCCCTAGCCGGTTTCATCTTCATGTTGGTCAACCGTAGTCACGCCCTGGGTGGACTGGCTGTGGCCGCAGGGATTGCCGTCTCCGGCACGCTGATTTATCTATTTCGCGCTTGGCGTCTGGGGCAATGGCCATTCTCGCGTTTGCCGTGAGTGGGAGTGGTTGAGGTTCGCGGATGCCCTCGCCCCTTTTCGCAAAAACCGAGAAAAGGATGGGGCACCGTCGCTAACTCGCGGGATTGCTGAAACGTTAAGCCCCGCAACGATGTCTAATGAATGCAGTCAGCGCCTTCTCCGCGCGAGGTCAATCCATGCTCATCGGCAAACCGCCTGACATCCTGTCGTCTGAAATCACGCCCAAGGACGAGTACGACCGGTACATCAATCGCCGCCGCTTCCTTCGCTCTGCCGCCTCGACAGTCGTGGCCGCGGGTGCAGCCGCAGTTGGCGCGGAGCAATTGGTTAACGTATTTTCGCCGCGCGTCGCCGCGCTGGCCGGCACAAAGCTCGAAACAGTGAAAAGCCCTCTCACCACTACGGGCGAGCAGCTCACGAGCTTCGAGGACATCACGCACTACAACAACTTCTATGAGTTCGGCGTAAACAAGGATGAGCCGGCAAAGAACGCCGGCGTGCTGCCGACGCGGCCCTGGACCGTAACCGTGGAGGGCAAAGTCAAGCAGCCGAAGACCTTTGATATCGAAGCACTGCTCAAATTGCGGCCACTTGAGGACCGCGTCTACCGCCATCGCTGCGTCGAGGCCTGGAGCATGGTTATTCCCTGGGTTGGCTACTCGCTGTCGGAGTTCATCAGCCAGTGCGACCCGCTGCCGAGCGCGAAATTCGTCCAGTTTCTCTCCTACTACGATCGAAAAGTCGAGAAGTGGGCCACTGAGGCTTCGTTTTACTCGGCTTACTCTGAAGGCCTGCGGATCGACGAAGCGATGAACCCGTTGACGCTGCTGACCTTTGGACTCTACGGAGAAGTGCTGCCCAATCAGGACGGGGCTCCAGTGCGCGTTGTCGTGCCTTGGAAGTACGGCTTCAAATCCGCAAAGTCGATTGTGACCGTGCGCTTCCTGGATCACCAGCCGCCCACGACATGGAACGACATGGGCCCCAGCGAATACGGCTTCTATTCAAATGTGAATCCCAATGTCGACCATCCCCGCTGGAGCCAGAAGACCGAGCGCCGCGTCGGCCTGCCCTTCTACGCACAGCGCCGCACTACGCTCATGTTCAATGGATACGAAGATCAGGTTGCTTCGCTTTATAATGGCATGAACCTGAAGAGGTACTTCTGATGAGAGACAGCGGTGCATTCGGAAACAGAGTATCTTTTGCGCGTTTGTGCGGGCTCTAAGGCATCGCGTCACAATAAACTGACTTGCTTATTTCAGAGACGGCATGAGGGTGTAGTTCCATTCACCGTGAAAGTCGGATCGTTTGAGATTCAGCGCAGCCAGTTCCGCGTCGCTTACCTGTGTTCCTGTGGGGTAGCTCCGCGGGTCCA
>JBEKOA010000113.1:0-15178 GCA_049522255.1 Occallatibacter sp.
GCCGACGCGGCGCAGAAGCTGGGCATCGACTCGGCCGTGCTGCGTGAGGAGCTTCGTCAAGCCGCCCTTCGCCGCCGCGACCACGTCGAGACCAGGGCAACAGCCCTGTCCGAAGTCGAACGCGTCCTTCTCCGCGCCCTGGCTATCGACGATCCTGAATTCGGCGGTTCGCGACGGATGGCCATTCAAGCGCTTTCAGAGCAACCATCCTGGTTTGAGCATCTTGGCGCGTTCCTGGCCCTCCAAGCGCTTGCCGGCCGGCAATCTCGCGACCCGATGGACGTGATCGAGGAAGAGGCGCAGCGAGCTTTGCTGGCCGAAACGCTGCTGGCCGAGACCAAGCCGCCCGAGGAGAACGAGGTCCAAAGCGCCATCCAGGAGATCCACGAACGAGCCATCGAGAGCCGCCAGCGCGATCTGCGCGCGCTGATCGCCGAGGCCGAGCGCCGGGGCGATTTTGCCGAACTGACCCTGCTCACCCAGCAAAAGCTGGACTTGGACCGCGCCCTCCGCCAGTTGCACAATCAGAAGCCACCGGAGCGGTAGAGCCACCCAAACCGCGATCCAAACCCGCCCGGACTCCCGCAAATCCATGCGTCAAATTGCACTTTCCCGCGTCAAACATACAGAAGCAGGAGCGGACGGAAGACAACATGGCCCCGGTCCGGCTGCGCGGTTGGCTGAAACTATCTTGGCTTGGCCTGTGTATTTTGTTGGAGAACGGGCTAAGTAGTGCTATCCTAAGAGTCTCTGTGCGGATGCGCGCCCCTCTGCCCCAACTATGAGCCATGGCTCGCGGGCGAACCAGGTGAATCCTGAAGCGCTTGTCATCCTGTTCCGAGCAACCCCCTGAAACCGCTTTTTATGCGGGTGACCGCAGGTCCGTGTGCAGATGCGCCTTTTTCGGGATGTCTCCCGGGGATCGCGTTTATGCGCTGCAATGGACGCCGCACCGGCGCGCAAGACGGTGCTGAATCTGCCTTGCGCAAGAGAAAAGGAGCATTTTGGCGATCGACGAAAAGTTTGAAATCGAACACGAGCATGAACCCGACATTGACACGCTGATTGAGGTCGGCAAGGAAAAGGGCTATCTGACATACGGCGACGTCAACGACATGTTGCCGGAAGATATGGCGACCTCGGCCGATGATCTCGACGACCTGATCACCACGATCGGAACCCAGGGCATCGACCTCCTCGACGGACCCAAATTCGGCGACAAGGACTTCGAGTTGGAAGAGGGCGAAGACGTCGAATTGGACCTGACGCCTGGCACCCTGGAAAAAACCAACGACCCGGTCCGCATGTACCTGCGCGAGATGGGCACGGTGCCGCTGCTCACGCGCGAGGGCGAGGTTGAGATTGCCAAGCGGATCGAGCGCGGCCAGATGCGCGTGATGAAGGCCATCTCGCGCTCGCCTATCGTTATCCGTGAAATCATGGCGCTCGGCGAGGACCTCAAGCGCGGTGTGCGCAACGTAAAAGAAGTCGTCATTTTCGACGACGAAGAACTCACCGAAGAGGTGGTTCAGACGCGCGTCAAGGCAACTGTGGCCCGCATCGACGCGCTCATGAAGCACCAGAAGAGAATCGCGCAGCTCGAAGAGAAGCTGGAAGGGCCGGCGCCCGCCACCAAGGCCAAGATCCGCGAACACCGACACAATCGCTGGCTCGTCGCACGCGAAAAGGTGCTCATCTCGCGCATTGTGCGCGAACTCAAGTACACGGCTCTCGAGCGCAAGCGACTCCTCGACAAAGTCAACAAGACCGTCGACACCATGCGCACCCTCGAGCGCCAGATCCGTTCTTTGGAGCAAAAGCACGAGGCCAGCCGCAGCGAAGAACTCAAGAAGGAGTATCGCCGCCAGCAGAAGAACTGCAAGGCCGATCTCGAAAAGATCGAGACCGAGGCCGGTGTTCTCATCGTCGAGCTCAAGCGCACGCAGCGCGAGATGATTCAAGGCGACATGGACGCCGAGCAGGCCAAGAGGGAACTGATCGAGGCCAACCTTCGACTCGTTGTCTCCATCGCCAAGAAGTACACCAACCGCGGCCTGCAATTCCTCGACCTGATTCAAGAGGGCAACATCGGCCTCATGAAAGCCGTCGACAAATTCGAATACCGCCGCGGCTACAAGTTCTCGACCTATGCCACCTGGTGGATTCGCCAGGCCATTACTCGCGCCATCGCCGACCAGGCCCGCACCATTCGCATCCCAGTCCACATGATCGAGACCATCAACAAGCTCATCCGCACCAGCCGCCAGTTAGTGCAGGAGCTAGGCCGCGAGCCTTCCAGCGAGGAAATCGCCAAGCGCATGGACATTCCCGTGGCCAAGGTGCGCAAGGTGCTCAAGATCGCGCAGGAGCCTATCTCCCTCGAAACGCCCATCGGCGAAGAAGAAGACTCGCACCTCGGCGACTTCATCGAAGACCGTCAGGCCGTCTCGCCTTCAGAGGCGGTCATCAGCGTCAACCTTAAGGAGTACACCTCGCAGGTTCTGCGCACTCTCACCCCGCGCGAAGAGCGGGTCATCAAGATGCGCTTCGGCCTCGAAGACGGCTCCGAACACACCCTGGAAGAAGTTGGCCAGAGCTTCCAGGTGACGCGCGAACGCATCCGGCAGATTGAAGCCAAGGCCCTGCGCAAGCTCCGCCATCCCAGCCGCTCACGCAAACTCAAAGCCTTCGTAGAAGGCGCAAAAGAAATGTAACTCCGGCAGGTTTTCGACCGCCTCATCGTTCCAGTTTGGAGCCGCTGCCCTGCAAGGGGTCACGGCTCTTTTGTTTGCACTGGCGGCTCACTTGCTTGACATTCGGGAAAGATTGTATTATGACTGTAGTCATATATGACCATAGTCGAGTCCAGGCGCGAACGAAAGAAGATTGCCGCCCGGGCTCAGATATTATCCACGGCGATCAACCTCTTCTCGCGCCGCGGCCTCGATGCCGTAACCATCGAAGAGATTGCTGCGGCTGCCGATGTCGGCAAGGGCACCATCTACAACTACTTCGCCACGAAAGAGGACATTGTGGTGGCATTCATGGCCGACCTGGAGGCGCGCATGGCGCCCAAGATCGCCCGCTTCAAGCCAGGAGAGCGGCCGGTCCACCGCGTCCTTGCCGATTACATTCTTCTGCACTTTCGATTGAAAGAGCCCTATCACGCTTTCGTGCGTGTGTTTCTGGCGCAGATGTTCATCGATACCGCGCGCTTCATTCCGTACATGGTCGAGATGCAGAAGTACGTCGATCCGCCGCTTCAATCGCTCTTTTCCGCGCTCGCAGAACGTCGTGCTCTGCGGTCCGATATCGATCTTCCGCAGCTCATCATGAGCTTCAAAACCATGCATCTGGGTCTGACGGCTCTCTGGGCTGTCGAGGGCCCGCCCTTCAAGCAAACTTACCAAGTGGTTCGCCAGCAAATGCAGTTCTTCACCCAAGGCATATCGAGGAAAGCCCAATGAGATATTTGTTCGTAGCACTCGCAGTTCTTCTCGCCTCCACGCTCGTCTCCGCGCAAGCACCCGCGCCAGTTAGTGGTCCACTCACGCGCCACTATCGCGACGGAGAGACGCTCACCTACCGCATGACCGCGACCAATGAGGACTGGCATTACACCGCCGACGTCTCCGGCACGGCGAAAAAGACGGTCAACGGCAGTACCGTCGAGGAGTTTCGCTGGAGCGGTATGACCTCCAACGGGCAGCCCATCAAGCTGACGCCGGCGATGGCTCAATTTCGCGAAACTCTTTCGCTCGATCCCAACTGGACGCCCTCCGCGCCCGACATGGGCAAGACGGACCCGAAGATGTCCGGGCCAATTCTCGATTTCATGACCTTTTACGTTGACCTGTGGCTCGTCAATAAGGTCGGAATCTTGCAGCACGCTGGAGATCACTTTTACGTGCCAAATCCGCAGACCAGTTCATGGGCCGATGGCAATCAAGTGATTGTGGGAAAGGATCAAATCGACTTTGACCTGAACCTTCAGTCGATCGACCCGGTAAAGCAAACGGCTGTCGTCGTCGTCCATCATGTACCGCCATCCCATCCCAACCTGCAGCTTCCCGCGGAGTGGATGCAGGCGCCCGTTGCAGATACGGCCAACAATTGGGTCGAAGTAAAGAAGTCAGATGATGGAAAGTTCGAGGCGGGAGTTGGCAAGGAGACTTTTGACGTCACAATCATCGTAAGCACGGCGGACGGCAGAATACTTTCCGCAAGCATGGATAACCCAGTGGTGACGAGCAGTCGCACATGCGATGATGCAGCGCTGACTAAGTGCGGTGTTCCGCAGCCGCACACCATTCACCGCCATATTGAGATTGCGCTTGTGCATTGACATTTGTCTGACCGATGAGTTGACGGTACCTCCGGTACCCCTCGGATGCTGGGATCTTGGAACTGGGGCACCTGGATTCTGGTGGGCCGATTCAGCCAGGAACATCGTGCTTGTGGAACGAGTGAAGAAGAAGTTAAGCTAAGGCGAATCAATTTTTCGAGTAAATCTGTCATCTCAAGCATACGGGTGAGCCTTGCCGAACACACAACCTCGTAAATCCCTCTTCGCAACAGGGCACAATCAACATCGTCTCGCTGCGACATTTCTCATCAACGGCCTTTTCATGCTGGCTGCGCTCTGCCTCGTTGTGCCGCAATTCGCACAGGCGCAAGCTCCTGAAGCCGCGGTTGGGAAAAAGACCGCAGTCGCGCAGTCCCCGGAAAGCGAAGTGATCTTTGAAGGAGAGGGTTCCTTCGGCCATTACACCATCTTTGGCTACAGTTGGTGGAGCGAACTCTATACCGGTGGTGTGGAATACGACCGTCACACATGGGGCAACTTTATCGGTGCGCGCATGGACTATGTTGCGGAAGCCTTGCCGGTGTCCATCCTGCGCCAGCCGGCCAAAACCGATGCCTTTGGCGACCCCCTGACCCAAACCAAGGAGACAGCGTACGGAGTGGCGCTCTCGCCGATTGGTCTTCGCATGATGTGGAGAAGCAACAAGACCATCAAGCCCTATTTCATCGCCAAAGGTGGAATCATCTTCTTCGACAAAAAGGCACTTTCACAGGATGCGTCCTATGGGAATCTCCTCTTGCAGCTTGGTATTGGAACGCAATTCAGATTGACGAAGAAGCTCGATCTGCGCGTTGGCTACGCCGACATTCATTTTTCCGATGCCTTCGTCGTGCCGAGTAACCCTGGGCTGGATTCGATGACCTATAACGGAGGGATATGCTACCACCTTGGCAAGTAGCGCCGAACCCTCGCATTTCAGTTCAGGTGCCCTAAAACTGCCATACTAATCCGCTGGAGATGCGGCCGAAATTGGTGGGCAATCCGGGAATCCGGTACGGGATGAAATTTGGCGAGGGGCCGAGAAGGGCAAAATAGGCGTACTGATAGCAGCCGTCCACGCGGAAAGCAATATGGCGCGTAAGCGGTGTGTCCAGGCCGCCGCCCACCAGGGTTGAGAATGAGGCAGTTCCGCCGGGAGATTTGTTCGCGCCCCAGTTCCGGTTGATGCCCCCGTCTCCTGCCAATCCCTCCACAAAGACAATCTCTCTTCCCACACGCCGGTTATATTGCCCGCCGCCCATGATGAAGTACACCTGTTGCGGCGCTCCCAGATTGGTCCCCGAGTATCGGAATGTATCGATCTTGAAACGCACGCCGTGCCAGGCCGGGAAGGCTACGGCGGCATCCCATCCGTTCAGCGGCTGATGGGAACCAGGGACTCCATTCAGTGAGTTGGAGAGGAAGCTATAGCCTCCGTAGATCTGGTAGTGCGCAGGTTTGTCCCATTGGGCGTGTAGAACAGAAGAAAAGCCCAAAAACGCAATAAGCCAGAAAAGACGGGATTGCATCCAAACCTCCGGGGTCAAAGCGGTTAAATCGTTCCATCCATTCTATCTGCTCTATTTGGCGTTGGGGAGTCGTTCGTCCGATCACCGGCAAGAGATTGGCCCGCTCGCGTCGGTTGCTGGCCGGGAGTCGCTGCAGGGTATCGCTTCCGCATTGCGCTTTTCCAATTCGACTCGATCTCGAATGGCCCGACTTCTGCATCTTCTCCCGGCAGTTGTCCCAAAAGAAAAGCGCCCTTCATGCCTGAAGTTGCCATCGCCGCTCCATACCAGCTTGTCTCCACGCGCCACGGAACCATGCTGGTCAACTCCAACGACATCTACATGGGCCAGGCCTATCTGCGCTATGGGGAATGCTGCGAACAGGAGATCGATCTACTGCTCTGGCTGCTTCGATTCCCCGGCTTGGTCGTCGACATCGGCGCCAACATGGGCGCACATACTGTGCCTCTAGCCATGGAGTTGGCCCGGCAAGGCCGGACGATGCTGGCCCTCGAGCCACAGCCGGTGATCTTTCAGCAGCTTTGCGCCAACCTCGCCGTCAACGGCCTGATGAACGTGCTGGCGCTGCCTTACGCCTGCGGAAGCGAGCCGAGAGTGGTCACGTTTTCTGCGCCCGACTATCGCCGTGAAGGAAACTTCGGCGGTGTCTCCATGTCCGCGCAGGGTGGTATCTCTGCGGTGGTCACCGCTCCATGCCACACGCTGGATGAGCTGGTTCAGCAGACCCCGGTAGCGCTGGTCAAGATCGATGTCGAGGGCTTCGAGTTAGAGGTTCTAAAGGGTGCAAAAAGCACCATTGCGCGCTGTCATCCGGCCCTCTACGTCGAAAACGACCGCGTGGTGAAATCCGCCGCACTGATTCAGTGGCTGATGGACCATGATTACCGGCTCTGGTGGCATATCCCTCAGCTCTACAACCCCGGCAACTTCCGTGCGAACAAGGAAAATGCATACGGAAACACTGGCAGCTTCAACATGTTTTGCCTGCATCGTGATTGCAATGTGAAGATCGAAGGCTCCACCGAGATTACGGATGCATCCTTGCATCCGATGGCGATGGCCGATCTCACGCCGGCATAGCCGCTCCGGTCGAGGCATCCAATAGCCGCTCTGTCTCCGCCCATTCCTCCGCGCTCAACTTCAGGCCGGCCGCAGCGACATTCTCTTCCAAATGCTCTACCTTCGATGTGCCTGGAATCGGCAGCATCACCGGCGACCGCTGCAAGAGCCAGGCCAGCGAAAGCTTCGCGACTGTCGCCGAGTGCCGCGCAGCGACCTGGGCCAGTGTCTCGGCCGAAGGCTGGTCGGACTTCAATAACTTCCCGGCATTGATCGGATACCAGGGCAGGAAGCCAATCCCTTGCCGCTCGCAGTAGTTGAGCGTCTCCTCATGGCGCCGGTCGGCCAGACTGTACCGATTCTGGACAGTGACGACACCGACAATCTTTCCCGCCTCTTCAATCTCCGCCGGGCTAACCTCGCTCAAGCCGATGTGGCGGATCTTGCCCTGCTCCTGCATTCGCTTCAGCGCGCCCAGCGACTCTTCCAGCGGAGTCCGTGGATCGATGCGATGGAATTGATAGAGGTCGATATGGCTCAGCTTCAGCCGGCGCAGGCTCATCTCCACGCATTGGATCAGGTAGCCGGCGCGGCCCACAAACTCGGTCTTTCCAGGCCCCTGCCGCGTGATTCCGCCCTTGGTGGCGATGACCAGGGCGGGAGGGTAAGGGTGGAGTGCCTCGGCGATCAGCCGCTCGGCAATCTCCGGTCCATAGGCGTCCGCGGTGTCGATGAGCGTGACGCCCAATTCAACAGCCCGGCGCAAAACGCGGCGAGCTTCGGCTGCGTCGGCCGGTTCTCCCCAGGCGCCTTCGCCCACCAGGCGCATGGTTCCATAACCCATCCGGTAAACGGGCAGGTTGCCGCCGATCAGGAAGGCGCCGCTGGCGGCTGCGGGCGGAGTTGGTGTACTCATGTCCCATTGGATGCTGCGGAAGGATGGGCCGGTGCGACTATTGAAGCCCCCATCTCTCCCCAATAGCCCGGTGGAACCCGCAAAGCTCTGTGAGCGTATGTAGAATCCAGAACAGAGCAAGGAGAACCACTCATGAGCGGCCAGACCTATCCCAACGCGCAAGCGATCTTTTACCAGCAGTACGAAGCGGTACGTCGCGATGAGGTAGTGGGGATCCTGCTGGCGCTCTTTCTTGGCACCTTCGGCGTTCACCACTTCTATCTGCGCCGCATTGGCTTGGGCGTTCTCTACTGCTGCTTCTTCTGGACGGGCTTTACCACGGTGCTTGGCTTTATCGAGTGCTTTTTCATGCCCGGCCGTGTCCGGGAATTCAATGCCATCCAGGCGGCTGGAATCGCGGGGATGCTGGGGATTGCGGCGCCCGGCTGGGGCCAGCCATTCAACGTCACGGTGAACGTCCCTCCGGCGGCGCAACCCGGCACGCTGACAGCCTGCCAGCGCTGCGGACTCACCAATCCACAATCCGCACGCTTCTGCGCAGGCTGCGGCGCACCGCTCTAAGAGGTTGGCGGGCCAGAGAGGAATGTCCCCGGCCCGCAGCGGTCTCCAGGCTGTTATTCGGGCTTGCCGGTCTTCTCGAGCGTATCCACAAGCTGCCAGGGGAAGTAGGGCCGTGACGCGCGCATGGCGTCCAGCCGATTGAGCAACTCCCTCTGGTGCGCCTTTCCTCCAGGCCGATACCCCTCATAGATCGCATAGCCGTAAAGAGCGGAGAAGTTCTCCGGATCGAGCTTCAGTGCCTGGTCAAAGTCGGCGCGAGCCTGCGCGTCAATCTGCGTCACCCGCGACCCATAGGTTTCCATCAGATTTGCCTGGGCGAGCCATGCCATGTAGTAGCAGGCCGCCGAGGCGCGTTGCGCCAGCAGCGTTGCGCTAGAGGTTTTCCGCTCTGCGGTCAGAGCTCTGAAAAAGTCGTAGACGCGAGGGCCGTCATTGCTCGCGACAATCAGTTTCCAATAATCGTTGACGGCAGCGCCGAACTCCGCGCTGTCAGGATCTGCCAGGCTCATCGTGGCCTCAAGCTTGCCGAGTGCAAGCGTCGTGTTCGGCTGAGTGGCGCTCTGCGCCGCCGAGCCCGTTGATGAAGCCTGCTGAGCGAGGACTGGGGTAAGGGAAATCGCCGCCAAAATGGCGAGGACGCCGATGGTTGCTGCGAAGAATCTGCGAGTCATATTGCCTCCTGTGGTTGAATTGAGTGACTGTCAAATACCTCAGAGAACTCTGAAATATAGAGCAAATGAGCGACATCGGTCCTGATCTGGTGAAAGATCTTGGGAGAAATCCATGCAAACTCTTTGTGTCCGGGGCGTTCTCGCTGGAATTTCTCCCCAATAAGGAGTACTCTACTTTATAGAGTGATAGCTGTCAAGAGAAATATTTCCTCTATTCCGGAAAAGATTGTCTGGATTGAAAACCCTGGGGACTGGAGAAGGATTTCGGCCGCCTCAAATCCTCACATATTGGCGTGTCCAGCGCGCATCGACTCGTTGAACTGCGGCTTGGTGAAGTTGAGCGCGGCCTCCAGCTTCTTCTCGTAATCCAGCTTGCGCGCCATCAGCTTTAGCGTGGCGGCGGCAAACTCGCCATCCAGAACGACCAGTCCCTCGCCCGCCTTGCTTCCTGCCATGCGCAGCAGATCCGCCTCGGTCGTATTCAGGTATTGCGCATCCCTCGGATCGGCAATCCACACCGGCTGTCCTTCGCCCAGCACACCGCTGAGCCAGTAGACCTTGCGCAGCAGGTACTGCAGCCGCTCCTCGTCGTTCGTTTCAGTAAAGAGGAACTTCTTTTGCCAGCGGCTGTAGTAACGCGTTGTCACCGGGACCGGTTGCCGGTTGCCGGACTTCAAAAACTCAAGCTGGCCCAGGTCCACCACCTTGCGGACGGCGTTGTAGACAAAGGTCTCCGCATACGGCTGCTCCATGGCCGGCACGATCTCGGCAAAGGTCAGCGTCACCGAGGCAGCCACCTTGGCATGAAGATTGTGCGCCCCGCCATCCGCCAGGTTCAAGTCGCCATGGACGATGTAAGTGTCGGCGCCGGAGGTCGAGCGATGAAAGGGCCACTGAAACTGCCCAAAGGCCACCGGCAGCCCGCCCAGCGTAACGTAGCATTCGGGCCGTGGATTGCGCAGCCGTTTGGCCTCGCTGGCCAGATGAGCCGTCATCGCAGGCAGCAGCTCCGGCTTGTCGAACTCAAAGCCCTCGCTCAGCTCCAGTTTCAGCGTCCGGCTGGCGGCGTCCGCGCCGGGCAGCCCCGACGGCGTGCCAGCCAGGCCGAGTTCAAAGACAGCCGTAGGGCGGCCCTTCGAGTCAGCGCCTTGCGTGGTCGAAACGAGAACCAGACCAGCCTGCGCGGCGGCCGCTTCAAGAGCTGAGACGAGTGTAGATTTCAGTGCTTCAGTCATAAGAGGGGAATCCTATGTCGGAGATTGCTTCCTCTTCATTTTAGTGCATCGCAGCGGTAGCCTGGAAGGCGCGGAGGGGCGCGGGCCAGAGCCTGTCTCAAAAATGCCGCATTGTGTCAGGGCACGACTTAAGCGGAGATTGAAAACACGCAACTTACTGATTCTGCAATGTCCCAAATGCCCATGACGCCCACAAATCCCAGGTCGTTAGCACAAATTAGCACAGAAGTCCGGAGCAAAACCGCGGCATGAACAGGCCGAGATTTCATCTTCGGCGACCACACGTCCGCTAAAATGGCGGATGTGACACTACTCAAAGTAGTTTTCGTAGTAGTCGCTATTCTTGGCGCGCTACGCATCATGTACTTTTTTCGGGCTCGCGCTATGCGTCGACTCGCCTCGAGGTGGGGTTTCCGATACATAGGACCTACCGCACCTCCACAATGGTGGTTTATTACCTCCAGTCCCAAAATTCCTGCACCTCTGCCACGCTGGTTTTCCCGCCTCGGTATCTCACAAGCCTGGAACATAGTAGAGGGAAAGAATAATGGCACGTCATTGTTCATCTTCGACGGCATCTTGGAAACAGTTAGAACTCATCCTTGCACCTATATCGCCTGTCAAACAGAAGAAAGTCCCTTCCCCATGACTACATCAGTCGAACCCGTGATAAAGATGCACGGATGGACAGTTCTTCATGGTGTGTGTTTCCTTTGGTCCTCTTGGGTGATGGGTATAGGGCGGCTTGATAGACATATCAATTACCTGCGGTCGGAATAGCGAGGACGACTCGAATGCGTCTCCGCTGCACGTTCATCCTGTATCACCGCCAACGGAGGGTCGGCCGCCCGAATTTCTCCCTTGTGAAGCGCAGACCTCGCGAGCGCCCGTAGCACAGATTCAGCACAAAAAACGGAGCGGATTGTGTAAACATCTGATCCCGTGGAATTTGCGAGCATTCCTCTGTAACAGGGCACGACTTCAGTCGTGCCGAAAAGGGTCATAAAACATCGGGGCTTTAGTGTCTGCGGGATTGCACCCACGATGCGCGAGAGCTACCGCGGAGTTGCTTTCACCTCGGCAAGGAATATTATCTTTGTCAGAGGACGCTCAAATTCATTCCGTCTCTTCAGCGCATATCTCATACTTCAAAATATCTCCCGGAGCACAGTGCAGTTCTTCGCACAGAGCGTCAAGAGTGGAGAATCGAATGGCTTTTGCCTTGTTGCTCTTCAGAATGGATAGGTTTGCCAACGTAATTCCTACACGACCGGCAAGTTCCGTCAGAGAGATACCTCGTTCGAGCATGACCCGGTCGAGATGAACACGAATCCCCATAGCCTTTTACCTATACTGTGAGTTCGCTTTCTGTTTTGAGTACGTAGCCGCGGCGAAAAACCTCAGCGAGTATCACGAGCAAGATTCCCATAAAGATCGCGTCGATATCGATAGCCCAGGAGAATCGTGCCCCTGATTCGACCACCGTGCCCAGGTTCAACAATGCGGCACAAAAGACCGTTCGCAGTAGGGAGCCGATCACGACAACGCAGCCGATCATTCGCAAGCGACTCGGTATTCTTTGATGAAACGGCTCCCCGGCTCCAACGGGATCCAAAATTCGCATCATCAGATAGAGAACCGCCGCGTGGCAGATTCGTGAGACGAGTTCCATAGCCCAGATCCACCATTTCGCCTCGGTGCCTCGAAGCATATCGAAAGAGAATTCCAGAGGGCCACTTCGGACATCAAACGACAAATGCCGAAGAGAACTGTAGGGAAGAACTGGAGCGATTGACATGACCAGAACACCTGCAGTTGCGAGAAAAAACAGCACTTTGACCGCTAGATGGAGTTTCGAAGCAATTGACTTCGGACCAATGAGGTTCATAGTATCCCCAACAAGACCTTATTATTGTGAATCGTTGTTTATTGATTGTCAATAACGATTATATGAATATCGATAATATATTTTTGTTTTTCAATAAATTCTCTTGGGTTGGCCTATAACGAGTATCGATTAGAAAGGTCCACCGGAGTCAGCTCAGCGAACTGAAGAACGCAATCTTTGGTCCTGGGACGGATTCACGCGAAATGGCGGTTCTCCAGTTCCGGATTCCCGGACCTGTGAAAGGTGAATAGCCCCTCGGTCAATGTCAGCTACTTCAAGTCCTCATTGAGCAGCTTGGCCAACCGTGCCCCGGCTAGCGCAATACGGTTCTTCGCGTCGAGCATAGCCTGGTCGTAATAGGCGGTGGTTATAAGGTAAGCCGAGCCGCTGGCCGGCTTCGGACTATCGCCGATCGGCGGCGCATACGAGTCCTTCTTCGCCAGCGCCAGCGACTCCGCCGCCCACTTCGCCGGGTCGATCACGGCAACCTTGCTTGCTGCGGCTCTAGGCAGGTTCTTTGCAAAGGCAGCCGCCAGGGGCAGAGCAGCCGCCGGCTGGCCCTCGCCCGGAAGATCGTCCCAAAAGGCATGAAGCTCGCTCGGCGCGCTCGTTGAAAGAGTGCCTTCAAAGGTCTTTTTCATTGCCGTAGTGAGCTCGATCGGAACATCGTTGCCTCCCAGATCCGACGCGCCAGCGAAGTAACGGGTGGATCCGTGAAGCGGCTGATGGATATCCCCGACCAGATGCTCAAGCCAGACAAGATCGTAAGCCTTCAGCGGATCGTCTTCATTTGAAGCGATGAACTGGCGCAGCGCAACAATCTGAGTAGCCGCATTGGGGACGGGAGTCGCCGGCACTTTCGACCCGTCCGAGGCGAAAGCGCTGTCGACGAAGTGCCAGTACCCATGGCTCTCCTTATCCGTGAAGCCGATGTGGACCTCGGTCGTCCTGCCTTTAGGCGGCGTGTCGGAGTCGATGAGCCACTGGTGTTTGATCGTGTCCGGCCAGGTCGCGGCCCTCATGAAGAGGTAGAGATTCCGTTCGTCCTGCGAAAGACCGGCCGGGAGGTCAGCGACCCATTCCGCATAACCGGGAATCGTTTTGGTGTTGTTGGCGTTGTGCAGCGCTGGCACTTGCTTCAGCAGTTCGATCGCCCGCGCCCGCGCCGCCGGCGTCATCTGTTGCCAGGCGACATACGCGACGGCTTCGTGGCCGGTGTTGCCCCAGGCCACCGCTTGCCGCGGAGTGACAAGAAGGATCGAAAGGGATGACGCTACAATGGCCCACCGAATTGGAATGCGCATACGAGTTGCTCCTCTTTTGGGTGTTGGGACATCGCCACCATGCTAACGCACGGAACTCTGCCGCCCGTTGCACAGTGGATGATTTTGCAGAGAATATCCCTCCCTCGGCGCACAATACAAAGATGAACAACGACCACAGGAGCGGGCTTTTCTATTTTCTGTTCTCTGATCCCCGCTGCGGCACCCCACCCCCCTATTTATATTTTCAAAATCTTGCATATAATTTCCATCCTTGTTTTCGGAATGCAGCCAATCCGCTGATTACCAATGACTTTTAGACAACTTCAGCGCGAAATCGGTCGAGCTGCCAACCCCCGAATCCGCCCATTTACAATGAAAGTGTGCAGCCCGAAAATCCTACGCCGATCATTCTTGCCGAAAACCTGACCAAGGTTTATGCGGCTGGCCGAATCCAGGTCACCGCGGTGCGCAAGGTCTCGCTGGCCGTCGAGCCGGGAGAGTTTGTCGCCATTGTCGGCCCTTCCGGTTCGGGCAAGTCTACTCTCTTTTACATGCTCGGCGGGCTTACCCAGGCAACAGAAGGCCGCGTGGTCATCGACGGCGTAGACTTTGCGTTGCTCAACGACGGCGAGCGCACCAAACTGCGCAAGCACCGCATCGGATTCGTCTTCCAGAAGTTCAACCTGCTGCCCACGCTCTCGGCCATGGGCAATATCGAGATCGCCCACGAGGTCAGCGGCCGCGCCAAAGATGGCAAAAAGACTCCGCTGGACCGAGAGTATCTCGACCATCTCAGCGATCTGCTGTCGATCCGGGGGCGGCTTCAGCACAGGCCCAGCGAGTTGAGCGGAGGCGAGCAGCAGCGCGTCGCCATCGCGCGGGCGCTGATCACTCGCCCCGCCATTGTGCTGGCCGACGAACCCACCGGCAACCTCGACACCAAAAGCTCCGACGCGGTGCTGCAAATGCTCTTGCGCTCCAACCGCGAACTGGGCCAGACAACGCTGATGATCACGCACAATCCTGAAGCGGCCTCGATTGCCAGCCGCATTCTGCACATGCGCGACGGCGAAATCGTGCGCGTGGAAAGCGGCTCGCGCTCCAACCTGTCATCCTGGAACGCAGACCGGAGCACGAACGGAACACCCGCAGCGGTTTGACCTGATTTAGGCCGCCCGGTATACTCAATCTTGCACTAAGCGGGAGTAGCTCAGTGGTAGAGCATCGCCTTGCCAAGGCGAGGGTCGCGAGTTCAAATCTCGTCTCCCGCTCCATTCCGCCCTCCGGCGCCAGCCGGGTTGGCTACGGCGGCATGGAGCGACTACATTTAAAGGCAGCCCTGCCAAGGCGCGGTACCCAAGTGGTAAGGGAGAGGTCTGCAAAACCTTTATGCGCCGGTTCGATCCCGGCCCGCGCCTCCAAACTCTCCTCAATAAAGCCAACTTTTTCAGTAGATTAATCCTGTTTTCAACAGGCTTGCAAGGCTGTGTCTTTTTCGCACTCAATCGTGGTCAATCGGCGAAAATTGGGCTCATTTGGGTGGGGGGGGCGGACCGAAACCGGACGGGAGTTGCACCATTTATTGTGCATTCAGAGTGCCGATCTGAACGCCAAATTAACTGGCTAAACTTTCCGAGTTTCTTCGGCATGGCAAGAGACAGGCTCAGTTTCGGAGTGGGCAGCTCCAGCAGATCCTGCGAGTTGGATAG
>JBEKOA010000114.1:0-14969 GCA_049522255.1 Occallatibacter sp.
TCCTCGCTGGCCAGTTCCTCATCCAGCATACCCATCGCCCGGAAGTCCTCAAGCGTCTGGAGCGCCGTCTCCTCATCGATCTTGGAGAGCGCAAAGCCAACGTGGACAATGGTATAGTCGCCGACCTCGACCTCCGGTACGTAGTCCAGGCAGACCTTCTTTCGAATGCCGCCAAAGTTCACCAAGCCTAAACGAAGATCGCCCTCGGTGATGATTTCCTCGACTTTTCCCGGAATCGCAAGACACATGGTTTTAAGTTATACCGTCCTTGGGGAGGTGTATAGAGTGATTTGGATCACTTTTCTTCGGGAGGCCGTGCGGTGGAAACTCGCCGAGGCGCTTTCCCAGTGTTATTCTTCAGCCAGATATGGAATCACATCGTTTCTACAAATCCAAGACGCTTCAAGTGGGAGAGTTCAAAAGAGCATTCGAGCAGGCAGCGACCGCAGTCCTCGGCCCGGATCCTGTAATTCTCGTGACTCACTCTCGCAACATAGGTGGCTCGGTTGTAACTGACGAAGTCAAAATTAGCGTTGAGAACCTTCAATTGGTAACCGACCTTAACAATATCAACCTCGCCTTGAGCGCCAGTACACCTTCTACCTCTCTCCGCCCTGAGCGCGTCTTCATGTTCTGCAAATCGACGGCTGCCGGTGTGATTTCCTGTTGCGTGCCTGATGAAGAGTCGATGCGCTGTCGGGAACGATTCGTGTCAAATCTTGGATTGGAACAAACAGGCGATCCTGCTCTTGCAGAGGTCGAATCGAAGGTATCGGCAGTTCTGGAGAACATTTACAGGCGTATTCCGAGGACCCTAAAGTGCTTTATATCCTTTAAATTCGACGATGCCCACACTATCACCGAAGTGGACCGGCTGAAACGCTTGCTGGCCGCGTTGCGCATTGAGTGGGTGACAGGCGAACAATTCGAACCGCGCAGGGTTGAAGACAAAGTCAAGGCGAGGCTTAGAGCCGACGTAGATTTCGTCATTGCTGTTATCACTAAAGCAGGGGAGTCGAAGTGGATTCGCGACGAGTTAGTTGATGCAAACGCTCGTGATTTGCGGGTAGTGGTGCTGCTTGAGGATGGCGCAACTTTCAATCAAGGAATCTTCGGAACATTGGAATACATACCCTACGACCTTGTGATCGACCAGACCTTCTCTGCCCTGCTTGAGGGAGTCAACTTCATAAGAGCGGAGATTGCATCGAAAGAGAGATCCTCGAACTCTTGATCGCGAGGCTGCGGAAAATCGGACCTTACTGTCCTCGCCCGCCCCGCTCCACTGCCAGATACTCCAGCCACTCTTCCATCCCCGCGCCGGTTTTTGCTGAGGTTTCGAAAATGCGTATCCCCGGCCGTATCTCGTTGATGTTCTTGAGCGCCGTCTCGCGATCGAAGCCGCAGGGTTCGGCGATGTCCATTTTTGTGATCACCGCCGCGTCGGCCGAGTTGAAGAGCGTCGGATACTTGAGCGGCTTGTCTTCGCCCTCGGTCACGCTGAGCAGCGCCACGCGAATCTTTTCGCCCAGATCGTAGCTCGACGGACAGACCAGGTTGCCGACATTCTCGATGAACAGATAATCGAGCCCACCCAGCAGGACTCCCTCCCAGCCATCCAGATGCTTGCCGATCATCTCGGCGTCCAGGTGGCAGATTCCATGGGTGTTAATCTGCCGCACCGGAGCGCCGCTCGCGGCCAGTCGCCGCGCATCATTGTCGGTCTCAAGATCCCCCACCAGCGCCGCCACCCGCGCGCCGCGCGCCTTCAGCTCGCGCAAAGTCCGCTCCAGAAAGGCGGTCTTGCCCGTGCCGGGGCTTGAAACCAGATTCAACACCAGCACGCCTGCCGTCGCGTAACTTGCCCGCAGCCCCGCGGCCAGCTCGTCGTTCTTCTTTAGAATTCCCCGCCGCAGCTCGACAATTCGGGTGGTCATGGCTTCACCTCAGCTTCGCTCATCTCGTCAATTTCAAACGATTCGATTTCCAGTTCGCGCCCCTGCCGCATCTCCGAGCACGGCTCGCCGCAGCGCGGGCAGCGAAAGCTCTGCACTCCCACGAGCTCCACATCCTCCGCACACGCCTCGCAGTGCATCACCACCGGCAGCACATTGACCACCAGCCGCGAACCCTCGAGAGGCGTCCCTTCGCTGGCAATCCCGTAGCAGAACTCCAGCGACTCAGTCACCACCGACGCCAGTGCCCCCACACGCAGCCGCACTTCAAGCACCCGCGCGCCCCTTGACGAATCAGGCAAGGCTGCCAGCGCCTCGGTCACCGACTCAACAACACTCGAAACGATGGAAAGTTCATGCATAAAAGTCGAATTCTACGCTTTCGCCGTCTTGCCGCCGCATTTGCGCCCCTATGTAAGATGAGAACACAAGGATACTGTCGATGCCCAATCCCGCCGCCCAAGAGCCCGTTGCCGCTTCATCTCAGCTTGCTTCTCGTCTCACCCTCAGCCACTTGGCCCCTGCCGCGGTGCAGTCGGAGATTCGCGCCATGAGCGTCGAGTGCGACCGGATCGGCGGCATCAACCTGGCGCAGGGCGTCTGCGACACGCCCGTCCCCGCGCCGGTTCAGGAGGGCGCAATCAAGGCTATCCACGATGGCTACAACATCTACACCCGCCTCGACGGCATCGCCCGCCTGCGCAACGCCATCGCCCAGAAGCAGAGCCGCGATTATGGTCTCGACTACGACCCTGAGAGCGAGATCCTGGTCGCCTCGGGGGCCACTGGTGGCCTGCACGCCGCCGCCATGGCCCTGCTGAATCCCGGGGACGAGGTGCTGCTCTTCGAGCCTTTCTACGGCTACCATGTCTCGACTCTTCAATCTCTTCGGGTAACGCCGGTCTTCGTTCCAGTGGCCGAACCGGACTGGGCTCTTGATCTGGACGCACTCCGCGCCGCCATCACCCCACGCACACGCGCGTTGATCCTCAACACCCCGGCAAACCCAAGCGGCAAGGTCTTCGCCCGCGTCGAGCTCGAATCCATCGCCGCTCTCGCACAGGAGCATGATCTCTTCATCTTTACCGATGAGATTTATGAGTACTTCGTCTACGAGGGCGCGCAACATATCCCGATCGCCTCGCTGCCCGGTATGAAAGAGCGGACGATCACCATTTCCGGCTTTTCAAAAACTTTTAGCGTCACTGGCTGGCGGCTCGGCTACGTCCTGGCCGATGCCCGATGGGTGGGAGCCATGGCTTACTTCCACGACCTCACCTACGTCTGCGCTCCCTCGGCCTTCCAGCACGGTGCTGCCGCCGGGCTCGAAGAGCTACCGCCCAGCTTCTACGCGCAGCTCGCCGCCGATTACCAGTCCAAACGCGCCCGGATTCTTTCGGCGCTCCGCGACGCCGGCCTTGAGCCTGGTGTCCCGGCCGGAGCCTACTACGTTCTGGCCGGCGCAAGCCATCTTCCCGGCAAGACCGCCGCCGAAAAAGCCCGCCATCTGCTGGCCGCAACCGGAGTCGCCGCCGTAGCGGGATCGGCCTTCTTCCGCTCCGGTCACGGCGAAAACCTGCTGCGCTTCTGTTTTGCCAAAAAAGACCCCGATCTCGACGACGCCTGCGCACGGCTGCGAAGACTCTAGGGCCTGAAAACCGCACCGCTCCGATAGACTGGGAGGGTGATGATTCATAAGGCTCAACGAGCTGCGCTGGTCGCCGGCATGGCTGCCTCTTTCGTTTTCGCCGGATGCGGAACGCCAGGGGCGCCACAGCCACCATCGTTGAATCTGCCGAACCCGGTCACAGATCTCGCCGCCGCCCGTGCAGGCAGCCAGGTTTCCCTTACCTGGACCATGCCCAAAAGAAACACCGATAAGCTGCTGCTGAACGGCAATGTTGCTGTGCGCATCTGCCGGAAGCAGGGCGAAGCCGACACCTGCGATGTGGCTGGAGGTGATTTGCAGTTAGCCCCTGGTTCCGGTGGCGCATTCACCGACACGCTTCCCGCCGCGCTTGCCGCCGGTTCGCCGCGTCCACTCACCTATTTTGTCGAACTCAGAAACCATAATGGCCGTTCGGCTGGCCAGTCGAACCCCGCACAAGTGCTGGCAGGGGAAGCTCCAGCGCCGATCGCCGGCCTCTCCGCCGAGGTGCGCAAGCACGGCGTGGCGCTGCGCTGGACGACCCTAGGCTTGCCGGACTCCTCAGCCATCCGCCTGCACCGCAAACTGCTCACTCCGCCTGCCGCCAAGCCCAAAGAGGGACTGCTCGCGCCCCGGCCCGAGCCGTTGGAAGAGAATCTGATTGTGGATAACTGCGTACCCGAAGCAGGTGCGGGTTTCTGTCGCGCGCTCGACAAGAGCATCCAATTCGGCCAGAGCTACGAATACCGCGGCCAGCGCGTAGCCCGTGTCACGGTAGATGGCAAAACCCTGGAATTGGCCGGCGAGCTTTCCGCTCCGGTGCGCGTGCAAGCGCTGGATGTTTTTCCGCCTGAGATTCCCACTGGCCTGGCCGCAGTGGCCACAGCCGGCGAAAACGGCGCAGCTCCGGCAATCGATCTGAGCTGGCAACCCGTCACCGACGCCGACCTGTCTGGCTACGCAGTCTATCGATCTGAGAAAGTGGGCGAAGGCGAGGTGGCATGGCAGCGCATCTCGCCAGCCGGACTGTTGTTCGCCCCAGCCTTCCGTGACGCGCAGGTTCTGCCGGGACACAGTTACCGTTACGCCGTTAGCGCCATCGGCCAGAACGGCCATGAGAGCGCCCGCTCAGCCGAGACCGGGGAGACCGTTCCCAACCCCTGACCGCCTTTGCCGCACGATTGAGGATTCCCCATGAAATACTGCCGCTTCCATTTCGAAAATCAAACCCGCTATGGCATTGTGGGAGATCGCACCGGCGAGCCTTGGATCGTGGGAATCGCCCCCGCCCCCGAAGAAGATCTTGCCATTCGCCTGGAACTCGAACGAGCTACCCCAGCCGCCTCCGACTTCCAGCCCATACCCCTCAGCGCCGCCGTACTGCTGCCGCCCGTCACACCTTCGAAGATCGTATGCGTCGGCCGCAATTATCGCGAACACGTAAAAGAGTTGGGCCACGAACTTCCAGCCGAGCCGCTGCTCTTCCTGAAAGCCCCATCGTCGCTGCTCGCTCCCGGCGGAGTGGTCCTCATGCCGCAAGCCTCTGCCCGCGTGGACTTTGAAGGCGAGCTGGCTCTCGTCATCGGCCGTCGCATCCGTCATCTCGACGAAAAGGATTGGCGCTTTGCTGTGCGCGGCTTCACTCTCGCCAACGACGTTACCGCCCGCGACCTGCAAGAGAAAGATGGTCAATGGACCCGCGCCAAGAGCTTTGATACTTTTTGTCCAGTCGGCCCGATCGTCAGCGATGAGCTGGACATCGAGGCCGGTGTAATGATCGAGACGCGCGTCAACGGCGAGCTTCGCCAGCACTCTTCGACGCTCGACTTCATCTTTCCGATTCCCAGGTTGCTGGCTCACATCACCGCAGCAATGACTCTCGAACCCGGCGATCTCGTGCTCACCGGAACCCCCTCCGGGGTCGGCCCGCTCAAGGCTGGCGATCGAGTAGAAGTCACCATCCCCGGACTCGGCGTACTAGCCAACACCTTCCAACCGGATGGAAGATGAGCCGCGGCAGTCCGTGCAACCTTGACCATCCGGATGAGTCTAAACGGAGGTAAACTAAAACCGAAAGTGCCTGAATCACCAAGGCGTTTTTGGAGGTCACATGCCGCAGAATCTGCTGGAACAGTTGCGCAAATATACCATCGTCGTCGCCGACACCGGCGATATTGAAGCAATCGGCAAGTTTCGTCCCCAGGACTCAACCACCAATCCCTCGCTGATCACCGCCGCGGCCGAATTGCCGCAGTACCGGCCTATCGTGGACGGCGTTTTGCTGGACGCACGCAAGGAATTGGGAGCGGGCGCGGCAGATGCGGCCATTGCCAATCTCGCCTTTCAGCGGCTGGCTGTTGCCTTCGGCAAAAAGATTCTGGCCATCGTTCCCGGCCGAGTCTCCACCGAGGTGGATGCGCGCATGTCTTACGACACTGCGGCCACCGTCGCGCAGGCCCGCAGCATCATTGCGCAATACGACGCAGATGGCATTGGCCGCGACCGCGTGCTGGTCAAGATCGCCTCCACATGGGAAGGCATTCGCGCCGCCGAGGTGCTGGAGAAGGAAGGCATCCACTGCAACCTGACGCTGCTCTTCGGCCTGCATCAGGCCATCGCAGCAGCCGACGCAGGCGTCACGCTGGTCTCGCCCTTCGTCGGCCGCATTCTCGACTGGTACAAGAAAGACACGGGCAAGGACTATCAGGGCGCGAACGACCCCGGCGTCATTTCTGTAACTCATGTCTATAACTACTACAAGAAATTCGGCTATAAGACGCAGGTGATGGGTGCGAGCTTTCGCAACATTGGCGAGATTTGCGAGCTTGCCGGCTGCGATCTGCTCACTATCTCGCCGCAACTGCTGGCCGAGCTGGAATCGACTCAAGCCGATCTGCCGCGCAAGCTCTCGCCGGAGGCAGCCGGCGCACTGCCCCTCAAAAAGATCGTCGTAGACAAGGCCGCCTTCGACCGCATGCACGCAGAAAACCGCATGGCCACCGACAAGCTGAAAGAAGGCATTGAAGGCTTCTCAGCTGCGCTGGTCAAACTGGAAGCTCTGCTTGCCAAGCGATTGGCAGAGGTGGAAGCCCGCGTCCCTGCAAACGCTTAGACCAAGAGCATTCGAGCCGAAGGGCAGCCCACCGCGGCTGCCCTTTTTGTTTTTCGCAGACTCAGTTTGCAGTAGAGGCAGTTTGCAATCGCCGTGCCACATTGCCAACAAAGTTGCCCTCTGTTGAACAAATAGAGAAACTTCTCCGATAAGTTCTGTGTCAAATGAAGCAAGCGAGGCAACGGCCGACGCGCTTGTCTTAGGTAGAGGGTGTTGCCCTCCAAATTGTTGCAGCTGCCTTTTCGAGAGCTGGCAAGGAAGCATCGATTGGGAAACCGGGAGGCGTGTATGCAGACGCAGGCTCATCCGCTCGAACCATTCTTCCGCCAGGCCGTTCGCAATAGTTATGAGGGCAAGCTAGGCCTCCACGACCCGGACGTAACCGGCTATGTGGCGCACCTGCTCTGCGAGTTCTCAGAGGCCGACAACCTCTTCAGCGTGCGCGATGCCAAGGGCCATCCGGTTCAGGAACTGGATGCGATGATCTTCGCTGCCGATCCCATTCATGGCGATGCGGCTTCTTTCGATGCCGAGCGCGCCGTGCGCAAGCACATCGGCGACTATGCGCTCTTCGTCGCGGGCATGTTCCCAGAGGCTACGGAACCGGAGCGGCGCCGCCGCCACCAGCCAAGCCTGAGCGAATTGATCCATGCCGGCAAAGAGAGTTATTACATTGTGAGCCAGTTCAATCTCTTCGAGTATGAGCAGGAGGCGCCTCTCTTCGCGCGCCTCTCCGACTCCTTCGAGCGCTGCATCCTCGGCCTGACGCTGGTTCGCGACGAACTCGGCATGCGTAAATCCCTCATGCTGCCGCCGCCAACCGTGAATTAATGCTTGCTTCAAAGCTCGGCTTTGTATCAGGACACGATTCTAGTCTTGCCGCAAAGGCCGCATAACTCACCCGGACTCTAGTGCCTGGGGTAAGCTTCTTAAGCAACCTATCATGGGCATCATGGGCAGCTAACTTTTTCGCAGCCCGTAACTCCGCGCAAGTTTTATTCTGACCAGACTGCAAGGAGATTGCCCGCCCCATCTGAGAAATGGAACCGCCGCCCGCCGGGAAACTCGAAGGTGGGCACCGTGATGCTGCCGCCGTTGGCCACGATTGCGGCCTCGGTGGCTTTCAGGTCGGCAGAGTAGAGCACGATCAGCGGCGCGGATTTAGGCTGCTCTTGCGGGGGCGCTCCCTTGGCGAAGCCGATGGCGATTCCGGAGTCGGCGGCGTTGCAGTCGATGTAATCCGGCCCCCAGTCCTTGAACTTCCAGCCAAAAACGGTAGCGTAGAAGCTCTCGGTCCGCTTGATGTCGGTCGTCGTGAATTCGATGTAAGTGATCTTGTGGTGATGTGCGGGATTGCTCATGAGTTCTCTCCTTTGCAGAAGTTGAAGCAAAAGTGGCGCGGAACCACCGAGGTACGCATCCACCTTACCAGAGTTCGCAGTTGCCCGCGCAATGACATTTGCTCTAAATCAGTGCCCTAGCCAGAGAGAAACGCCGCCGGTAATGGAACGGCCTGGCATGGCGACACCGTGAATCTCCTGATAGCCTGTGTTACTTAGATTTCCCAGGCGAAGATACGGGCGCATTTTCCAGGAGGCCTGAGCCAGCGCGGCGTTCCACACCGGATAAGCGGTATTATTCCACGGCGGGTTCCCCGGCTGCTGATAAGGCTTTGCGACGGCAACTGAATTCGTGACGATAAGCGAGTGGCTTAGCCCAACCGTCCAGGTCGCATGAATATTCTCGACCGGATAGTTGAGAGCATATTCCGATTGCAAGCCGTTCAAGGGCGGCTGCGCGCCGAAGAGTTGAGTCCATGCCACCTCGACCCTTTGCCCTTTTGCGGGAAACCAGGTTGCTGAAGACTCGATTCCCGCGAAACGCAGACCGCTAAGATTGACCGCGCACCATATGTTGATCACTTCGCACGAAGCAGGAAGCAGAGCATTCGGCAACGATGTTCCTTTCACGTAATCGATTGTGTCGTGCTGGCGGTTATAAAAGCCTGTTGCCGATAGCATCAGCCGGCTTGACGCAACCCAATCGGCACCCGCCTCGCCGGACCAGGCCGACTCCGGCTTCAGGTTCGGATTACCGACCGTTGCCGGATCGGAGTAATAAAGGTCGGTATAAGTCGGCAGCCTGAATCCATGACCTCCACTTGCCCGCAGCTTGAGCTTGCCGGTCACGCGAAAACTTCCGGCCAGGTGCGGCGAAGTTACAGACTGCAAGCCGCCTGAGAGTAGCTCTTCCCGCAATCCAGCGGATAGATTCCAGCGGCTCTTCGCGGGCCGAAGATCAAGGTCCGCGTAGCCCGCTCCGCGGTTGCGCGCATGAAGGCCTAGAGCATACGAGACGATTCCGTCCGACAGATTATAACTGCGGATACTGTCGCCGTCCGACTCCAACCCAAACAGAAGCACCGACGAGGTTTCAATGGGAAGAGTGTGGCGTAGGGAAGCTTGCCACGAGCCGTCGACGTGGTTGTTTTCGTAGGGAGCAGGATTGTTCCGCGCCAAAATGTACTCATCGGTGTGGCGACGATAACCGAAAGCAGCGACGGTGCGGCTGCCTAACTCCTGGCGGCCGGAGGCAAACCATCCCTTGGTCCGCTCCCACGAGTTATAGGGACCATAAAACTGGTTTGCCCCGAAGGAACGGTCGCTGGCTGCAAAAAGAAAATCCGAAATGCCGAGCCGCGAACCAACCCAACTCTCAGATGAAGAGTCCTCGTTGCGGTAATCGCGATCATTCTGGCAATCGGAATAGAGTTGCTGTGCGGTGCAGTTGCCTGTGAAGCCGTTGCCCTCGTAATTGGGTGCGGCAAAGAATCCGGAAGAAAAGTTGCGATCCGCGGTCAACCGGCTGCTCCATCGCTTGCGCGCCAGAGCCCCCAGCAACGATTCTTCATTCGAGCCGAAGCTGCCATATCCCGAGCGCAAGTGCAGCGAGTATCCGGCAGGCGCGGCAGTAAGAAAGTCGGCAATGCCGCTCAGTGCGTCCGCGCCATGCAGCGTTGATCCTGCGCCGTGCAGAACCTCGATCGAATCCATCGCGTCGAGGGGAATTGGCAGGTCCAGATTGTGATGTGCGGTCTGGCTGTCGTCGATTCGAAATCCATTCAACAGCACTAATGCCTGCTCGAAGGTTCCTCCGCGCAGTATCAGATCCGTCTGTCCGCCGCCTGCTCCGCGTTGCTCAAGGAAGACCGACGAGTCCTGACGCAGTAAATCCTGCGGCGACTCCATCAAAAGAGCATTGTCTTTCACCGGCAGCACTACCACCGAAGCGGAAGACTCCGCCAGCGGCACGGGAACCGGGGATCCGAGAACCACCATCGTCTCCGATGGATGAGGAAGCGGCGAGGGTTGAGCTGCAGGGGTCACTTGAGCGGAAGCCCATTGCCCGCACGCTGCCAAAGAAAGGCAAGCTGCGATACATGCGAGTCTTTGATAAGGCACAGTTATCTTCAAAAAACCTCAAGGGAAAGTATGAGTGATGAGCCAGCAAGGTAACTTGCAGCCGGGTCAGAGTATGTAGCGCGAGAGATCCTGATCTTTCACAATCGACGCAACCATCTGCTTCACGTATTCCGCGTCGATCAGGAAGAGCTTCTCCGATCCGGAGGCCGTGACGTGCTCCTCGTAAGGCAGGGGCGTGGAAGATTCGCTCTTGATGGCCTCCTGCAATGCCGCGGCAGCCGCCTCGTCGGGAGCGCGGCGAGCCACGTCAGGCGCAAGGAAGCTGATATCTTCGAGCACCCGCTCCATGATGGTGTGCAGGCGTCGCGCGCCGATGTTTTCCGTTTGCTCGTTCACCTTGAAGGCAAACTCCGCCATCTCTCGCAGAGCCTCAGGAGAATACTCCAACTTCACTCCCTCGGTCTCAAGCAGCGCCGAGTATTGCTTGGTCAGAGAGGCCTTGGGCTCAGTGAGAATGCGCAGAAAATCGTCGACTGTGAGAGACTTCAGCTCGACGCGGATGGGAAAGCGTCCCTGCAACTCGGGGATAAGATCACTGGGCTTCGAAACATGGAAGGCGCCGGCTGCGATGAAGAGAATGTGGTCGGTGCGCACCATGCCATAGCGCGTGTTGACGGTCGTTCCCTCGACGATCGGCAGAATGTCGCGCTGCACGCCCTCGCGCGAAACATCTGGGCCGTGGCCGCCCTCGCGCCCAGCAATCTTGTCGATTTCGTCGAGGAAAATGATTCCGCTCGACTCGACCCGCTCGACCGCCGCGCGATTCACCGAGTCCATGTCGATCAGCCGGCCCTCTTCCTCATCCACCAGGTAGTCGAAGGCGTCGGCCGCTTTCATTTTGCGCTTCTTCGAGCCGCCGCCGAAGATATTCGGCAGCATATCCTTGAGGCTCATCTCCATGTCTTCAAGGTTCTGGTTAGAGATAATGCCGAATTGCGGTGTGCCGCGCTCGCGCACGTCGAGTTCGACCATGCGCTCGTCGAGTTTGCCCTCGCGGAACTGCTGGCGCATTTTTTCCCGTGATCGCTGATAGCTGTCAGTGCCTGGCAGCGTAAGCTGGCCCTCCTGGGCGGGCGGCATAGGCGGCGGAGGGGGCAGCAGCACGTCGAGCAGCCGCTCCTCGGCATTCATCTCCGCGCGGTCTTCCACTTCTTCCAGGCGCTCCTCGCGCACCATGTCGATGGCGATCTCGACCAGGTCGCGGATCATCGACTCCACATCGCGGCCCACATAGCCGACCTCGGTAAACTTCGAGGCTTCGACTTTAAGAAACGGCGAGTTAGTGAGTTTAGCCAGTCGGCGAGCGATCTCCGTCTTACCTACGCCCGTCGGCCCGATCATGATGATGTTCTTGGGCATGATGTCGTCGGCGATTTCCGGGGGCAGCTTTTGCCGGCGCTGGCGATTGCGCAGGGCAATGGCCACGGCGCGCTTGGCGGCCTTTTGGCCGACGACATGCTTGTCCAGCTCAGCAACAATTTCGCGCGGCGTCAGCTCATCGAGCGAGACGTCTTGTTCTTCGGCGGATGCGGGTAGATAGATAGCCATCAGTTTCCAGTTCTGAATTTCTAGTGTATTCCAGCAGCCTGAGGTCTCCGCAGTTCTTTGCGGATCACGAATTTCAGACCCGACCAGGTGTCGTCTATCGCGCAGACCTTCACGTCCACGAAAGGTGTTTTGAGTGCGAAATCGCGAATTACGTCTTCAGTCAAATCGGTGCGAACTCCCGAAGCTTTCTTGGGCCACGCGACCCAGATCATCCCCTCGGCATGGATGGCTTGCGCAAACACTCCGAATTCCGCCTTGAACGTTGCGGCAGAACCGGCAAAAAGCAGCACGACATCGAGATTGCTTTTAACATTCGTTCTCGCGTATCCTCGTAACTCTTCCGGCAACCCGGAGGGCGCGTTGCGAAGAAGGACCCTATGACCATCCTTGATTCCGAGTTTCTTCAACAGAGGCGTGCCGGAGTATCCCGCCATGGATTTCCTTCCGAGCCTGCGCCATCTCTCAGCTCGACAACTCCTCAATCGTAACGTGGTCGTTGGTGTAGATGCAGATGTCGCCGGCGATCTTCATGGCTTTTTCGGCAATCTCGCGGGCGCTCAGTTCGGTGTTCTCCATCAGCGCACGCGCAGCAGCAGCCGCAAAAGGGCCGCCTGAGCCGATGGCGGCCAGCGGCTCGTCGGGATCAATCACATCTCCCGAACCTGAAATCAGGAAGGTCTGCCCCTGGTCGGCTACTACTAACAGCGCTTCAAGATTGCGCAGCATCTTGTCCGTGCGCCAGTCCTTGGCCAGCTCGACGGCGGCGCGGTTGAGGTTGCCGGCATACTGCTCCAGTTTGGTTTCAAAGCGCGCAAAAAGGCTAAATGCATCGGCCGTCGATCCGGCAAACCCCGCAAGGATCTTCTCCTGATAGAGCCGGCGAATCTTCTTGGCCGAGTGCTTCAATACGTGGTCGCCCAGTGTGACCTGCCCATCGGCGGCCATCACCACCTGCCCGTTGCGCCGTACGCAGATGACGGTGGTTGAACGAATTCGGCCGCGACTCCGTTCGCGATTTCGGGATGGCGTCGCCGCGGTAATACTCTTGTTCAGAACCAAAAAGGAACCTCCGGAAGCAGGCGTCCGGCAGGCCGGAACTCCTTCAGATGCAGTCACGAGTATATCGCAGCAAGAAACCCCGGCGATTGCAAACGCCGGGAACAGTTCCAGCCGTGCCACAGTCTGGCTTGGCCTGAGTCCAACTGCGGTATCCTCTAGATGGGACTTCCAGGGGAAGAGTCCCCGCCTCCAATGACCCATTTCAACGCACATGCCTGGGAGATTGCCGCCGCTTCGACACTCGTCGCCGCGCTGCTGGCGCTCGGTCTGTGGCTGCTGTTGCGCAAGCGCCCCACGCCGGAAGAATTGGAGCGTGCGCGCCGCCGGCTCCTGGCTCACTCCGGGCGCCTGGTGGACGGCATGTTGCTGGATATCTGCGAGGTCGAAGCCCCGGCAAAATCCAGGAGAGAAGCAGCCCGCACGTTAACCATGTTGCTCTATAGCTATCGCATCGGCGGCGTGGACTACGAAGCCTCCCAGGACATTACAGATATGCGCGGCGTGGTGGATGCCGAGCAGGTGCGGGCGGGCTTTCCCTGCTCGGCGCGCTACTTGCCCGGCAATCCTCAGAACAGCATCGTGGTGGCCGAGGAGTGGACCGGACTGCGTGAAGGGCTGCCCGTCTTGCCCGCCTACGAGGACCGCGACCCAGTCGACACAACCCATCTGGACAGCTTGCGCCCCGGCCGCGGCTAAGCCGTCATCAGTCGCCGATAGCGCCGCCGAGCAGTTGCTTCAGTGCCTGCACATACTCGGTCAACGATTGCCGGCCCAACTCGGTCATGCGGTAGATGGTTTGTGGCTTGCGCAAGACGAACTTCTTCTCGACTGCCACGTAGCCGGCCTCTTCGAGCTTCTGCAGTTGCGCGCCCAGGTTGCCGTCCGTAGAGCCGGTCTTCGAGCGCAGCCAGGTAAACTCCGCCTCTTCGACTCCCGAGAGCAGCGAGAGCAGGGCCAGGCGCAGCTTCCCGTGGACCACGGGATTCAGCTCTGGCAGCTCAGGCATGGAGGACCCCCTGCTTGCGGGCGCGCGCCTCGCAGCTCATCGCATAACCGCCAAAGACGATCTGGCAGAGGAAGATGGCCACGAGAAACACGATCGTGCTTTGGTCCTCGGTGCCAAAGCATGCAACCACGGTTGCCGCCCACCAGACGATTGCAGCGGCAATCTGCGCCTTCCACCGGATGATCATGCCCGAGGCCCCGTTTGCAACGCCCAGCATGGCCGCAACCACCGCTACAAAGATGTTCTGGTTGAATCTGCCGCTGAAGCCCAGAGCCGGCAGCAGCAAACACATGGATATGCCCATTGCGGCCCACACCGAGACGATAGCCCGGCCCACCGTCGTTCCCGGTCTCCGCTCACGCTGGCCCTTCTTCTGGGTCCAGACATAGGTCCAGCACACAGCCGAGGCGGCAGCCATCGTGACCAGCCAGGCCCACGGCCAATGGCTCCATGCAGTCCAGGCGATGGCGACATAGTACGCCACGCCCCAGAAAAGAAAGGTCCAGCCCCAGCTCTCCGTGGTGCGCCGCCCCTCGGCGATCATGTTTTCGATCAAGCTCAGCCTGTCTTTCAGCTCCATCTCTTCAGAACTTCCCGTCATAGCGATTCTCCTTGTGAGGGCTCCTTGGGTCTCGATGAATTCCTCTATACAGAGTACTCTATACAGTAGAGTTCTGAATGTCAAGAACTTTTCACGGCTTTTTGTTAGGAGCTACGCGAGCTGAGCCGGGATCTCTGCCGATGCCGAAGTACTCTATAAAGAGCGATACCGCAGCCCGAATTCTCTCCGCTCTGTGTGCCTTGGCCTTTCAACCGCTCAAAAGGAGCTTGTCATGGAAAACACAGTTCTCAAAAAAACAGATCGTATCAATGTGAAAGAGATGAGCTTTGATCAATTATTTAACCAAATCTCTCCGGAAGAGATAAGTGACAATGTGTTTACGCTGGTAGGAAAAGATTTTACGGTGATCACTGCGGGCAAGGCAGATCATTTCAATTCCATGATAGGCAGTGGGGGTGGCTTGGGGATGCTCTTCATGAAACCCACCACCTGGTGCATTCTTCGAGCGGATCGTTATACGCTTGAATTGATTCAAAAAGTGCAAACATATACGATGTCTTACTTCTCGAATGAGTTTAAGGAACGAATGCTTTTTCT
>JBEKOA010000115.1:0-14815 GCA_049522255.1 Occallatibacter sp.
CAAGGTTCTTAAAGCCAACAACGGAAGCTGGCTCGTCGAGTTTGAGGAGTTGGTCGGCAAGAATATCCTCGTCAAGAGTGACGCCACGCTGCATCCCGAGCAGTTCGATATCCAGGGATAAGCGGGTCAGTGAGTCAGTGAATGAGTGAAACAGTGAGTGAGTGAAACAGTGAGGGCCGGAGCAGTCGCTCCGGCCTTCGTAGTTTGCGGTCTGATCGCTATGCGTCCATCTTCAATGCGCCGATGATTGCACCAGCTGCGCCGTAAAAGAGCGCATTACAGACCGCTGCAATCGTTAACGCTTCAAGCGTGTCAACCCTCAGTGGACTTTCGCCAGCGCTAGGAAGCAGAAGGATTGGTGGACAAATGAGTAGTCCGATAGGGCTCGCCCAAATCGGCATAAATCCAATTCGCCAAAGAAAGAAAACTGCAAATGCAATCGATGCGCCAATAGCCGCGCAAATCGCTACGATTTTAACGACTTTCCATTGCTTCGGAACCGCCATCGTTTCCCCCGCAGATCAAACGCACCGCTTCACCTGATCACATGAATCGGCACGCCGACCTTGAGGTTTCTCCAAAGCTGTTCGGTGGTATAGACCGGGGCCTTGAGCGCAATCGCCAGCGCCAGACAGGATCGATCTCCGAGTGACAGTCCGTATTTCTCCGTTGCTGTAATCAAATCGCCGGTGACCTTCGCTTGATCGCTGGTAAATGGCTCTTCCGCTTGGACGAGCGATAGAATTTCATCCCAGGCTTCCTCGGGATCGTGCCCCTTCTTGACGAGCTTGGACTGCACCTCGGCGAGATTCACCGTGCTGACAACGGCATGATCGAGGATTTCTTTCGTCAGTTTCTCTGCGCCACCTTCCCCTTGAAGATAAGCGAGAATGGCGGAGGCATCAAAAACGACCTCATTCATACTTGGCAGCCTCGCGCCGTTCCGCGTTCAACTCATCGGCAAGCGAGACTCCCGGCGGGACATGTAGCCGAATCCATTCCCGGGCACGACGAAGACGGCTTTCCCTCGTTGCGATGCGTAGTTCTCCGTCCACCACGCGCAAGATGAGCACATCGCCGTCCGCGATCCCCAACGCTTCGCGCATCGCCACCGGTATCACGAGACGCCCTTTCGCCCCAATCCGCGTCCGGACCCGATGATCCTCTACAAACTTGGGGCGCTCCCAAACGACCTCTGGCTCTTTAAGTTCCAAAACTCCCATAAACGCCACCCCTCTTCAGTAGTGGCACAAGTATACGATAGTGACACATAATTCACAAGTGGGAAGAATATGCAGTTTTCCACCATGATCGTTTGTAGATCCGCAACCTCTGGCGCAAATCCGTGTCTAACTCATCGCCAGGGAGCACTGCGCGCATCCCAGACACGAGAAAAGACAATTCGATCATGGAGGTTCCGGCATGAATTCCCCTCATTCAATGTTGCCGATCCGGCGTTTTCTGATCCTTTGTGGCTTGGCGGGCTTTGCGGTTGGCTTCGCAAATGCCCAGTCCTCAGCTTCCCCCAATTCATCCAGCTCCAGCCTTTTCATGGCTGGCAAATCAAGTTCCAACGAGTTTCATCTTGACTTCGGGGGCGGCTCCGGCAGCGGCGCAGCGACCTATTCGTCTTCTGCGCTGCCGGCAGAGCCTGCGGCCTCCGGCTCTGGCATGGGCGCGGGCGGCGCGGCTCAGGAGCCCACTGGCGGAAGGCACAAGCTATTCAAAGGCCTCGCTCTCGATCTTGGCGCGGGCTTCAACGCTCCCATTGGTAACGACACCTCGACTGGCGGGGGCGGTCCCTTCATCACCTGGGGCGGAAACCTCACCGCAGGCGCGGGGCTGCGCTTTTCCCCACGCGTCTCCCTGCTGGGTGAGTTCCAGTTCATCGACAACAAACTCCCCGGCGCGTTGATTTATGAGGCGGGGGCTCAAACCGGGAATACGCATATTGTCTCGATTACCGCCGATCCCGTCATCGATCTGTTTCCCAAATCGACCAACAGCGTCTACGTGACCGGCGGGGGTGGCTACTATCACAAGTCCACCAATTTTAACGTCGTAGAGTGTTGCGACATCTACGGCTACGGCGTGCCCATAACCATCGACTCATTCTCATCGAACCAGGCCGGTGGCAGCTTTGGCCTCGGCTATACGCGGCGGCTGGGCGGCGTTTATGGCGACGGCAAGATGAAACTCTTCGGCGAGGCGCGCTACCTTTACATCAATACTCCTTCGATCACCGAAACGAATGGCCTGGGGAAAACCGAGCTGATTCCGGTGACTCTGGGCGTGCGCTGGTAGTTGGCCGACCCGCTGAGAGAGTCGTTGCAGAGCTTGAAAGGTAAGAGAGCCCTACAGAATCCCCAGCACGCGTAATCTCATCAGCCCGCCCGCCAGCACACCGATGGGCGATACAGCTACCAGCGCGAGTTGGTACCAGATGGGCTGTTTTCCGCGCAGTTGAAGTGCGCTCAGCGCTGCCAGTGCCAGCACAATCAGAGCCAGCGCCAGCACGTGGATCAGAGGATTAGCGGCCGCTTCCCATGCGGTCACGTAGCCTCCGGCAGCGGCGGCCAGGAAGGCAAAGCCCAGGTTGACGACGACGTAATCGGCGGGCAGTTTGACCACGGTGTCAGACCAGCTCGGGACCGTGCGCTTGAGCAGCGCCGTCATCGCGATCACCAGCACCGCCATCACCGCAAAACCGGACGCGAGCGCAAGAAATGCATGAAGAATTACCACGGCCTGCGCTCCGCTTCCGGCTGCGCTCCCACCTCTCCACGTTCGATGCGCTCAAGAAAGGCCCGTGCAAGCTTCCGTTCGCCCGGATGGCTCTCGCCGTGAATCGAGCAGAGATCGAGGAACTCGTCACAGAGCGCATTCCGTTCCTCGTTCTGGGCAAAAGCGCTTTGCAAGGCAAGAGCCAGCTCGCGTAGCCGAGCAGCCTCAGGCCAGGCGTTTCCCTCTTCCTCGTTCAAGAGTTCTACGTCGGAAAACAGCCCGCGCCGGCCGCGGGCACACTCATCCAGGCAGGCCATCAGTTGCTCGCAGAAGACCTGCGCCAGCGTCTCCAATTGACCGGGCTCGGCCTCGTCTTGACCAGGCTCCGCTTCATCGCGTGGGTCCATGACTTTCCTCGTTCCGATTGTCAAAGGGAAAACCATCCCTGCAACCAGCCTCATGGACGGTGCGGCTGCTGTCAAGCGACCAGCAGCGGCATTGCAGATGAGTTCGGCTCGGAAGCCATATCAGAAGCGACGACTTTCTTCTCGTCCGCGTCCAGCCGTTTGCGGAATTCGGCCGCCGGCGCCGGACGCCCGAAGAGCCAGCCCTGAACAAGCATGGAATCGTCCCCTTCTGAGAAATAGCCGGCCTGCTCTTCCGTCTCCACCCCTTCAGCAATCACCCGCAGATTCAGGGCGGAGGCCAAAGCCAGGATGTTGGGAAGGATGGCCATCGTGACTGCCTCGGTACCGATGGCCTGGGTAAAGGCTCTATCGATCTTGATGGCGTCGACAGATAGCTCATGCAGATAAGCCAGGCTCGAGTAGCCGGTGCCGAAGTCGTCGATATGAACGCTATGGCCTTTTTGACGCAAGCGGCAGATCGCCTCGATTGCCACATCGCGCCTCACCGTCGAGCCTTCGGTGATCTCGATCGCCAGGCTGCGCGCGGGTACCCCCGCTCGCTTGAGGGAACTTTCAAGCATGGGCAGAAACTCAGGGTCGCTCAGATCGGCGGCGGCCACGTTGATGCTGAGTCGAAACTCTGGACGATCGCGCAAGGTCGTTCCGAGATCCCGCAGAACGTGCCGAAGCACGAGCTTTGTGATCGCTCCCACAAATCCGTTTTGCTCGGCGACTTTGACAAAAACATCCGGGCCAACTGCTTTGCCCTCCTCATTGGTCCAGCGCGCCAGGGCCTCCGCTCCCACGATGCGCCGGCTCGCCAGGTGAATGATCGGCTGATAGAAGACCTCGAGCCTGTCTCTGGAGATGGCCCGGCGGAGCTGCTGCTCGATGCACTTGTTGCGGCGGTAGAGGAAAGAAAGGACAACACCGCAGAAGCCCGAGAGCAAACCGCACAGGGCAATGCCTCCGTCAAACCTGGTCCGATTGGCTTGGACGACCTCGGGAATCGATGTAAACGCGGTGATGCAGCTGAAAAACCGGATGGAGCATCGGGTAGCGTACACGCTGTCGCCCGCGCGGACGACGCCCTCCGTGGTCAGGACCGGCATGCTGGCTGCGGAGAGTTCGCCAAGCAGCCGGCCGGCCTTTTGAGTCGGCGCATCAGTCACCGTCTCGGAGTAGTGCATGGGGAACGGTTCCAGGTGCATGCGGGTATAGGGAGTGAAGACGACGAACGAGTCGCCCAGCCTCAGCGTGACCACCGTCAAGTTGCTGTTCTGGTAGGGGCCCAGGTTCTTGTAGATCTCGGTTCCGTCCTGCTGAGTGAAATCCGGCACCGACTGCGCCTGGGGATGCTCCAACCGGCCCAAGGCAGCCGAGCACTCGACACTCCCATCGCGCATGCGTCCAGCATCTTTCAGGAAATCCGACTCGAAGATCAGATTGCGAAAGTAGCCGATCTCGGCGGCAGAGCAAGGCGGGTGGCCTGAGGCTCCCACAGCGGCCAGCACAGTCCTCAACTCGGCCGAGGATGCTTCGCCGTCCGCCATGATGCGGCTGGCGTAGTCTTCGAGTCTGATCTCCGTCACCCGCAGTGTGAAGGCGCGAACCAATAGAAAGCCCGCCATAGAACCAACCGCGATAGCGATCGCTGCGACGATCAGGGTGAGCTGAATCCGCTTCTTCAGAGTTTGCATCATGAAATAGGGCCGAGACTCTTCCTCTGCCGGATGACTTTGGAGCGCAGGGTATTTGGATGCGTTTGATTATCTATATCGGTAAAGAATTCGAAGTCTCTAGGTCTTAATGTGAGAATTCAAAGAATTCCGAATGTCAAGGTGGGTCCATGCAACCAGCCCCATGCGGCTGTCAAGCGACTTGAAGCGGTTGCGAGGATGCATCCTGCTCGGAAGCGTCTTCGAAGATAGCCGATTTCTTCCGGTCCAGTGAGAGCAGGCTGCGGAAGTCGCTCACTGGCACCGGACGCCCGAAGAGCCATCCCTGAGCAAGAATGGAGCTGTCCACGTCTGCAAAATAGCTGGCCTGCTGGCAGGTTTCAACACCTTCCACGATGACTTTAAGCTTGAGCACCGTGGCCATTGCCAGGATCTGCGGCAAGATGCCCACGGTCACCGCCTGGGTGCCGATTGCCTGGGTAAACGATCGGTCGATCTTGATGGTATCGATGGAAAGGTCGTGCAGATAAGCGAGGCTGGAGTAGCCTGTTCCAAAGTCGTCGACGTGCACGCTGTGTCCCCGCTGGCGCAGGCGCAGAATGGCCTCCCTGGCCACCTGTTTCCGCGCGGTGGAACTCTCTGTGATTTCGATGGCCAGGCTTTGTGCTGAAACCCCGGCCTGTCTAAGCGCAAAGTCGAGCATGGGCAAGAACTCGGGGTCGGCCAGGTCGGCGGCGGCTACGTTGATGCTCAGTCTGAAATCGGGGTGTTCTTTGAATACTTCGGCAAAATCGCGCAAGGCGTGTCGCACCACCAGACGGGTGAGTTCTCCCATAAAGCCGTGGCCCTCGGCAATGCCTACAAAGACATCCGGGCCTACCGCGAATCCCTCTTCGTCGGTCCAACGCGCGAGGGCCTCAGCCGCGACAATGCGTCTGCTCTCGAGATCCACGATCGGCTGATAGACCAGGCGCACTTTGTCTTTCGAAATCGCCCTGCGCAACTGCTGCTCGATGCTGCGATTGCGCCGGTAAAGCAAGCAGAACAACAGAGCGAAGAGGGCGCCGACGAGCCCGCCCAAAGCGGCGCCTACTGTTGTATGGACGCGGTCATTCGCCAATGCTTCAGCAACCGAGATATGCGTCGAAACACATCGGAAAGAGTGCTCGGAACAGCGGGTGACGTAGAGGCTGTCTCCAAGCCGAGCCTCACCGTTCCTGGTGTAAATCGATGCGCCTGCCTGGGCTCCGCTTCTGCTTTGGTCGCTCTGCGCGCCGGAAGAGCCGGTTGGAGTGTAGATGACGTGCGAATAGGCTGCTCCCTGGTTCTCCAGCAGGTTCGGAGCATACACGACATATGAATCGCCCAGTTCGACAAGCATTCCCCTCAAGTTGCCGACCCGAAAGGGAGGCAGGTTTCCGAAGATCCGGGCGCCATCCGGCTGGGTTAGATCTGGCTTGAACTGCTCAAGGGGCAAGTCGGCGCGGCTCATCGCCGCCGAGCAGGCAAGTGTTCCGCCGCGCATGTGCCCAGCGTCTCTCAGATACGTTGATCGAAAGATCAGCTTGCGGAAATATGCCAGTTCCTCGTCTGAACAGAAGGGGTAGCTCGATGCGTTCAAGGTTGCCAGCAGGGCGCGCGACTCTTCGCTGAATGCATCCCCCTGCACGACAAAGTAGGTTGCGTCCCGCGTGAGCCTGGCATCAGCCGCCTTGAGCGCCAGGGCGCGGCCCACCAGATATCCGGCTGCCGTTCCGGTGGCCGCAGTGATAGCGGTTGCGGCCAGAGTCAACATTACGCGCTGCTTGAGAGTGTGTTTCATTCAGTCGTTCAGTGTGAGTTCCAGAGCTGTGATGCTGATGACAATCTTTTCTACGAGAACCAAGGTTCATCTAGTATCGGCGTAATTTGAAAAGACTTCAGGGCAAAACCGCAGAATATTTGTCGGGATGCAGGGTGGCGAAGGCAAAGTATGCCTTCCCCGGTCGCGTGGGGTGGAGACAGAACAGGGCCGGCCGTTGCGGAATTGGGCTCGCAGGAGACTCTGAAGCGATGGTCGCCAGAGCCCGTGATGAACTTTCCCACCGGCGGCTCCTGGTGCCGATTCTCCCCAGTTCAAGGAGTGAGGAGCGACGAATACAGGGTATCTTCGAGTGTCGAGGGACGAAGAAATGGGAAAAATTGGCCCGAGCCCTTCGGCTTCCACCTCAGCGCGGGAGGTTCATCACAGGCTCTCAGGCTCAGAGCGCGCCCATGACCGCCTGTGCCTTCTTCTCGTCCTCGGCCAGCAGGTCTAGGAATGTCTCCGCCGGAACCGGGTAGCCGAAGAACCACCCCTGGGCGAGGATCGGCTGCGCCATGGAAGTGAAATAGTCGGCCTGAGGGGCGGTCTCGATTCCTTCCACGATCACCTCAAGCTTGAGCGTATCGGCCATGACCAGAATCTGTGGAAGAATGGCCACCGTCACCGCCTCGGTACCAATGGCCTTGGTAAACGACCTGTCGATCTTGATGGCGTCGATGTCAAGTTCGTGCAGGTAAGAGAGGCTCGAGTAGCCGGTTCCGAAGTCGTCAATGTGCACGCTGTGGCCCATTTCGTGCAACCGGCGAATGGTCTCGATAGCCACTTCGTGCCGTGCTGTGGAGCGCTCAGTAATCTCGATGGCGACACTTTGCGCCGGAACTCCGGCCCGCTGGAGCGCTCCCTCAAGATTGGGCAGAAACGCCGGGTCTCCCAGATCCCTCGGAGCCACGTTGATGCTCAGCCGAAAATCGGGATGGCTGCGGAGGGTCGCTCCCAAATCATTCATGCCATGGCGCACCGCCAGCCGGGTCAGGGCACCCACGAATCCGCAATCTTCAGCAAGCTTGACAAAGACCTCCGCGCCGATCTCAAAGCCCTCTTCGTCGGTCCAACGCGCCAGCGACTCCGCCCCCACGATCCGTTTTGTCGCCAGATCGACGATCGGCTGATAAACCATCTGCAGCCCGTCTTTCGTGATTGCCCGGCGGAGTTGCTGCTCCATGCTGCGGCGACGCCGGTAAGCGAGGGAGAAAAGAAAGCCGAATGGCGCGCCCACGATGCCGCCCAGGCCCATGCTGTATCTCAGCACCGAGTTTTCGCGCTGCATGACCTCAGGAATGGTGATGTGCGTCGTCATGCAGCTCAACTTGTCCGGGGTGCATCGAGTGAAATAGAGCGTCTCGCGCTTGCGAGCCAACCCCTCCGTGGTGAAGATGGCATCCTCGGGCTGGGGCGCCGTACTGAGCAACCTGGCAGGATGCGGGCTCATTGCGGGCTTTACCGTCATGATGAATGGCAAAGTGTTCGAATCCACACGCCTTCCCGCGCCGGAGTTGATCACCACATACAGATCCTTGAATTGGAGACCAAGCGTAGGCTGATCGCGAACCTGCAAGGGGCCGGCTGCCACATACACGTTGGTTCCGCCGGGCATGGAATACTGGAACTTCATCGCGGTGGCCGAGAGATCCGCAGAGGCCAGCGTCGCCGAGCAATCGATCTTCCCATCCCGCATCCGGCCGCCATCCCGCAGGTAGTCGGTCTGAAAAAGCAGCTTGCGAAAGTAGGCCAGCTCCGCCTCTGAGCAATAGGGATAGGGTGAAGAGCTCATCTTCTTCAGTGTGGCGTAGGTTTCTCTCAGGGTGGCGTTCTCTTCGGCGATCAGGCGATCCGCATCCTGCTTAAGCTGAGTTGCGGCCTGTATGAGGGCCAGGCCAGCGCCCACCAGGTAGCCTCCTTCGATGCCGCAGACCCAAGCCAGAGTCGTGGCAATTAGAGTCACCCGGACGCGCTTTTTTGCGGTTTTCATCTATACCTGGCCAAGATGCGCCTATCGAAGAGTAGCACTCAATAACATGATGCATTGTTACCGGCAAATCAAGTCTATTCGAATATCAATGGGAGGTCTCTAGAGGATCAAGGTTAAAATTCGACAGCGCGCGATTCCCATGGCAGGCGCAATCGGAGTCAGACCGCGCATTCCGAGGCGGTCGCCTTCTTCCGGTCCTCAGCCAGCAGGCGATGGAATTGCTCGGACGGAACCGGTCGCCCAAAGAGCCAGCCCTGCGCCAGGACCGGCTGGCTGTGGATAGCAAAATACTCGGCTTGCTGCTCGGTTTCGATCCCTTCGACGATCACGAGCAGATTGAGCGCCTGGGCCATCGCCAGGATTTGCGGAAGGATTGCGACGGTTACCGCCTCCGTGCCGATCGACTGGGTAAAGGACCTGTCTATCTTGATGGCATCCACCGAAAGATCGTGCAGGTAAGACAGGCTGGAATAGCCCGTGCCGAAGTCGTCGATGTGGATGCTGTGGCCGCGCCGCCGCAGTTGATGAATCGTCTCCACGGCCACCTTGTAGAGGGCAGTGGAACTCTCGGTGATTTCGATCGCCACGCTCTCCGCCGGAACCGACGCCCGATGCAGGGACTCGTCCAGCATGGGCAGGAATTTCGGATCGCTCAGGTCCGCGGCAGCCACGTTGACACTGAGGTGAAACTCCGGATTGGCGCGGAGCGTTTCTGCAAAGTCGCGCAGGACGTGGCGCACCACCAGCCGGGTGATCTCACCCACAAATCCATGCTTCTCGGCGATTTTGATGAAAATATCCGGGCCGACCGCAAACCCTTCCTCGTCGGTCCAGCGCACGAGCGCCTCTGCCCCTGCAATGCGCCTGGTGGCCAGATCGATGATCGGCTGATAGGCCACACACAACCGGTCTTTGCGAATGGCTCGGCGAAGCTGATGTTCCATGCCGTGGTTGCGCCGGTAGACGATTGAACAGAAGAAGCCGAAGAAGGCGCCGGCCAGCCCGCCGAAAAGGACGAAGACTTTCAGTTCCCGACGGTTGACTTGAAGTGCTTCAGGAACTGAAAGAGAAGCCGTGATGCAAATGTTATCGATACTGAGCGACGAACAGCGGGTTGAGTAGAGGGTATCCCCAATTCGGACGTCGTTTTTTCTGGTCGCTATCGGTTGTGTGAGTTGGGAGTTCTTTTCCGCCAAATCAGCAGATTCGCTCTGCGGGGCACTCATCACCGTGGTCTTCATGTGGGCAGCGGAGGGTTCCCGAAGGCTTTCGAAATAGGGATACAGGACCACATAGGAATCGCCCGCCTGCAGGGTAGTGACCGCGACATTCGGCAACCCGAAGAAGACTGGATCCCGGTATACTTTGACTCCGTCCGTCCCGATTCCTTCCGGCTTGGGCAACTCGGTGCTGGACGGATGCTCACGCCCAAGCGTTGTGGAACAGACGATCCTGTTGTCGCGGATGCGGCCGATCTCTTTCAGAAAGACGGAATGGTAAAGAAGGCCGTTGAGAAACCCTATATCTTCCTCGGAACAATAGGGATAACGCGAAACGTTCATCGCATCGAGCACGCTGTGGTCGTCGTGAGCATACATATCGCTCTCGGCGATAGAGCGTGATGCGTAGCGGTCCAACTCTCGTACTGTCAGGCTTAGTGTGAACTCCCGCCCAATCCAATAGCCGGCCAGCACGCCGCACACTGCCGCAAAGACGGTGGCGACAAGGGCCACAAAAGCGCGTATTTTGAGGCTTCGTTTCATTCAGAAAGGTCAGCATCCATTTCCAACCGCGAGGCCCGCTAAACCGCCTTCAGAGAAGGCAGTATGCCCGTTTATCGGCTAAAATGGCGACTCTCTTCAAGGTTTTCCACAACGATTCTGACCGTCCGCCGCGCCCGGCCTCCAAGGCTATTTCTTTCCCGCCGGCTGGGCAGGCTTGGCTTCCGACACCTCAAAAAACCCAATATGCAGTTCTGAAGCTGGCACAAAGTTCGTCAGGTGCACCTGAAAATGGTCCGCATCGAGCTTTTCGACCTTGCCGTTACATGCACAGCAGCAAGAACGATAGCGCGCAGAACGGTTTTCCGGTTCACAACGGAGACTATGGGGCATCACAGGGTACGAGTTGGACCGGCCCGTTCCCGAGGAGCGATTATCGATACGTCTTTTCCGACCGGATGACAATGGCTGAGATGGCCACGGTCCTAGCCTTGGTGTCAAGGGTGAAGATGACACGGTAGGCACCAACGCGTTTCCGGTATCGGCCCTTCCATTCCGGGCCTTTCAGTGGCCTTACATCTCCGGCCAGAGGATCGAATTCCATCTCGTCGATGGCGCGCTCGATGTGTTCTCGCCGGTCGCGGGGAAGCTTTTTCAGCTCCTTGATTGCCGACCAGGAAAGCTCAATGGTCCAGTTCATTCTTTACCGACCGCCAGGATTGGGTGCGCCCGGCTTTGATCTCCGCCTCGCCGCGGCGTACCTTGGCTGCTTCGCCTGCCAAGAGGGTGTCATCGCCAATATCGACCAGCCGTTTGGGGCGCATTTGAAGACGTCCGCCCTCGGCACTGACCTCGACAAAATCCCCGGCACGCAGCTTGAGGGCATCGAAGACGCGCTTGGGAATGACGACCTGCCGCCGTTGGCCGATCCGGCTCACTGCTGTAGACGCAACTGCATTTCCGCTAGGCATACTTTCAGCTTAGCGGAAAATCGGACAGTGTCAAGAATGGGATTCGTTAGGAAAGGCCAACTTTGCTCCTAATTTTGGTTCGCTTTTGCAGGGGATCTCTTGCGATGGCGGATGAAGATCGCCCCAAGTGAGAGCAATATTCCTCCGGCGATCAAGCCCACGAACGTTCCAGACACCCAGGGATGCGAAACAGGAACACTCTTCATCGCCGTAGTGTAGTCGGGCACGGACATAGGAGCGATCTCAAAAAAGCCAATGTGAAGTTCCGAGGCCGGGACGAAGTTGGTCAGATGGACCTGAAAATGATCTGTATCGAGTTTTTCTACATGTCTGTTGGCTGGAGAGCAGAAGCTGACGAGCGTCTTCCCGCCCTGCTCCGACACTGGGCGCTCGACAACGAGTGTGAAATCCGCGATAGGCCGCTGCCATGTGTTAGCAGTGGTGAGAATGAAGTCCACAAAACTCAATCCTGCGGCGGTGTCATAATCGTCACCGTTTGGATCATTCGCAACAGCCGGTCCATCTATTCCACGAAGAAAGGGCTGGTCCGGGCAAAAACTCGTGAATACACCAGAAAAATCTGAAACGGGCCTCTTGGTTTGATAGGTGGGCTGAAATGCGAGCTTAATAGCTCCGAGGCTTATCGAATTGAACCCGACTACGGGCACGTATTCGTGTCGAATATGGACAGTGGAATTGGCCGGGAAAGTCTGCCTCCAGTGGTACTGCAGATTTACGGTCCATTTGGCCCATGGATCGGGTGCAACGTCGAACAGTCCGGCCTTGACAAGTTGATCCTGTGCGCTCTTCGAGAGCCTGGAGAAATCAGGGAAACCAATCACCTCAGTGCCCTTTGAGTCCACCGTATCGACAAAATGGCCAAATGTAGGAATGTCGATCTGATTTGTCTTGAGAACGGAAGTAACATCCTTGCCCTTAAGTGTTGCTTTAGCCTCCGAGTCATAGCTGACAGGTTTATTGTTCACCCACAGCCTGAAGCTCTTGAATGACGACTCGTCGATCGAAGGGCCATCGATGGACTCGTTAACGTAGGGCGGGATGGGAAACGCCACTTCCGTGGTCACATCCTGGTCCGTGTCGTTGCGGAAGTCGTAGTCGACGATGACCTTCTTGTCGCTGATGCGGAGAACTTCCTTGGCCATCACGATGCGCGTCTCGCGCCGCGGAACCAGCCCTCCGGCGGCGATGGAGGCGGCCGAGTCGTCGGCCAGCGCGGCAATGGGCCATGCGAGAACCAATCCTGCCGCAAGAAACACAACGCGCAGAACAGCTTTGGGGTTCATGACGGAAAGTATCGCAGATTACTCGCGTAAACCTCACTTCCAACGTCGGCTCATGAACGTGTTTTTGACCGAAAGCAACGGATTCGGTTCATTTTCGCTCCTCATTTCCGCTCTTGACCCATTGAATTTCCCGGCGTTTTGGCCTATGCTTGAGATGCAGACGAATTTGTCCGCCTGAGTTGCCGTGGGTACGCCGGCTGGCGGAGAGATGAGTGGGCTTACAGCCCACTTTTTATTTGCGGAAAATTTCAGGGTTTTTCGGGCAGTTTTGCGGGAGAATCCGCTCTTTGGCGGCACAGGAACGGGATCCCAACGGGCGATGGCGCTCGCTGGAGTGTTGGAAACGATGGCGGTAAGGCTGGACGCAATTCGATCGGCGGCAGCGCGCGTGGCGGCCTCTCACGGGCTGGATCTGGTGGATATTGAGCTGGTCGGGCCATCGAAGGAACGCATCCTTCGTGTATTTATCGAGAAAGATGCGGAGGGCCGAGCGCGGCTGAAGGCATTGATCGCGGCCGGAGCCGAAGATGGGAACCTGCCGGAGCGGCTGGTTCAAGAGATTCAGGAAGGCACTCTGAGTCCAGATCGCCTGGAGCAGCTTTCAGGCGTCACGCATGAGGATTGCGCTGCGTTCAGCCGGGATTTTGGTGTGCTGCTGGATGTGGAAGATCTGGTTCCCGGCGCGGAGTACACGCTCGAAGCCAGCTCTCCGGGGCTGGACCGCAAGTTAACCCGGCCGGAGGAGTTTCAGCGGTTCAAGGGCAGTTTGGTTAAAGTGCAGACCTTCGAGCCGATTCGCAACAACCGGCATTGGCAGGGACGGCTGACGGCCAGCACCGGCGAGACGATCACGCTCGACCTCAATGCGGTCAAGCAGAACAGCAAGAGCCGGAAGACCGGCGTGAGCACGGTGGAGATTGCGCTCGAGAACATCGAGAAGGCGCAACTGGTGCCGGAGATTTAGGGGGTCGCGGTATCCCACCCTAGCCGCAAAAACAGGAACGCGGCGAGGGTGGGGCACCCGGCCAAGATTTAAGGATTCATAGTATCCCAGGTACCTGAATCGGAACCTGGGGGCAGCCATTCATGATTTAGCCGGAAACGGCAAAAGAGAGAGCAAGCAGAGTATGGCCAGCGTTTTGTATCAGAGTATCGAACTCTTGAGCCAGGAAAAGGGCATCGACCCCGGCATCGTTGTCGGCGCCGTCGAGGAGGCCATCGCTCTGGCCACGCGCAAGTTCTACAAGACCCAGGAAAACATGCGTGGCGAGCTGAACAAGGAGACCGGCGCGATCACGGCCTACATCTACAAGACGGTCGTGGCCGACGACGAACCCATTGAGGATGCGCTCAATCAGATCTCGCTCACCGAAGCCAAGGAATTGGCGCCGGATGTCGAGGTAGGCAGCGAGATCCGTACCTACAAAGACACCAGCCCTTTGGGCCGCATCGCCGCGCAACTGGCCAAGCAGGTCATCTTCCAGAAAGTCCGCGAGGCAGAGCGCGATACCGTCTTCCTTGAATACGCCCACCGCGAAAAGGAAGTGCTGAATGCGACTGTGAAGCGGATCGAAGGCCAGGACGTCATCTACGACCTGGGCAAGGCCGAAGCCCGCTGCCCGAAGCGTGAGCAGTCGCGGTTGGAGCAGTTTTCCATCGGCGAACGGGTTCGCGTTGTTCTGCTCAAGGTGGATCGCGCCGCCAAAGGGCCGCAGGTGATTGTCTCTCGCGCCGCACCCGAACTGGTCTCCAATTTATTCCAGTCTGAAGTTCCCGAGATCTACGACAGCACCGTGGTCATCAAGGCAATTGCGCGTGAGGCTGGCGAACGCACCAAGATCGCAGTGCAAAGCCGCGACAAGGATGTGGACCCGGTCGGAGCCTGCGTGGGCATGAAAGGCATGCGCGTGCAGTCGATCATCCGCGAATTGCGCGGAGAGAAAATCGACATTATCGAGTACTCGGACGAGATCACTACCTTTGCCGAGAAGGCTCTGCAGCCTGCCAAGGTCAGTCGAGTCTCGATTGCAGACCTGACCGACAAGCAGCTCGAAGTGATCGTCGACGATACGCAACTCTCGCTGGCCATCGGCAAGAAGGGGCAGAACGTGCGCCTCGCGGCCAAACTGCTGGGCTGGAAGATCGACATCAAGAGCGAAGAGGAAAAGCGCCAGGA
>JBEKOA010000116.1:0-14745 GCA_049522255.1 Occallatibacter sp.
CTTCCAGTGATGCCAAGGCCGCTTCAAGGCTAGCTCGCGTAGGATTGTTGCTACGCGAGTAATCATACCCAAGATTCTCGCCGGGTGCGTGCTGTGTGTAGGTCGAGCTCAGATACAGCGGAGGAATAGTGGCTCCGGTCGATGGATCAGGTTCCTGTCCAACATGAATTGCACGCGTTTCAAATTCCATGATTTATCTCGCTGACTCCGATTTTGTTTCGCTGGTTCGTTCGTAAAACTCCATCAAGTCAGATCGGGTGATCAGACCGGTGAGGCGCCCGTCGCGCATTACAGCCACAGCAGAATTCCCAGATAGCAGCAGCCTATAGATCTCTTCCAGCAAAACTCCTGCATCCACATATGGCAGAGGGCGGGCCATGACATCACGTAGTCGAACCTTTGCCGACTCAACGCCTCTGTGTTGCGCATGAACAATGGTGATCTCTTGCACGGCACCAACCATTTGGCCGTTCTCCAACACGGGCAATTGAGAGATTCCGTGCTCACGAAAGATGTCGGCGGCACGTTGCAGTGAATCGTCGGGCAACAGATAGATGAGCTTGCCTTCACGATTCAGGGCCGCCAGAACATCGCCCGCAGTAGTCTTTTCCGGAGCCAAGTCGATGAATCCGTTCTGAGCCATCCAGAAGTCGTCATACATCTTGCTCAAATAGTTGCGCCCAGTATCCGGGCACAACGCGACTACCACATCATCGGGCGAGCATCGAAGGGCATAGCGAAATGCGGCGGTCAGCGCAGTTCCGCTGGAGCCGCCCAATAGAATCCCTTCCTCGCGCGCAACCTGTCGCGCGGTGAAGAACGACTCGGCATCGCTGACTCGAATCCACTCATCAATCACCTGCGCATTCAATGTGCAGGGAACGAAGTCCTCGCCGATACCCTCAACCTTCCAGGATCCGGGAGTTCCTCCACTTAGGATTGAGCCTTCGATATCCGCGCCAATGACACGAATCCGCGGGTTCTGCTCTTTTAGGTAGTGTCCGGCTCCACTGATGGTTCCGCCTGTGCCCGCCGAGGCGACAAACACGGAGACGCGGCCTTCGGTCTGCTCCCATATCTCCGGTCCTGTAGTTTCATAGTGCGCCAGCGGGTTGGCAAGGTTGGTGAACTGCCCGGCTCGCCACGACCCCTTGATTTCGCGTGCCAAACGTTGAGCCACGCCGTTATAGCTCTCCGGAGAGTCCGGTGGCACGTTTGTGGGCGTTATGACGACCTCTGCCCCGTAAGCCCGGAGAAGGCGCACTTTATCGCTGCTCATCTTGTCCGGCAATACGAAGATGCAGCGATACCCGCGCACCGCACTGACAAGTGCAAGCCCCAGTCCGGTGTTGCCGGCAGTGGCTTCAATCACGGTGCCGCCCGGGCGTAGCAATCCTTCGCGTTCAGCTTCGTCGATCATCCGCAGCGCCACTCGATCTTTCGCACTTCCGCCGGGGTTGAATGACTCCACTTTTGCGTATATCGATGGCCCCAAATGGGCCACCGAACGATTTAGGCGAATCAGAGGGGTGTTTCCTATACTCGCTAGCACGTTATCGAAGTTGGCCGCGCGTTGCGGTTCTGCTATTGAAGTAGCCACTGATCACTCTCCTTCCGTTGGGTATGCTAGAAAAGAGGCTCATGCTCTAAAGCAAGGCCAGGCACAGTGTTAGGCAAGCAGTTACCTACGGTGGCGCGCTTCCCTTTTAGGCACTCATTCTGAAAAAAACGCACCTATAGGCCGAAAGAGAAATACTAGAACTCGTACCGAAGCGCGAACTGCCCGGTGCGATTGCCGGCATTCTCCGCTGTCTCCGCGCTTGTAGTCGTCCCGAAGGTGCCTCGATTTGAAAGGTCAATCGCAGCAGGTGCATAGTTGACGTGATTGGGAAGGTTTGTGAAAGTCGATTCGAAGTGAATCTTCTTCCCTTCGCCGACTGAGAACTCCTTCGACAGTCCAGCGGCAATCGCCACTGTTCCCGGTCCCTTAAGACTGCCCACTCCGGCGTTTCCATCACGTCCAAGATGAATGGCATCCTGGAAGGCTGCCTGATTAAAGTAAAGGCCTGGCTTGTGATGGGATATATTGCCATTCCCGATTCGGTCAGGGCGAGCTGCTGTTTCATGGCATCCTGAAACAGGAGGCTCGATGCCGATATTTGCAGGATCGTCGGTGATCGCCTCGATGGGCGTTTCGAAGGGTCCAGTCTGCAAGAGAGTGATCGTGCTCAGCTTCCATTGACCAAGAAGAGCATCGGTAAAGCGGTTTGCATTTCCCAACACGCTGTTCCCGCGGCCAATCGGCAAATGATAAAACCCAGAAAACAATGCGCGCTGTCGGCGCGTGGCGAAGTCGTTGCCACGGTCCCCGCGATGGTCGAACCGGTTTGTATAGGTGGCGCCGGCTTCATACGGAAAACCTGGAATCAACTGAGCGGTTCCTTCCGCATTAGTTAGGTTCTTTGCAAACGTGTAGCTGCCCTGCAATGTCAAGCCGCAGTGGATATGATGAGTCACTTCGGATTGAAAAGCCTGGTAGTTTGCGCCCGCATTATTACTCAGCATGTGGATCATGTCCCAGTTCGTCCACGGGCGCCGCTTGGTAGCGAACAAGGCTGGACTAGGCGTAACTTGGTTGATGTCTTCCATGTTTTCCAGGCGATAGGTATTCATGCCGATATAACTGGCTCGCGCGGTAGTGCTTTCGTGCAACTTACGTTCGATGGTGAGATTCCACTGCGCCGATGCGGGATCGCGAAGATGCGGATTGGTACCGCACATGAATGTAGCTGTTCCAACCGACGATTCTCCATTTCCTGCAAAAGCATCAGGAAACTGATAGGCGGGTGCCACTCCCGGTGCCGAATAGTTGACAAAATACTGCACGTTCGCGGTATGTACGCCGGAAACGAGTTGCGACCTGGTGCCAAGCCCACCGGCGGTGAATATTCCGACCCCAGCCCTTATTACTAGATTGGAATCGCCAAAAGGACGATAGGCTATTCCGAGACGTGGGTCCCAGTTTCCGTAGTAGCTTCTACCGAGCCCAGGTCCTAGCCCCACCTGACTAGCTGTTTCAAAGCTTGTGCAAGGCAGGGTCGAATCGTAGTAAACAGACGTATACTTGCCGTCAGGGCACAGGTTGATCGAGTCTAGAAACCCCTGTGCCGGAGCCAATGTATGATCTGGCACGATAACATCGTCCTTGGCAAAATCGAAATCGGAAAGGTTGCCGTTCTTCTCAGAGAAAGGAGGATGCAGTTCCCAGCGCAATCCAAAGCTTACCGTCAGATTGTGAGACAGCCTGTATTCATCTTGACCATAAAACCCGATAAAATTGGACTTGCTGTTCAGGTCCGGTCCGGTGAGCGCCGAAGTAGTGCTGTACGGAAGCCCTAGCAAGAAATCGCCGAAGGCCGCTCCGCTGAATCCTGCCTGCTCAAACGTGAATGTACCAAAATCATCCCCGCTGGTGAAATGCTCGACGTCATGATATCCAAAAAGATGAACATCCGCGCCAAATTTTAGTGAGTTAAGTCCCTTGACCAAGGATATGGAATCAGATAACTGATAATTTGTCGATTGAGTCGCTCCATCCTTGCTCCTTCCAATCTGGGTGAAGTTGTCGCCATTGCTGAAGTCGATATATGGAAACCCTCCAGAGGTCGGGTGCCCCGATAAATCCAGACCAGTAACTCCCAATGCCTGGACCTCGGAATTGCCGTTGAGAGGAAATGCTTCCACGTTGCGCCAGTAGGCCAAGCCAAAACGAAACTCGTTTAAAAGCGTCGGCGAGATTACATAGTTGTGAGAGACGACTAGGCTGCGGTCCTTTTCCGTCCAATCGCTTGATGGGAGAAACGGATTCACGGTGTTGCTGCTGATGTTCTTCCAACTCCAGCGGGCAAACAGTTGCTGTTTATGCGTCAATACCTGGTCGACCCGAACATCATATCCGTTTGTGTCGATTGGTGTTGGTATGTTTGTAACGAAGTTTGCCCCACTTGCTAGTGGCTCGTTCAGGTTTGGTGGCGGAATGTATGCCAATACCTTCTGAGCTACTGAATTGAATGCTGGGATGGTGTTGTTGGGATAGTAAGCAGGTTGAGTAGCAGTAGAAGTGAATGGATTGACAAGCCAGTAACCTGTCTGAGGATCAACAGGTGTGCCTGGCAGATATAAGTCACTCAGGTTTCCCGCGCGGTCGGCGACACTGGGTACCACATATTGCTCTGCCGTATCCTTGTGGAATCGGCTTCCTTCATAATCCACAAAGAAAAACGTCTTATCGCGTCCATTGTAGATATGCGGCAAGCGTAAAGGGCCGCCGACGCTTCCGCCGAAGGTGTTTGCAACCTTTTTTGGTTTGCTGCCCGCGTTGAGCGTCGTCGCATCAAGCGCGGAGTTTTGCAGGTATTCAAATGCGCTTCCGTGGTATTGATTCGTTCCGCCTTTTGTTGTAAATGTTACGTCGCCAACCATGGCAAATTCCGCATTGTTATCCACGTCGGACACATGGAACTCGCTGATCGATTCCGTGGACGGATACGTATTCGTAAGCGGCCCTGTATGACGAATATTGTTTGTCGAAATTCCATCCACTGTATACTGCACGCCAGTTGGGAGAGCACCGCCAACTGAGATCTTTCCGCAATGGTCGACCTGAACTCCTGGGGCCGCGTCGATGGCCGCTAGCGGGCTGGTTGTTGTGCCACGAAAGTTCAAGGGCAATTCGGCAACCTGCTGACCAATCATGGTGTTTTCGATCGTTGCGTTTTCGGTATTCAGAACCGCCACATTATCGCCAACTTCGACGCTCTGACTTACAGTCTGGACACCGAGTTGCACATCTACACGCCGCTCCTGACGTGCATCAAGCTGGATATTTGATATCGCCTTCTGAGTAAATCCATCCTTCTCAACGCTGACCTGGTAGTTGCCTGGCTTCAGGTTCAAGATGATAAACTCTCCGGCTTGGTTCGTTGTTGTCATTTGAGATCTGTTGTCACCGAGGCTACGAACCATTACCATCGCGTCCGCGATGGACGCCCCGGTCTGGTCTTGTACTGTACCAACAATGCTGCCAAACGTTGATTGTGCATTTCCACCTCTTGCGGCGAGTATTATGAAGACCGCAATCGAAATCGCGCTTAGCCACTTAATGCGCATCACTTCTCCTCCTCCTTAGAGTTGTTGTTTCTCTTGCCACAGTCAAAGCCTGCTTTTGACAGGCCACAACAAGTTCGGGAATATGCGAAATGCGAGCAGTTCTGCCGACATCATCGTATGAATCGATGTGCCCGCTGAGTTCGCTGATCATGGCTTGAGCACAACGCTGCTGAGCGCCCACCGCGGAATTGAACGGGTAGAATGCGCGTGTATCGGGAATGCCAACTCATCCCCGCCAGATTTCGGTCTGGAACCGAAGCGGGGAGAAATCAATGGCCCGCTCAGTCATACTGGTTACGGGCCTCACGCAAGGTTCAGCTTGTAATCGTTATGCAATATGTATTGCACAACACGTGTTCCCGATCACCATCGCAGCGATGTGCTTGGGACAACAACAGCGTGTTTGCATCGAGTGAATCATAATTATCTCCTTCCGGGTTTATTCGACCATCAGTTATTGTGGCCTGATTATGTGGTGAATTGTAATTGCGTTGTTTCACATTTGACGGTTGCCGCCTTTTCGCGCCGTTCAAAGGTTCTACTGCACAAATGTCAGAATTGAAGAGTACAAATCCTCAATTAGCCTCAGACCACCGTTGTAGCCGAGATAGCTACAACTCGTTATGAGTCGGTCCGTCATGGGTGCCGCGATGCTCAAGTGGCAGCCTCCCACTTCCTGAGCAATATCACGATCCCACACGCTACCAAGGATGATGGGTGGCGCAGATGTTACCTCACGTAGGACTTCGTTCACTTTCCCGCTATCGGAGGTGAAAGTCACGTTACTGGAGATCCCTGGAGCAATTTGTGCGAAATCATCCTCGATAGAGCTGCGGAACTCGTCTGGAGGGTCGTCGGTGACAAACTGATGCAAGGGCAAGAGGCCAAACTCATTTGTCAATAGCCTGCTCACTCCAATGCCATAGAAAGAGTCCGCAATCGTTACGAAGTGTCCGGGCATATCCCAGCGAAATTCGAGGAAGAAATCGGCTGCTCGCTCGAAAAAGTAGTTAAAGGATGCCTCCTGCGCCTGAACGAAATCGGTTGAAGCCGCTGTATCGACCTTAGCGAACTTTTGTACTTCCCGGAGAAAACGGCTTGTTTCGATTCCGCCAATTGGGAGTGTCGGGCAGTGTAGCCAAGGTGTACCAAAGCGTTGGTTGAGGTTGCGTGCAATCGAAACACCTGCCCATGACGAGAGAACAAGGTTGAATTGCGCAGCTGGGACTTGCCGCCACGCCTCCAGACCACCGGAATTCGGGCCGAAGAGTATATTTGGCTTTAGCCCGAGTCCTGTCAACAGTTCACGGATCGAGGCAAGGTTCCCGGCCCAGAACGCATCCTGATATGGCACACCCGACCACACGTTTACCACGCCCGGAACGATGTCCTTTCGCTCCAGCAACTGGTCGATAATCGCGTTGGCAACTATCTCATGGCCAATGATGTTATTGCCGCGAAAGCCGCCTGTGGCCGCATAGACGATTGGTATTCCGCGCTGCCTGTACTCCGATACGATGTGTTCAGTATCATCCCCGACCAATTCACTGGTGCAACCGCTCAAGACGACAAACAGGTCGCCATTCATCACTTTCAATGCACCGTCGATCACGGAGCGGAGGCGGGCCTCGCCACCGAAGACCACTTCCTTTTCGCCAGTGTTGGTGCTAACAATTGCGGCCCCGCCGCTATAACTGCCTCCCTGAAACCCGTTATACGATCCCAAACCGGTGTGAAGCTTGAAGCCGCATCCTGGACCAGCGTGAACAATTGGAACAGCACGCTCGATGGCCACAACCGACTGTTGTCCCCCCAGTGCACACAAGTTGCGCGGATGTTGAAGTATCTCGCTCATGCTTCACCTCCCAGCATGCTGAATGGCTGCTGCTCCAGCCACCAGCGCGTGTATGGCAAAGAAGAATTACGGGCAAGGTTACGCTCGATGGCGGGATTTCGGAACCAGTCGGCGATCTTCCTGCCATACCGAATCAACCCGCGGTATCCCAAAGCCAGGTGTTCATCGTCAACAAAGCAAGCCGGGATGCCGAGTTTCGCAACGCTGACAGCCAGACTCGGATGACGGACGATCACTATATCAGGCCTCAGCCTACTCAGCACGTTGACCAATTCAAAAGCCTGCTTGTTGCATATGCTATAAGGTATTTTCCTGGACCGTGTCGTTGCAGCCTTCAGAGTGTCGCCGGCAGGGTTTCCATGGTCGAGTTTTGCATCGTGATGGAACATGCAACTGCCAGCTAACTCGAAGCCGAGGTCTTGTAGTACTTCCATGGAACTGTGCCCATGCGATGGCCCCGCCGCTACAAACGCTTTAACGCCTGCGAATCTTTCTTTGAGATCTTCCAATTCCCGCCTGATCGCATTGCGCTCGGCGGAGATGAACTGCTCTACTATGTCGTTCTTCCCAGTAACGTGGGCCAGTTCGCGAAGCCACGCATCCGTGCTGTTTAATCCGTAAGGCGGCGGAGCCTTGATTTCTGGAACACCATATTCTTTCTCCAGTCCTGCTGCAAAATAGGTTCCCAACGTTGAGCACATCTGAGCCGTAGCTCCGGCTTCAGATAATCTTTCCAACTGCTCAACCTTAGTGAAAGGAACGATAAGGTCAGGAACAAGGCCGAGCGGTCGAAGGAGTTCCGAGAAATAATCCTCTCCGATAAACGTAATAATGTTGATTGATTCCGGACGCTTCCTCTTTGCGGGCCGAACGATTTTGCGCAGAATTGCGTTGTAAGCGGCGTCCCAGCCGGTCGCCCACACCTGCGAACGAAATCCCTCACAATTGACAGACGCGATCGGGATGCCGAGATCTTCCTCTGCCTGCTCGATGGCACTTTCCAGGTCTTCGCCGATAATGCCTGAGGCGCAGGATGCTGTGACGAAGATTGCACGCGGATGGTAGGTGCGATAAGCCTTATGAATCGCCTCCGACATCTTTTCGGTTGCGCCGAATATCGTGTCCTGCTCATTGAGATTAGTAGTGATGAGCCGTGAGCTTGTCCTTGTCAGGCTTCGCTTTCCTTGCCCATAACGGTTGTACAGATTGAACATGGAAAAGTCTCCGGCACAGCCGGCGGGAGCATGGTTAATTACGACTGCATCTTGAATGAGGGAGAGTTGCAGAGTCGCGCAGAACGAACTGCACGTGCCGGCTTGGGTAAATGACCGCTCGCGTTCCTGAAGCTGGCCTGCCAAGGAAATCTGAACAAGTTCCTCAGGAGTGCCAGAATAGCCGGTAATTGACCCAAGCCGGCGCTCCCGGATGGTGACACCGGGCGACCGTCGCTCAATGGGCTCGGACGCGACTCGTGTTTCGGTAGTCATGAGTTCCTTTTCTTCGGTTAGCGACAATTCCGCATTTTCCCTTCATGGTTCCGATTACATGCTGTCAACCGATAACCTATTTCAAGCAGATACGTCTACCCGCGAGAATCTAGTACGTTATGAGCACTGCTGCGTAGATGTCCTCGACTAGGCGTAGACCTCCCGCATAGCCAACGTAAGCTCTGTCCAATACAAGGCGGTCGGTAATCGGCAGTGCAATACTTAGGTGGTATCCACCTATCTGCTTTGCCAAATCCCGATCCCAACTGGTACCGATGATGAGAGGCGGTTGATCGAAGGTTTCTCTTCGAAGTGCGCTCCCGATCTCACCGCCGTCATGGGTAAACGTGACTTCCGCTGAGACCTTTTCAGCGAGCTTGGCAAACTGGCCGGCCAATACCTCGCGATATTCCTCAGGCGGGTTGTCCGTAATGAACTGGCGTCCCGGCTTGAGTCCAAGCTCATTCACCAGGAATCGACTGATTCCGAGGCTGTAAAACGAATCGGAGATATTGATAAACCGCGCAGGTAGATCCCACCGCATCTCCATGAAGAAATCCGCTGAGCGGTCGAGATAGTGGTAGAAGTACGCCTCTTGCTTCTCGATGTATCGGTCGACGTCTTTGTTTTGAAGCTGCGCAAAATCTCCCACCACCCGCAGGAACTGCGATGTCTCAACTGCGCCTATCGGAAGGACAGGATAATGAAGGTAAGGAGTGCCAAATCGCTGCTCTAGTTTTTTGGCAATCGACAATCCCGTCCATGGCGAGAGAACAATATTGAAAGCCGCGGCAGGAACCTTCTTCCAGGCATCGATCCCTCCGGAATCATGACCGAAAAGAATGTTCGCCTGCAGGCCCAATCCTTCAAGCAGCTGGCGGATTGCCTGGAGATTGCCCGCCCAAAAAGTGTCCTGATAGGGAAGCACCGACCAAACATTGACCAGGTTTGGGATGATCTGGGGCGCCGGTTCGAGATACTGGTCGATGATGGCTTCAACGACTAGTTCGTGGCCGTGATAGTTGTTGCGCTTGAAGCCGCCTGTTGAGGCATGAACAATCGGGACGCCGCGCTCGCGATATTCGCTCACCACTGTCGCAGTGTCATCGCCCACCAGATCTGCTGTACATCCCGTCAGTACCACAAACAGATCGCCGTCCATGACCTTCAAGGCGCCGTCGATCACTTCGCGCAAACGTGCCTCGCCGCCAAAGACAATGTCCTTTTCGCAGCTGTTTGTGCCCGCGACGGCATTGCCGCCCGCATATCCGGAGCCTTGAAAACCATTGAAGAAAGCCATTCCACCGAATAGCTTGTTGGAGCAGCCTGGTCCGCCATGAACAATGGGAACGGCGCGCTCGATAGCCACGACGCTTTGTTGACCGCCCAGAGTGCAGAATTGTCTTGGTTGTTCGATGGTTGTACTCATTCTTCGGCTCCGAGAAATGTGGTAGATCCCTGGCGCAACCACCAGTCTGTATACGGCAAGCGCGTGTGCTTGGCTAAATGCTGATAGAAAGAGGGATTGTTGACGGCATCGACAATTTTACGGCCGAAGCGCAATAGCCCTCGATAGGCAAGGCCAAAGTGTTCATCTTCAACCAGGAAGGTGGGAATCCCGAGCTTCCCGCCCCAAACAGCCATGCCCGGATGGCGAACGATGAATACATCTGGCTTGAAACGGCGCAATTGGTTCACCACTTCATAGGATTGTTTGTTGCAAATAGAGACAGGAAAATCACCGTAGGACTTCACAAGATGTTCGAGACTATCAGCCTTGGGATCCTCGTTATCGAATTTAGGGTCGTGATGCCAGAAACATCCACCGGCGACATTCATGCCCAACTCCCGAAGCACAGATGCGAGACTATGCCCATGCACGGATCCTGCAGCAACGTATCCAGTTAGCCCCTTCAGTTCCTTCCGCAATTCCGAGAGTTCGTCGGCGATAGCCGCGCGCTCGGACGAGATCAGCGCTTCAACTTCCGTCTCTTTGTGTACGACGCGACCGAGCGCTCTCAGCCATGCATCCGTCCCAGCCAAACCATAGGGCGGGGGAGCTTTGATCTCAGGTACTCCGTGGATCGATTCAAGCCCGGCTGCAAGGTACGTTCCGAGCGTCGAGCACATTTGTACGGTTGCCCCCGACTCCGATAGCCGGCTGATTTGCTCGATGTTTGAGAAGGGAACGATGAAATTTGCCACGAGTCCGAGCTTGCTGAAGAGTTCTGTAAACACATCGTCACCCCAGAACGTGATGATATTGATCAGTTCCGGTCGCTTCGTCTGAGGAGGTTTCACAATCTTCCGCAGAATAGCGTGATAGGCCACATCGAATCCCGTCGTCCACACCTTTGAGCGGAACCCTTCGCAATGCACAGTAACAACTGGTATGCCAAGCTCGATTTCGAGCGAGTCAGAGACCGCGTCGATGTCTTCGCCGGTGATGGCCGAGGCACATGAAGCCGTAATAAAGATTGCCTTGGGGTTAAATCGAGTGTGGGCATCGCGCACGGCTTGTTCCAGCTTGGCGATGCCGCCAAAAACAGCGTCCGTCTCGGTCAGATTCGAGCTGACTAAGTGCGCATTGGCAGGAGAGATACCTCGCTTGAACTGTCCATACCGATTGACGAGGTTAAACATGGAGAAATCAGCGGCACAGCCCAGCGGCGCATGATTGACAACCGCAGCATCCTGAATCAAAGAGAGTAGGCAGATTGCGCAAGAGGAGGCGCAAGAACTGATTTGAGTAAAGGATCGAGTGCGATCCCGGAGCTGGCCGTCGCGGGACAACTGTGCAAGGTCGGCAGCATTCCCTTCGTAGGAAATGATGGACCCGAGGCGCTGCTCGCGGGTTTGGATGTTCGAGTTTGCAAGGTTTACCAGAGCCATTTCATTCTTCTCCTAGAGAGCCGCATCTGATTGCGCCGCGCGTTCAATAGCAAATCGGTCATAGTTGTTATCCAGGTGCAATTCGATCTCGTTAACAATACCTGGACGGCGTATTCGAAGAAGAAGAAACCAGCCCATGCCGAACAGAATCAATCCCGCAAAGATATAGATCATCAGATTCTGCGGAAAAGGAGGAACCGGGTATACGCTCGCAATAAACGGCACGAGAACCACGAGAGAAGCCAGAACGGAGACCAGCACATTCCAGGTCTTCAGGCGACCTTTGCTATGCAGGTGGAAGGGTGTTCCGATCGCAATTAGCAAATATGCCGTCAGAAATCCAAATGTGCAGACACTACCCGCATATCCCCAAATATCGCGAGCCGGAACACCCGCAACTATGAGAGGGGCAGAAACCAACAGAATAACCAGAGAAGCTGCGTTAATGGCTACACCCGGCGTTCGGTTCTTCGCATGGACACGACGAAAGGCCGACGGCAGGACACCGTGCTGAGCGAGCAGAAACAGTGTACGGGCACCAGCATTGACGCAGGCCAGCACGATGGAAACGCAGCTCACCAGCCCGGCAACGGTTAACAACAGGGCCAGAATGGTAACACCGTGCGCCCTGGCTACGTCGAGCACTGGGGCTTGACTATCCGCAAGGGTGGTAGATAATCCGCGAAAGCCAGCCACCATAGCGTACGCATGGAGGATGAAGTAGAAACCTGCGATGATGCTGCTGGCGACGATGGCGCGCGGTATCGATTGCAGAGGACTTTTCGCCTCATCCCCTAGTGATGCTGCACTCTCAAAACCAACAGTGGCCATGAATGCAAGCACTGAACCGAGGCCGATTGCCGAGACAGAAAGGTTGTGAAGCTGAAACTGAGACAGGTCCACATGACGGCCCTGTTTGAACAAGATGGCAGCCGCCAAAGCGATTCCAACAGCCATGGCAGAGAATTCGATGCTAAGCATGAGGTGGGCGGAAAGCCGCATATCCTTCCATGCGCAATACCATACGATCGCAAGAAGTCCAACCGAAAAGACCAAGGGCGAGAAATGAACGTGGAGTGGCGCTACAAGATTGTTGAGATAGGAGGCAAACAATGGAATGCATGCGGCGCCGCACCCAATGTATGCAATCGCCAACGCCCATCCGCCCAGCACGCCCGCAGTTGGCCCGAGGCTGCGTGCAATGTAATCGTTGAGTGAGGCCGTCCCTGACGAATCGCATGCGAAGGCGTTGATGTTCAGCGCGACCAAGACTATACCAGCCGTCGCGATCAGGAATGAAAGCCAGGTTCCAGGGCCGGCGATAGAAGCGACAACCGGGATCGAAATCAGAGGTGCGCCCGATGCGCCGATATTTGCAATCGACTGGCCTAGAACCGCCCAAGGACCCAGGCTCCTTTCGCGTAGACCTGGTCCGCAATTCGACTGCTCCTCTGCTGCGATTTCTCGCGCGCCACCCTGCTGACTCTCTGTCGCATTGTTGATGTTTCTTTTCATCGTGCCCCAACCTATTTCCTAAAATGCCTGGTTACGATTGCTTGCCGGATCATTCTCATCCATACTCGTTTTCGCGTTGTTGCGATAGGTTCACTTCATCCGTGGGAGAAGGTTGCCTCTGCTATTGGCCTTCCATACAACTCAGAGGAATAATCGCTCTCGCCAGGAATGCCGCAGGCATCGGCACGACAACGTTTACAGTGGGTAAAGACATTCAAATGATCTCCAGCCGCGTGGCGCGCCTCATCCACCTGAATAAAGTCCGGAGGAGCAACATGAGAAAGCTCGAACTGCGGAATGAGAGGAATAACGTTGATCAGAGAAGCACCTGCCGCAGCCACGGTCTTCGCCACGGTTCCAATGTGCTCGTCGTTGATGCCCGGTACCAGAACAGTGTTCACTTTTACGACAGCGCCAAGTTGTGTCACACGCCGAATGCCAGCCAACTGTTTTGCGATCAATAGCTCTGCCGCTTCAGTATTTGACAATCGTTTCCCATCATGGACGATTCCGGAGCATACCTTATCGACTATGTGCGCCTCTACACCGTTGACCGTCACCGTCACTGTCTTAACGCCTGCCGCAACAATCTGCTCTGCTCTTTCCTCCAAAAGAAGTCCATTTGTCGAGAGGCAGTTAATTAGATTCGGAAATCTTTCATGCACAAGCGCAAATGTGCGTATGGCATGGTTGGTAGCGAGCGTGTCTCCCGGGCCTGCAATCCCAATCACGCCGATTGCCGGACACAGTTCCAGCGCGCGCGCCACGATGCCTGGAGCTTCTTCAGGCGTGACCAACTTCCGAGCCACACCTGGGCGTTGCTCGGCGGAGTTGAAATCTCGCCGGCAAAAGCGGCATTGAATGTTGCACGCGGGACTGACCGGCAGATGCAGTCTGCCGACTCGTTTGTGTCCCTCGGCAGTGAAGCTATAGCACGGATGCCGTCCTTCGAGTTGCGTCACGGTTGACGGCAACGCCATCCGCATCTGGTGCGCAGGGCACGCCTGTGCAGCATTTCGGTACTCGCCGGATTGAAGAATCTTAAGCATCGTGTCCTTGGTTCACATCTAACGCTTCGCAGATTGCGCACCTGCCACTGTTTGCCTAAACACCGGCTCCTGCCAACGAGACACTCTCCGCCTCCATGCGCAGAATATCGGTGGCCCAGCTTGATGCCCAGGCACGCAGATCCTTCTCATCCAAGGGCTTCGGCACTTTCGATACCTTGTGATCAAAAATCTTACTTGCCAACTGGCGATAGATCTCCGCCTGCTCGCTTTTTGGAACAGCCTCGATTGTTGTCTTGCCTTGCAATTCGCTGTGCGTCACCGTTAGCGAGCGCGGAATGTATTGCATCACTTGCGTTTCGGTTCTAGCGACGAAATCGTCAACCAGTTCCCGCTGATAGCTTGCGTTGATGGAGTTCGCAATCACGCCGCCGAGCAGTCCGCCGCCGCTCTTGGAATACTTCTGGATACCCTTGAAAAGGTTATTGGCCGCATAGATAGCCATGAAGTCCGCCGAAGAAACCGTGAATACATGCTCAGCAATCCCTTCGCGGATGGGCATTGCAAAGCCGCCACAGACCACGTCGCCGAGCACATCGAAGATCACAACGTCCACGCCCAGATACTCGAAAACCTTGAGTTGCTTGAGCAACTCCACGGCCGTGATGATGCCGCGTCCAGCACAACCTACGCCTGGTGCTGGTCCGCCGGCTTCGACGCAGTAAACTCCCGCGAACCCCTCAAATACGACCTCCTCCAAAGTGACCCGCGATTTTGCTCGAAGTGTCTCTAGCACCGTGGGAATGTACTGCCCCCCGCG
>JBEKOA010000117.1:0-15439 GCA_049522255.1 Occallatibacter sp.
GGCGCAGCACGGGCGACTCATAGAAGGCTTCTTCCATGCCCGGGTCCGACAGGCTGAACCACTGCTGCAAAAAGTAGGTGCGCAGCATGATCGCCAGACCCACTGGCTGCCGGCCATTGCCCGCCTTGGGGTAAAAAGGCTCAACCAAAGCCAATAGCTCAGACCACGGAACCACCTGGTTCATCTGGTCAAGAAACAGCTCCCGTTTGCTCTTGCGGCCATACTTGGCAAAACTCGCCTGCGATGCCAGTGTCTGCTGAAAACGCGCCATTCGCTTCATACTTATAGTTTATTCAAATATGACGCGGGTCGCAGACTTGTGCAGAGGTTCCCTAGCGCGGCAGCAACGACAAAGGTCTCTCCGATGCCGGAGGCATATTCCATCGCAGTTTCCCCAAATATCGCAGCCCCGAGGTCCAAACCAGTGCGCGTTGCAACGATTTTGTTAGCCTGGCCAAGCCCGAACGGGGCAACGGCCATCTTCAAATCCCCCTCGGCCCACGTTCCGGAAACGTTCGAAGCATGTGTAAGGGCTATGCACGTGTGTGTCACTGCCCTAATAGTGTTTCCGTTATTTGGGGCGATACTGCCCCCACTGCTGATCCCTGCCATGGGGATGAAGGTTCCGTTTGCGTTGACGCCTACCGAGAAGGTGACAGGATTTCCATCGGCGCCGAAAAACTGATTAGTAGAAGTTGAATAGGCGCCCTGCAGGTCGCCGTTAGCGTCGAAAGTGACATCGCTAGGGCTTTTGATGCAATTGTCGCAGTTGATGTAAGACCCATTGGCTCCGGGTCCATTGGATGGGCAGTCTCCCGATACGACTGTGTTAGTGCCATCGCCATTCTGCCACGCACAATCCAACCCTTCCGGATCGATCATACTCATCGGATTGTTTTGCACGTACGCATATCGATTCAGCGATTGCGGTGTCGTTTGGTCTACGGCACCCCAACCTGACGGATCAGGCGAGAGCCTGCCGGCGGAGCCAGTGACCACATCCTGATCCTGGCGAGTGAAGGAGCTGTCGGGCGTGCCGGCCTCGTTGTAGGTCTCGCCGAAGGGCGCGTAGGCCTCCTTGGAGTAGACGGCATGTGCCCAGGTGGTTGCCAAGCGCGAGCTCCCCAGCCAATCGGTGTGGCGGATATAGTTCAACCCGCTCCCATTGTAGACCGCCGTCTCGCCGCCGGGCAGCGGAATGGTCTCCTTGACGATCCCGCCCGAGTAGATGCCCCTGAATCTCTCACCTGGATTCCTATCGATGTGTGGGTCGTCTGCCGGACTTCGCCAGATATGTGGACCAAAAGACTCGAATTACCTTCAAAAGCAGTGGTAAACATTTCGCGGCGATCGGGCGATATAGAGAGTTGTAGGTCCAGGTGTGCGACGAGATCAAGCTGTCGCCGGGAGGACACCATCGGCGCACGAATGCGATTGGGCGATCTGCTGGTCCGGGCAAATCTGGTCACCGAAGAGAATGTGGCCGAAGCCATTCAGAGTCAGGCTCTGAATGGCAAACGGCTGGGCGACAATCTTGTGGCCCTGGGAGTGATCGAGCAGAAAGTGCTCGAATCTTTTCTGAAGCGCATTCCTAGTGAGCCCGCGGACATCGCGGCAACCGGAATCGACGAACTCGATCTCCTGAGCCTGTTGATGAAGCTGATCTATGTAGGGCGCCTGGAGAATCCTCGCCAGTTCATCGAAGCCATCAAATTGCCCTACCATATCGTGGCCGACCTGGTCAGAATGGCCGTCGACCGGCAACTGTTGCGCACTCTTGGGATGCGTGGCTCCAGCAGTCCGATCGATATGAGCTACGCGTTTACCGATGAGGGCAAGCGCTGGACGATCGATGCGCTTGATCGCCTGCGTTATACCGGACCCGCCCCCGTCACACTGGAGGAGTTCACTTACCAGGTGAGCCTGCAGAAGCTGACCAACGAACTGGTCACGTTTGAGCGCATCGGCAAGGGCCTTGGCGAACTGACGTTCGACGCGGCCATTCTCGAACAAAGCGGACCGGCGTTGAACTCGGGACGGGCCATGCTGCTTTATGGTCCTCCGGGCAACGGCAAGACCTCTTTCGCGCACTCTCTCGGCAGCGTCTACCGCGATGTCATTTACGTGCCTTACGCGATCACCGTCGAGGGGGAACTGATTCGCTTCTTTGACCCCAGCGTTCACGAGGACGTTCGATCTACAGAATCGAGCGACAGGGAAGAGATGTCGTTCGTTCGGGCCGAGGAGTTTGACGCGCGCTGGGTTCCATGCCGCAGGCCTTTCATTACCACCGGCGGAGAATTGACGCTGGAGATGCTTGAGTTGCGGTACGACAGTACGGGCCATTTCTATGAGGCTCCACTGCACGTCAAGGCGCTGGGGGGCTGTTTCGTGATCGACGACTTCGGCCGCCAGTTGGTTAGCCCAACCAACCTGCTCAACCGCTGGATTGTGCCTCTTGAAAACAAGATCGACTATTTGAAGCTGCACTCAGGCAAGAGCGTAAGCATTCCCTTTGAAGAGTTGGTCATCTTCTCCACCAATCTTGAGCCGGAAGATCTGATGGACCCGGCCTTCCTGCGGCGGCTCCCGTACAAGATCGAGGTCGGGTCGCCGAGTCTAGAGATTTACAGGACAATCTTCGAGAAAGAGTGCATTAAACAAGGGATGACGATGCCCCCCGAGATCTTCGACGAAATCGTGCACAAGCTCAAGAATGACAAGGGGCTGCAACTGGCTGCCTATCAGCCACGATTCATCGTTGATCAGGTGGTGGCCACCTGCCGGTTCATGGGCCAGCCTGCTCACTTCGAGCCGAGATTCATCGATTACGCGCTGAATAATCTGCGGGTGAAGCGGAGCGGATTGGTGGCCGTCGGCCCTGCCCCGGTTCACACCGAGAATGCCCCCCGATCGGAAGATTGTGTGGGCGCCCGCGTAAACTGAGAAACGGTTCATTCTCTTGTGATTCAGTAGCACCAGGTGCTACACTAAAAACATGTCGAGTCGGGCCGGAAGATTGGAACGGGCTTTCAAGACGGCGTGGTTTGCCAAGGCAACTCGGAAGGCGCACATCGAGGATGTCGAGCTTTGTTCGGCGATCCAGCAAGTGATGCTGGGGCAGGCTGACGATCTGGGTGGCGGAGTCTTCAAGAAACGCCTCGGGAGGAATCTGTACCGCTCGATCATCGTTGCCAGAGGCGGCCGCTTTTGGGTCTACGAATATCTGTTTGCAAAGAAGGACCGGGACAATATCGAAGATGACGATCTGGCCAAATTCAGGAAGATTGCCAAGGCTTACGGAACATTAACGGAACAACAGATAGACCAGATGAAAAACGAAGGCTGGTGGATGGAGATTTGCAATGCCAGATAAACGCAAGTTCAAGAGCGATGTCTCCGAGGCTATTCATTCTTCTGCCACTGCACTGTTCAGGGTTGGCGCAATCGATCAGGCTACGATGCGGGAGTTTGACGCATCCTGCCTGTCGGTTCCAGTAGCGATGAAGCCGAGGCGCATCAAACAGATTCGCGAAAGCCAGCATGTGAGCCAGCCGGTCTTTGCGCGCTACCTGAATACCAGCGAATCGACGGTGGAGAAATGGGAGTCGGGCGCGAAGAAGCCCAGCGGAATGGCGCTCAAACTGCTTGATATTGTTGAGAAGCACGGGCTCAAGGTGCTGGCCTGAGCAAACGCCCCAAAGTCGTTCGTGAGTGCAATGAAGTCAGATCGAATCAAACAAATGATCCGTGAAAATGCGGCCGAGATTGTTCGGCTGAATGACCGAAGAAAGAAGGCTCTCCTGTCTCGGGACTTAAGTCCTGAGAAATGGTGTGAGTGGTATCAGGCAAGCGAAGCGCTGAGTGCCGGCTTCCACGCGCTGGCATTTCCAGGGGGCTTTGTCGGCGCATACGACAGAATTGCCTCGGGCGCGCCTCTAGCGATGGAAGCGGCGATTTGCTTCCTTGAGATTCGCCCATTTTTCTATCGTTCCGGCTATATGTACAGAGATATTTTCCGGCGATGCAAACACGCGCCACTCTCGCCCGAGCAGGCGGCCAGATTTGAACTGGTGAAAGAAAGACTCGCCGAATGGAAGCGGCGCAAGCGCTCACAATAACAAATGTGCGCGGTAAAGTATAGAATCCCAGGTCCAAGAATCCGGACCTGGGGCACCCATTTTGCGAGATGAGTTAGAGCGCAGCCTCGCCGCGCTCGTCGTTGCGGATGCGGATCGCGTCGTCGATCTTACTGACGAAGATCTTGCCGTCGCCGATGCGTCCGGTGCGCGCCGCGCCGATGATGGCCTGAAGGGTCTTCTCCTTCATGTCGTCGTTGACCACCAGTTCGATCTTGACCTTGGGCAGAAGGTCGACGGTGTATTCGCGGCCGCGGTAAAACTCGGTGTGGCCCTTTTGGCGGCCATGGCCGCGGGCTTCGAGGATGGTCATGCCTTCGATGCCTGCTTCGAGCAGGGCATCCTTGACTGCGTCCAGCTTGGAGGGTTGCAGAATGGCTTCAATCTTGATCATACGGAAAACGCCTCGTTTGACAGCCTAACAGGCGAGGGGGCTGGTTGGGCCAGTCCCCTCGGCTTTTTATGAAAAGAACCTGAATCGCAACCTTACGTGTTGAAGTCGTAGCCTTCTTCATTATGCTGCGAGAGGTCGAGGCCGGCGGCTTCGTCTTCAGGTGAGACGCGCAGGCCGACGAGCTTATCGACGAGGAACAGCAGCACCAACGTGCCGACGATCGAGATGACCCAGGCGATGGCGACGCCGGCCGACTGGTTGAGCATCTGGCCCCAGTGTCCGTCGATGCCGCCCGAGGGCAGCGTGTTGCCGGCCGCATCCTTAAAGATCGGGTTGATGACGCTGGCGGCGAAGATGCCTGTCAGCAGGGCGCCGAGGGTTCCGCCGGCTCCATGCACGCCGAAGGCATCGAGCGAGTCGTCGTAGCCGAAGAAGGCCTTGACCATGAAGACCATGGCGAAGCAGAAGGCTCCGGCGATAAAGCCGATGGCCAGCGCGCTCATGGGCTGAACAAATCCTGATGCAGGCGTGATGGCCACCAGACCGGCGACCGCGCCCGAGATTGCACCCAGTGCGGTGGGCTTGCCGTTGTGAATCCATTCCGCTATGGACCATCCGATGGCTGCCGCGGCTGCGGCGAAGTGGGTCGCGACGAAGGCGCTGGTGGCCAGGGAACTGGCCGCGAGCGCGCTGCCGGCGTTGAAGCCGAACCAGCCGACCCATAAGAGACAGGCCCCAATAAAGCTGAGAACCATCGAGTGGGGCTGCATCTTGGTGTGCGGGTAGCCGACGCGCTTGCCCAGATAGAGGCAGCAGATCAACGCGGAGACGCCCGACGTAATGTGGACCACCGTCCCGCCGGCGAAATCCAGACTTGGGTAGCGGCCGCCGGAGGCATTCAGCAGACCGCCGACGCCCCAGACCATGTGCGCCATCGGGCAGTAGACGAAGAGCGACCATAGCGAAAGGAAGATGGCCATCGCGCTGAACTTCATGCGCTCGGCAAAGGCTCCGGTGATCAGCGCCGGGGTGATGATGGCGAACATGAGCTGGTAGACCATGAAGGTCTGCTCGGGAATGGTGGGAGCGTAGTCGGGATTGGGGGTGAGACTCACGCCCTTTAGAAAGAGGTGCTCGAATCCGCCGATGAAGCTCGATCCGTGACCGAAGGCCAGCGAATAGCCGACCACCGCCCAGAGAATAGTGACCAGGCCCATCATGGCAAAGCTCTGCATCATGGTGCCGAGGATGTTCTTCTTCCGGACCAACCCGCCATAGAAGAGCGCCAGGCCGGGGCCGGTCATCAGTAGAACCAGGGCAGCCGAGGTCAGCATCCAGGCGTTATCGCCGGCATATTGAGCGCTGGCGGCAGCAGCCTGGGCCTTGGAACTGGCTTGCTGGGCGGCTGTTACAGCCTGTTGAAGGGCTTCGATCTGAGCCTGGGTGGCTGGGGGAGCGGTTGCGGCAGCGCCCAGATCGGGAGCCACGGCAAAAGCCATGCCCGGCATGCCGAGAATGATCGCGAGAAGCATCAGTTGAATTCGACGACACATGAGGTTTCTACTCCAATAAATCAGGAAGATGCAGAGGGCCGAAGCCATGCTATGAGGCGGAAGCCCGGCCGCCCGCCCGGATCAATTGAGGAACGACGCACCAACAGAGTGGGTCTGCTTTAACCTGAGGCACCGCCGGAACAGAGTTCCCGCTGACGACGATCAGGCGTGGCTGGCGCACACCCGCCTTTGTGTGACCCTGGCTCAATTTTTTACGCGATTCCATAAAGAGGTTAGGGTTCCGTGTATAAGGAATTCGTGAGGATTTTGGAGAATTCTGTGAAAAACGGGGTCGAATGGCTATAAAACCATTGCAATATGATTGACTCCGCGCTATACGACCCTGCTATTTGCCAGCCCGAAAGCCCTCATCCGGAGAGCCTCGCCGCCGACGCAGGACTGACGGCGCGGGCCTCTGGATGAAGAGTGGACTGCGGAAGCAAGAATGCAATGACAACTGTAGCCGAAGTTCAAATAGCGGCATCGCCGCGTTCGTCGTTGCGGATGCGGATGGCGTCCTCGATGCGGCTGACAAAGATCTTGCCGTCGCCGATGTGGCCGGTGCGCGCCGAGGCCAGAATTGCCTGGATGACCTTGTCCTTCAAGTCGTCAGGGACTACCATCTCCATCTTGACTTTGGGGAGAAGATCGACCGTGTACTCGCGGCCGCGATAGAACTCGGTGTGGCCCTTCTGACGGCCATGGCCCCGAGCTTCCAGAATGGTGATTCCCTCGATGCCCACTTCGATCAGGGCTTCCTTCACAGTGTCCAGTTTGGCGGGCTGGATGATGGCTTCAATCTTGAGCATATGCGGATTCCTCGGTTACAGCTTACTTGGAGAAGGTGGATCTGGTTCGTGGAATCCCACCCTAGCCGCAAAAACAAGAACGCGGCGAGGGTGGGGCACCCAGACAGATTATGAGTTAAGGTCGTAGGCTTCCTCGCCATGCTGGGAGAGGTCGAGACCAACGGCTTCGTCGGCGGCAGAGACATGCAGTCCCATCGTCTTATCGACCAGGAAGAGCAGTGCGAGAGTGCCAACGATCGCCAGTCCCCATCCGATGCCCATGCCGACCAGTTGGTTGCTGACTTGATGCCAGTTGCCGTCGATGGCCCCTGCCGGAAGGGCCTTTCCGGCTGCATCCTTGCCGAAGACGGCATTGATGGCTCCGGCGGCAAAGAGGCCGGTCAGCAAGGCTCCCATGGTGCCACCAACGCCGTGAACGCCAAAGGCATCCAGCGAGTCGTCGTAGCCGAAGAATTTTTTCACGCGGAAGACCATGAAGCAGCAGACGACGCCGGCGATGCCGCCGATGGCCAGGGCGCTCATGGGCTGGACGAATCCAGAAGCCTGAGTAATGGTGGCCAGACCGGCTACTGCTCCCGAGATCGCTCCGAGAGCTGTGGGCTTGCCGTTCTGCAGCCACTCAGTGATCACCCAGGTGATGGCGGCGGCGGCAGCAGCAAATTGCGTATTGACGAAGGCGCTCGTGGCTAGCGGACCGGCGTTGAGAGCGCTGCCGGCATTGAATCCGAACCAGCCCACCCACAACATTCCGGCGCCGATGAAGCTAAGCACCATGGAGTGGGGCGCCATATCTTCCTGCGGATAGCCGATGCGCCTCCCAATATAGAGAGCGCAGACCAGGGCGGAGACGCCGCTCGTGATGTGGACCACCGTGCCGCCGGCAAAGTCGAAGACCGGCCAGCGGCCACCGGCGATGTTCAAGATGCCGCCCACGCCCCAGATCATGTGCGCCATGGGACAGTAGACGACCAGCGACCAGAGACAGAGAAAAACGGCCATCGAACTGAACTTGACGCGCTCGGCAAAGGCTCCGGTAATCAGCGCCGGCGTGATGATGGCGAACATGAGCTGGTAGATCATGAAAGTCTGCTCGGGGATGGTGCCGCCATAGTTGGGGTTGGGATCAAGCGAGACTCCGCGCAGAAAGGCGTGTTCAAGGCCGCCGATGAAGCCGTTGCCCTGACCAAAGGCCAGCGAGTAGCCGACCACAGCCCAGAGCACGGTGATCAGCCCCATCATGGCGAAGCTCTGCATCATCGTTCCAAGGATGTTCTTGCGCCGTACCAGGCCGCCATAAAAGAGAGTCAGGCCGGGGGCGGTCATCAGCAGCACGAGGGCGGCGGAGATCAGCACCCATGCGTTATCGCCGGAGGTCTGGGCATCGTGAACAGCCTGGGTGAGGGCGGCGATCTGGGCCTGAGTGGCCGGTGGCGAGGGGCGCAGATCGGGCGCCACGGCCAGAGCCAGTGTCGGAAATCCCAGGCAGAAAGACAGGATCATCAGCTTGATTGCGCGACGGAACATATCGTTTCACTCCAGACAGAATTCGATGGATCGAGTGCAGTTCTTTGAGGCGGAGACCGGCCGCCAATCCGGATAAAGAGAGACAAAAAACTCCGGACGCTCGGGCTGAACGAACGCAGACCCAAGCCGGAGTTGGGGCGCCAGAAGACAGCAGCCGGAATTCTGAGACCGTTGCCGACTTTAAGGTGTGTTGGGACAAATCTTACACAATCTTTATTGAAATCGGCAACTTCTTTATGGATTCCTCATTCCAGGTGAGATAAAGAGGGTCGGAACTATCGGGCTTCTGGAAAGCGCTTGCACAGCCAATCCGAGGCGGCGGAGAAAGCGGGAGATAATACATGGGGCGCAACACAGGAAATTGACGGCTCAGGACTGCTGCCAATGACGCAAAAAGAGACTCCGGCCGCATCCAAGAAAGTGAGGGTATAGTAGACCTATGGCGGAGATGCTGGAGCGGGACCGGTACCTATTCGGAGCGTTGGATTCGAGCGCGCGGAATCGCGGCAAGCTGAAGGAAGTGAACTACGGCTATGAGGAGCCGGAGGGCGTGCTGCTCACATCGCTGGACTTTGCTGTGAACTGGATCCGGAAAAACTCGGTTTGGCCCATGACCTTTGGACTCGCGTGCTGTGCCATCGAGATGATGTCGATGGGGGCATCGCGCTTCGACGTTGCTCGCTTTGGCGCCGAGGTCTTTCGCCCTTCACCGCGGCAGAGCGATCTGATGGTGGTCGCGGGCAGGGTCTCACAGAAGATGGCTCCGGTCATTCGACGCCTCTATGACCAGATGCCGGAGCCGAAATGGGTGATCTCGATGGGTGCCTGCGCCACCTCGGGCGGAGTCTTCAATAACTATGCGCTGCTTCAGGGCGTCAACCAGGTCATTCCGGTAGACGTATATGTGCCGGGGTGTCCGCCGCGACCGGAGCAGCTTATCTATGCAATCACACTCTTACAAGAGAAGATACAGCGCGAACCGCGCAGCCTCTTAAAGACACTGAACGCGAGTTAGTTAGGGATACTGAACTTGAATCAATCTGACAGGTTACTGGAGTAACAGATTGGCGCGCTGCGAGGTGATCGAAGAGTGCCAGGAGGGTAACGCGTTGAATAAAATTGTTTTTTTCGATAACGGTGGCTATGGTACGGTTAATAAAGTTGTAATGGGGTCGCACGTGTCTTCATAGATGAGGAGCCGTGCCGCATTTTGATGGCATTGGTACTCGTAGGCAGCTTCGCCCACCTGCCATTCAGCTAGATTGCGGAGGAAAGACGCATGTTCTCTTGTGGTTGGAAGTCTCTGTGCAGGTTGGTTGCCTTAGCTATCGTTGCTTCGTTGCCTATAGCGCTGGGAGCGCAAGTCGCATCACCTGTGAATGGGGCGCCTGGGGTTCAGCCTCCTCCGAAGTGGAATCTCTTTCTGGGCTATAGTTTTCTATCGCCGCACGGATCAGTGGACTCGTCTCCGGATGCGCGTGCGGTACTTCCTGTCTCCTATCATCATGTCACTCTTGGCGGCGATATCAGCGGTTCGTATTTCTTTGGCCGGCATCTGGGCTTCACCGGTGAATTGGGCCTTCACGAGTACGGCATACAGAACCACAATCCGACTGGTTATAACGGGACGGAAGGCAACAACGACGGTTTCACAACGCTGGCCGCCGGAGTGGTTCTCCGCGATGTCCGCGGCAATTGGACGCCGTTTGTCCATGTGCTCGGGGGCGGGGCTCTGGTCGATGGTCCCGCGCACAACTTGTTCACATGGGGTCCGACATTCGGCGGGGGCGCCGGTCTGGACTACAACACTTCGCTCTTCAATCACCATCTGGCGATTCGCCTCTTCCAGGTCGATTACGAGTACATGAACGTCGACTTTGGCAAGAACAGTGCTGGCCGGCTCATTGGGGGCGATGTCGGCATCAACGCGATTCGGTTAAGCACCGGCCTCGTCTTCCCGCCTGTCGGCGTCACGCCCAAGCAGGTGACCCTGGTTTGCTCGGCCAGCCAGGCTTCGATCTTCCCCGGCGAACCGGTCACGGTGACGGCGGTGGCCGACAACCTGGACCCCAAGCAGAATGCAGTTTATACATGGTCGGGAGCTGGAGTGACGGGCAATGGATCGACGGCCGAGGTGGCCACCGGTTCGCTCGCTCCCGGAACCCAAACGGTGCTTTGCGGAGTGAAGGAAGGAAAACCCGGCAAGGAAGGCCTGAAGCCGTGGCAGACGGCCGATGCCTCGGCTGCTTTTACTGTCAAGCCATTTGAGCCGCCGACGATCAGCTGCTCCGCCAATCCCAGCACACTGAAACCCGGCGAACCGAGCACGGTGACGTGCATCGGCGTAAGCCCTCAAAATCGTCCGTTGACCTATACCTACACGGCAGCCGCGGGTTCAATCAGCGGCAACGGTTCGACAGCGGCCTACTCCTCAGTCGGCGCTCCGACCGGCGGCGTGGGGATCACGGGCACGGTGACCGACGACAAAGGCCAGTCGGCAACGGCCTCGACGGGGGTGACCATCACAGCCCCCTATGTGCCTCCTGTTCCGCACACCCAGGCACTCTGCTCGATCGGATTTGCAACCGACAAGGAGCGCCCGACGCGCGTCAACAACGAAGCCAAGGCCTGCCTCGACGAAGTTGCTCTTGACCTCCAGAAGCAGTCAGACGCCAAGGTTGTCGTAGTGGGCGCCGCGAATGACATGGAGAAGGCCAAGATGGCCAAGGAGCAAAAGGCCGCGCTCAAAAACAAGAACGTCAAGGTGCACGATTATGCCGCCCAGCGCGCAGTGAACACCAAAGACTACCTGGTGACCGAGAAGGGCATTGACGCTTCTCGCGTGATCGCAACGACCAGCACGGCGGACGACCAAAGAGCGGAAGATTATCTGGTGCCTGCGGGGGCCAGCTTCTCGTCCGATGTGGCCGGAACCACGGCGGTCGATGAAACGCAAGTGAAGGCAGAGACGCGTAAGCCCCTGCCGGCGAAGCATGTTGCTCCCAAGAAGAAGGCAACGGCGGCAGCCAAGAAGTGAATTGCCGGACAGGCCCAACCGGCCTGCTCCGGCGTAAAATCCATAGTCCGGCTCCGGATTCATTCAGGGGCCGAATGGATACCAGGTTGAGGGATTCCTCGTGCAGTCACTTGGGGTTGACCGGCTCGCCCGGCCAACCTCTTCCGTTTTACGCCTTCGTTCTCGCGCACCTTTAGAATTCATGGAGTCACGGCTTCTTTATGAATTGCCTGCGAATCTGCCTCGATCTCTCCGCGCGGTCCGGACGTTTTGCGCGGGTTATATTGTTCGTTTTGCCTTGGTGTGCACTACCCAGCGTGGTAGCGCAACCGATCTGGACTGCGGTTGGACCTGCGGGCGGCGACGCGCGCGCTATTGCGGCGGTTCCTGGTCAGCCCCGGCACTTGTATCTCGGCGCCACCAACAGTTGGCTCTACGAGTCCTTAGATGGAGGCGCGTCCTGGCATCGGCTCTCGAAGCTGGACTCATCCGACGACCTGATTCTGGACCACATCATTGTGGACAGAGCGAATCCCACGACAGTCTTTGTAGCTGCCTGGAGGCTGGACCACCCCGGCGGCGGGTTATGGGTGAGCCGCAATGCAGGCCGGAGCTGGAGTGTGGTCGCGGGTCTGCGAGGCCAGTCGATTCGCGCCCTGGCGCAAGCGCCATCTGCCCCGAAAGTATTGGTTGCGGGAACCCTTGAGGGGGTCTACCGGAGCAGCGATGGCGGTTCGTCCTGGAGTTTGATCAGCCCGCCCGGTAGCAAAGAGATTCACGAGGTCGAGTCGCTGGCGATCGATCCCAACGATCCCGCAGTCATTTATGCGGGCACATGGCATTTGCCCTGGAAGACCAGCGATGGCGGCACGAGCTGGCACAACATCAAGAAGGGAGTCATCGACGACTCCGACGTCTTCTCGATCATCGTCGACCCGGAGCGGCCAAAGATCGTCTTTGCCAGCGCGTGCAGCGGAATCTACAAAAGCGAGAACGCGGCCGAGCTATTCAAGAGAATTCAGGGCATTCCTTCTACTGCGCGCAGGACGCGTGTACTGAAGCAGGACCCGGCCAACCGGGACATTGTGTATGCCGGAACCACCGAAGGGCTCTACAAGACGCTCAATGGCGGCAAGAGCTTTCAGCGCATGACTGGACCCGAGGTGATCGTCAACGACGTGTTTGTCGATCCCGAAGACTCCAATCACGTGATCGTAGCCGCCGACCGCGGAGGCGTTTTGACGAGCCATGACGCGGCGACCACCTTTGTGCCCTCCAACGACGGCTTTTCAGAGCGCCGGGTCGAGGCGTTACTGGTGGATTCCCACAGCCAGGCCGGCAGCGCGCCGGCGCGGATCTTTGCGGGAGTGGTGAACGATAAGAGCTTTGGCGGCGTTTTTGTGTCAGGTGACGGTGGGGCGAGTTGGCAGCAGACATCCGACGGCCTCGAAGGTCGTGATGTCTTTGCCCTGGCTGAGTCGCCGGAAGGAACGATCCTGGCCGGGACCAATCGCGGCATCTTCGCGCTTGATCAGGACGCGCAGACTGCGCCGGCCGCAAGTTGGAGCCCGCGCAACACGATCCAGAACATACTGGCCAAACCGGCCATCGAGACGCACCTTGGAACGCGCGTCAACGTCGAGAAACGAGTCAAGGATAAGACCCGCGAGATTAGCGGGCGCGTCTTCGCGCTCGACCTCTCCGGAGACGCCTGGCTGGCCTCGACAGTCGGCGGTCTCTTCACCAGCAGCGACAAAGGCGCAAGCTGGCAGGGCGGCCCGGTGATCGGCTCAGTGAGTTACCTCTCGGTCGCCGCTCACGGTGCGCTGCTGGCCGCTGTCCGGCAGGATGGGGCAGTTCTTTCCAAGGACGCCGGCCAGAGCTGGACGCCGATAGGCATTCCCGCAATGCTCACTCGCATTCATTCCGTTGCTTTCTCGGCAGATGGCGCCTTGTGGCTCGGCTCTCGCGAGGGAGTCTATTTCACGCGCGACCTGGGCCACACATGGTTGTGGGTCAACCGCTTTCCTTTGAACGACGTGGACGACCTTACTTACGATACGGCCCAGGGCAGGATTCTTGTCAGTTCGCAGTCCAGCGACCAGGTTTACGCCATCGATGCCAAGTCGCTGACCTGGACGTGGGCTCAGACCGGCTATCGCATCAACCGCTTGCGTGCGTATGCAGGCAAGTTGCTGGCGGCTTCACTCTTTGACGGTGTGCTGATCGAGCCACAGGCAGCCGTTGCGGTGAAGCGGCAGAAATGATGCGATACGTGATCTTGGAGTCGTGTCTTGTCTCCAATCTTCATTTCATGACCGCTGTCATTCTGAGCTGCCGGAGACTGAGCTTTGCGAAGCAAAGGGAGTCGAAGACGCTTTATCTCTTGAAGGCCTGAGGCAGAAATCAAGTCACCGCCAGCACGTTGGGGAACCAATTCTCGCTCTGACGAGTAGCCTCTTTTCGCCTCAGCGATCAGCGAAAGGCATTGTCTCGCGCGGTTTAGGCCCTCTGCGCTCGGGGGAGCTCTGGCCTCCGACCCGGCCTTCCGCATTTAGGGCCTTTCTGAGTGATCTCAAATCTCAGCTCCTGCCTTGCGGCCCGCCGAGTGCTTCGTTTCAAGACACATCTTCCTTCCGGGCGGCCGCCGACGGGCGCTGCCCGGCCATCAGGAGCGGCGTTTGTCCACTCAACCTCCGGTCCCCGTACACTACTCGGAGAACTTTCGCTGCATCGGCTCGGCCTGCGAAGACACCTGCTGCCAGGGATGGAGCGTGCCCATCGACCTTGCAGCCTATGCGAGGTATCAAAGCCTTCCCCTGAGCCTGCTGCGCGCCAAGATCATCGCCAACCTTCTCGCCATGCCAGCGCCCGCTAAACCTGCGACTTTCGCCAAGATCCAGATGAATGGCTCGAACCGGTGCCCGCTGCTTACCGCGAATGAACTGTGCAGCATCCAAGCCGAACTTGGCGAGGAGTTTCTTTCGCATGCCTGTGCATGCTACCCGCGCATTCATCAATCAATCGACGGCATCCAGCACACGGCGCTGACGCTCTCCTGTCCGGAAGCGGCGCGGCTGGTTCTTCTTAATCCGAACTTGCTCGCGACAGAGAAGTCGGCGCATGTCGAACCGCCCAAGCTTGAGCCCGCCGGAATGCCACTCGCGCATGGGTCTCACTTGCTCATCCCCTGGTTCCGGCCCATTCGCCGGATCATCTTGACGCTGGTTTGCAATCGCGTTTACCCGCTCTGGCAAAGGCTCTTTCTGCTGGGCGTCTTTTGCCGCCGGCTGGACTCCATCACCACGGGCGAGCTCGCGCGCAGCGTTCCCAGGCTCCTCGCCGACTTCGAGTCCACGGCTGCCTCGGGAGCCTTGCTGTCTGCGATGGAAGCCCTGCCCGTCAATCTCTCCGCGCAGTTGGACGTTGTACTACGGCTGGCTGGGATGCTGCTGCACCGCTCGAACGTCAGACCCCGGTTTGTAGAGTCCGTCAATGCCTTTACCGCTGGTATCGGCAACGGCCCCGGCGCCACGCTCGAAAGCCTGACCACTCACTACGCCCACGCGCACGATCGCTACTACGCTCCATTCTTCGACCGCCATCCGTTCATTCTTGAGAATTATCTCGTCAACACGATCCTGCGCTGCCGCTTTCCGTTTAGCCCGGAAGGCGAGTCGCCGGAGGCGCCTCAATCGATGTCCCGCGTGTATGCGCTACTGACAGCTCAATTCGCATTGACCAAGGGATTTCTGATCGGCGTTGCAGGCTTTCATCGCGACGGTTTCTCCGAAGCGCATGTGATCTATACGGTACAGGCAACGAGCAAGCATTTCGAGCATCACCCGGAGTTTCTTCGCCTGGCCTATGAATTGCTCGTCGAGAGCCGGATGGACGGCGCCTGGGGGCTTGCGATTCTGCTCAGGAATGCAAAGCCGAGCCCAGTCTCAAGAGTACCCAGGCCAGCATCTCCGGCGGCACATGCCCCAGTTCCACAAGACGAA
>JBEKOA010000118.1:0-18539 GCA_049522255.1 Occallatibacter sp.
GCTACCCTGCGGCCTTCTTCGTACATCTCGGCGGGGTCGGTGAGCGCTGAGGCTTCCCACAGGTCTGTGGCCGCCCCGTGGAGTATCCAGGCTAGCCGTGCGGCGCTTGGGATTTGCCGGATGAGCGGGCCTTGCCCGGCGTCGGCTGGCACCGCGTGGAGGGTGCCGACCGTTGCGGGTTTTGCTCGCTTGTGGGTGGGGGTGGGGGGTGGGGTGGTCATTTGCGCTTGCCTCCGTTGAGCGTGCTCATTGCAACTTGGGCAGCATATAGGAGTTGCGAGCCGTCCCTGCCGTCGAAGACTTCCAGTTGGATGCCCTGCGCGATGCAGGCAATTGCGGCCCGGATGGCTGGCATTGTGTCCATCTTGGGCATTGCGAGCTTGTACCCCACGCTTGCCATGCGCAGGGCCTTGGATGCGTTGAGGCCCTTGGCCGTTGCCGTGTCGTATGCGTCCCGCCATGCCTGCTCGCAGACTTGGCAAGCTTTGCATGCGCGTGTTGTGCGGTCTCTTGGTGGCTCGCCCTGGGCACGGATTGTTAGGCGGTTGAGCCGGTGCATGATCAGTGCTGCTCTCATCGCTGCCCCCTCAGTGCGAGCTCTGCTGAACGCGCATGGACCATCTCGCGGAGTGCCTTGGTCAGTGTGATTTTCTCGTCATGGAGCATGAGGTCCACGTTGGCGCGGATTCCTCCGGTTGTGCCTTTCTCGCCGGCTATCCAGTCTGCGATTGCGCGTGCGTTATCGAGGAGGGTCTGTGTCGGCTTGCTCATGGTGGTTGGTGCGATGACGCGCGGACCTTGCTTTGGTCCGAGTTTTGCGATGTGTGGGAGTCTGTCTTTATCGGGCGTCAAGCGTGTTTCCTTTCTGTCTTCGGGTTTGTGTTCGTTGTGGATGCCTCGAGGTCTTCGGCTGTGAGTGTCGTCGCTGCGTTGCCGAGATACCACACTGTCGTCCAGAGGGTTCTGTGCCCGAGTAGGGCCTGTGTCTTGCGCAGGTCCTTGGTGTGCTCGTACAGGTTGCGCGCTGCTGTTCGTCTGAGGTCGTGCAGCCCCCAGTGTGACGTGACGCCGGCGCGCTTGCGCGCGTCTGTCATGGCGGTGTGAAGTGCGGGGCTGGTGAATGGTTTGCGGTGTGGGCGGAACACGCTGGTCAGCGGTTCGTCCGCGTCCTGGGCTGCGGCGCAATACCAGAGTAGGCGGTCGTGCAGGCGCTGTGTCATCGGCACGTCGTATTTGCTGCCCCCCTTGGTTTCGCCGTGGATGCGGCGCGCGTCGAAGTCAACGTTGGCGCGGTTGAGTTTGCAGGCTGTCATTGCTCGGAGCCCTGCCTCATGTGCGAGCAGGAGCGCGAGTTCGAGCGCTGGCGGTGCAACGCGCAGCACCCGTTCAAACTCTGCCTCTGGTACTGTTACTTCGCGTGGCTGGTTGCTTGCGAGTTTTGGGATTCGGGCTGCGAGGTCCTCTCGCCCGTTATCTTCGAGCAGGGTCTTTAGGGCGCTGTGCAGTGTGTGCCGATAGCTCAATGAATGCCGGGCCATCGCAGCACAGATTGTGCCGATAGTGCCGGGGTTGAGTTGAGCTGCTGTTGCCCGTCCGGCTGCGTGCCGGATGGCTCCGAAGAGAGCGGAGGCGCGGGGCTGGTCGCGGCGCGCGATTGTCTCAAAGCTAACCGCATTGCGCGCCGCTGTTGGGGGTTTATGGTCAGGCTCGTTTCTAGTGCCTTGGCCTCTGCCTCGGTTGGGACTGTTGTGCGGTATCGCTTGCCGTCTGGGAGTCGCACGTCTACTTGCCAGCTTGGGCCGCGTTGTCGGATGGGCATCGGGTATCCTCTTTCTTGTGACCCGGTGAGTAATCCGAACATGATTCTGTTTTTCTACAATCTGGCCTTGCTGGCAGCGTTGGCTGTGGGGACGCCGTGGTGGATCTTCCGCATGGCCACCACGCAAAAATACCGCGAGGGGCTGCTGGGACGGCTAGGCGTCGTTCCAACTCGGATTCGCAAAGCGCAGAAAGCATCGGGAGAGGTGCTCCCGGTCCTTTGGATTCATGCAGTTTCAGTCGGCGAAGTGCTGGCAGTCAGCCGCCTGGTGAAGACGCTCGATGCCGCGCTGGCGGGTTACCTGATCGTCATCTCCACCACCACGCGTACTGGCCAGCAAATGGCCCGCGAGCGCTTCGGGGCCGAGCGCGTTTTCTATTGCCCGCTGGATCTGCCGTGGGCTGTTCGCAACTACCTCAAGGCGTTGCGACCCAGGATGCTTGTCCTGGCCGAGACCGAGTTCTGGCCCAACCTGCTCAGTGGCTGTTTCCGGCTGAGGATCCCAGTTGCCGTGGTGAATGCCCGCATCTCCGACCGCTCCTGGCCGCGCTACCGGCGGCTGCGCCGGCTATGGCGGCCGTTTCTTGGGTCGCTCGACCGTGTGCTGGCGCAGAGCCAGACCGACGCGGATCGACTCATCGCAATTGGCTGCCTGGCAGAGCGGGTTTCAGTTGCCGGAAATCTGAAATTCGACGTACACGCTGCTGAGGAGGCCGAGGCAACACGGATTCTGAAGGTACTGGCCGGAGAGATGCGGCTGGTGGTCGCGGGCAGCACCTTGGAGGGCGAGGAATCCGCACTGGTGGAAGCATGGCCTCACCTGCTCGCGTCAGACTCTCAGTTGGCGATGGTCCTTGCGCCACGCCACCCAGAGCGATTTGCAGCGGTGGCCGATCTACTGGATCGATCCGGTTCGGCCTGGACTCGACGCTCCGACTGGCGATCTCAACGTGCTGAGCCGCTGAAGCCGGGACAAGTGGTTCTCCTCGATACGATTGGCGAACTGGCTTCGGTCTACTCGATCGCATCGGTTGCTTTCGTCGGTGGAAGCCTTGTTCCGGCCGGCGGACACAACCCGCTGGAGCCGGCGCAATTCGGCGTTCCTATCGTCATGGGCCCGCACTTTGCCAACTTTCGCGCCATTACTGAGGATCTGATCGCTCATGACGCAATTTGCATCGCCGAAAGAGAGAAGCTTGAGAAGACACTTCTCGATTTGTTATGCAATCGGAGCGAAGCCAAAGCGATGGGCGAGCGGGCCAAACAGGTCTTTGCCAGTCAGGCCGGAGCAACGGGCCGCTGCGTCCTTGCGATCCGAGAACTTCTCCGCGAGCCGAACCAGGCGCAAGATACAAGGAAGAGGCCTGCATGAGTCGGAATTTTTCCGCACGCCGCCTGCTCTATCCATTGGTCCCGTTCTACGGGTCGGCGCTCGCCTTCCGCGAATTCCGGTTGCTCTTCGGGATGGAGCAGGTTCGTCTGCTCCGCTGGCCCGTCGTCAGCGTCGGAAATCTCTCCACGGGCGGGTCGGGCAAGACACCGCTGACCATCGCTCTGGCTAAACTGCTCACCGGCAGGGGCTTTTCTGTGGATGTGCTCTCCCGAGGGTACGGTCGCGAGGTTCAACTCACCGCAAAGGTGAACCCGGACGGAGCCGCCGAGGAGTTTGGCGACGAGCCGTTGCTGATCGCGCGCGAGACCGGGTGTCCGGTTTATGTGGCTCCGAAACGCTACGAAGCCGGGCTGCTGGCCGAGGCTCGAGTGCAGCAAGAGAGCCACCGGCCCGTTGTTCACCTGCTCGATGACGGGTTTCAGCACCGCCAACTGGCACGCGATGTGGACATTCTCATACTGGACCGCCGCGACTGGAAGGACGGTTTACTTCCTGCAGGCAACCTGCGCGAGCCACTCAGAGCCGCCCGCCGCGCCAGCGTCATCGCCATTCCTGCCAACGAATCGTCGCTCGAAGGCGAACTGCGAAGGTGGGGCTGGCGCGGGCCGGTATGGCGTCTGTGCCGCAAGATGGAGGTTCTGAGCGTGAACGGTCCGGTCGTTGCCTTCTGCGGCATCGCCCGCACAGAGCAGTTCTTTGACGGGCTCGCCGCCGCCGGACTGAACCTCGTCGGCCGCTCGGCCTTCCACGACCATCATCGCTACACTGCCCGCGACCTCGACCGCTTGGTGGCCTCTGCCCGTGCGTTTGGAGCCACAGCGCTCGTCACGACCGAAAAGGATTCGGTCCGATTGGAGAAGCTGGCCTTTGCTTTGCCGGAATCTCTGCCAGTAAGGACCGCCCATCTACGTATCGAGATCGAGGATCAGGCCGGCACCATTGACTGGCTGCTTGGCAAGTTAGGATCTGCTCCAGCGCACTCGCCCGTGTGAGAAAATCATTGCTTGCACACGCAATCCAACTTTCGCTTGCTTGTCGTGCGATTGGGCGCCATGGGGGACATTCTGCATGCCCTTCCGGCAGTGACAGCCTTGCGGCAAGCCCATCCAGATTGGGTCGTCGATTGGGTCGTCGAGCCGCGCTGGCGAGCATTGCTGGCGGTTGAAGGCGCCATCGGACGTGGCCCGGCGCAACCCCTCGTAGACCACCTGCATTTTGCTCGCACCAAGGAATGGAGGAAGACTCCGCTCAGCCGCAAGACACTGAATGAAATCAGGGCTTTGCGTGTGGCGCTCCGGGCTGGCGAATACGACGCTGTCATCGATCTGCAAGGGGCAATCCGGTCGGCGGTGGTGGCGCGGATGGCTGGTTGTAAGCGGTTGGTTGGCGAAGCCAATCCGCGCGAAATACCGGCGCGCTGGCTGTTTACCGAGCGCGTCTCCACCCAAGGGGTCCACGTCATTGAACAGGATGTGGAGCTAGCTTCGGCCATCGTCGGCGACAAGCTCGCTCCGGCGAAACCCTGGCTGCCCGTCGACCCGGTCGCTGAAGCCTGGGCCGCCCAAGTGCTGCCTTCAAACACAGGAGCGCGGGGCGGCAACCAACCGTCTGTGCTCATCAATCCCGGCGCAGGCTGGGGCGCGAAGTGCTGGCCAGTGCAGCGCTACGACGCAGTCGCCCAGGGGCTCATCGATCTGGGTTTTCGCATCCTCGTCAACGCCGGCCCTGGCGAAGAAAAGATGGCAGAGGTCATAGCTCGCGGAACCGGCGGTGCCGCCATTCCGCTCAACTGCACTCTGGCCCAGTTGATCGCCATCACCCGCCGTGTCGCCCTGGTGGTTGCCGGGGACACCGGGCCGCTTCACCTGGCCTGTGCTCTCGGCCGGCCGGTGATCGGCATCTACGGCCCCACCGACCCCAGCCGCAATGGGCCTTTTGGAACAAAATTCAGAGTGCTGCGAAGCCCCATGAGCCGCAGCGACCATAGCCGCCGCGAACTGCCTGAGGCAGGCTTGCTGAACATCCAGCCCGACGACGTGCTGCGCGCCGCCGATGCCTTGCTTTATCCTGAGACCACCCCGGAAAGCTGACGCCCGAAGCTAACCTATGAACAAGCCCGCGTCCACACAATCCGACCCACCGCAACCGGACTGGATCTCCCGCTGGCAGCGTTTCGCCCGGCGCATTCGTGTGCCGCTGGGATTCCTCGCGGCGGCGCTCTACCTCTTCGAGCTTTGGCGTCGCGCGCCCCGGCCGGCCGCTGTGTCGTGGAGCCTGTTGCTGGTCGTGACTGGTCTGTGGCTTCGCGCTTATGCGGCCGGTTACGTGAAGAAGAATCGCGAACTGACGGTTACCGGCCCCTACGCGTACGTCCGCAACCCTCTCTATCTTGGCTCGATGCTGATCGCGGCCGGCTTTGCGCTGGCGCTGCTCTCTTGGCCGGTGGCGCTGGTGCTTGCCCTGGGCTTTACCGCGATTTACGTCCCGGTGATCGCCTCGGAAGAGCGATTTCTGCGAGCCACCTTCCCCGGCTTCGACGACTATTGCCGGCATGTGCCAAGGCTGATTCCCCGGCTCACCCCGGATCGCCATCTCGTGAACTCGGCTGAGAGTTCCCGAAGTGAAAGCTCTCGCGGCTCCTTTTCTCTTTCGCTTTACATCCGGCACCGCGAGTACAATGCTGCAATAGGGGCCACTCTGCTTTACCTCAGCCTGCTCCTTCTGCGGCCGGTGCTCGCCGCATGGGTGATTGTTCCGCGATAGCTGTTAATCGCGACCGGGAAGTCCATTTAAAGAGGAGCCAGACCCGACGGTGAAGACGCAAATAACTGTTGCATCAATTCTCTGCGTCCTGACCTTGGCCGCCGTGCCCCTGGCAAGTTTCGCCCAGCAGGCGCCCCCGCTGCCGCCGCCGCGCGCCGGGTACAGCTTTCCACTCAAGCAGACCCTTACCTATTCAGTAGACTGGCGCGTTTTTCCCGCCGGGACGGCAGTTTTGCGCTTTGAGGCGGCGGGCGATCGCGAGAATATCACCGCCAGCGCCGACACCAGCGGCGCCATCAACCTGCTCTTCCATGTCAGCGACCGCTTCCAATCGAGCTTTGACCGGGCCAGCGGCTGCACAGACGACTTCAACAAGCAGACGGTCGAGGGCCATCGCCAAGTGATTTCGACGCTCCACCTGGACTACGCCCAGAAGCGCTCCATTCTAAACGAGAAGAACCCGGTCACCGGACAAACCAAGCACATCGAATCGCCCGTCTCCGGCTGCCTCACCGATCTGTTGACGGGCATCTTCTATGCGTCATCGCAACCCATTGCGTTGGGACACAACTTCGTGCTTCCAGTGGTGGACGCATTGCACGTAGTGCCCGTGACCATGAAGATCGAAGGGCGCGAAGAGATCAAAACTCCGCTTGGAACTTTCAAGACTCTTCGCGTGCAGCCTACCGCCGACGCCGGCGTGGTGAAGAATCGCGGCAACATCTGGATCTGGTACACAGACGACGAGCGCCACTTGCCGGTGCAGATGCGCGCCCGCCTCTTCTGGGGCACCATCACCTTTCGTCTGAGCGGCAATGAGAACAGGTAGATGCGTGCCTGAGACCATGGTAGGCAAATGCCCTAACGCATCCGCCAGACGGCATCGGCTCGGGTCTCGGCAATGTTTCGCGGGCCTGAAGGGCACGAATTCGTGATTGAATTGAATTCCCGAAGCAGGTTGGAATAAAACTCGGAAGAAGAAGCATTGACTGACCCATCTACAAATTCCGAAACTGACGTCGCCGCTGCGCAGGCGAATCAGACAGAGCCCGAGGTGCAAGCGGTCATGAATTCCGCCTCCCAGATGGTGCTCCCCTCGCATCCCACAGCGGAGGACATGGCTGCCGCAAAGCTGGCCGCTCGTCAGAAGAAGCTGGACGAAAGCTCAGAACAGTCGCCCTTTTCGGTCGTCGTGGGCCAAGTCTACGATGGCCCTCTTGACCTGCTGCTGGACCTGATCCGCAAGCAGGATATTGACATCTACGACATCCCCATCGCCAAGATCACCGCCCAATTCCTCGCTTACGTCAATCAACTCAAGGCCGGCGACATGGACGTGGCCGGCGAGTTTATTTATACCGCCTCACTGTTGATCCATATCAAGAGCAAGATGCTGCTGCCGCGCGCGGCCTCCGATCCGGAAGCAACGGACGAGGATCCGCGGCGCGAACTGGTCGAGCGGCTGCTGGAGCATGAGCGCTTCAAAAACGCCGCCCAGATGCTGCAACAGAAGCAGATGCTCGAGGCCGCCACCTGGACCAACCCCGGAATTCGTGAGTTCAAAGACGACGAGGCCGCTGAGCCGGAGATCGCCGCCGATACCGACGACCTGGTCCGTATCTTCCGCGACATCCTGGAGCGCGCCCGCAGCCGGCCGGTGATCGACGTCGATGAAGACTCGGTAACCGTAGGCCAGATGATTCAGTTCCTTGCCCGCCGACTGACCATGGACGACAAGCCCGTGGCCTTGCGCCGGCTGTTGAGCCATACCCGATCGGAGCGGGCGCTGATTGCCATGTTCCTCGCGTTGCTGGAACTGGTCCGGGTTCAAGCCATTCTGCTCCGCCAGGACCGCCAATTCAGCGAGATCTTCATCAAGAAGCACACCGGCTTCGACGCCATGATGAGCGATGGCATGAACGCCCGCGACGACTGGCGGTAGAAACAGGCCTTATACGGATTTTTGATCCAATGGCGCTGTTTCTGTCTTGGCGCAAAGTGGGAACGAGGCCGCCGAATACTGAAGTCAGGAGAGGTTTTTCAAATGGAAGAAAAAGCGAAACCTAATGATGGCCGCGACGATCTCCGCTGGCAGGAGCTACGGGAACAGGCCAAGAACGACTCCGAATTCGACAGGAAACTGGAGGCCGCGAAACGCATCAATGAAAGGAACTCTGACACCTTGCAGCGACTAGCGGATTCCTGATTCGGCAGTTCCCATTCCGTGAGCGATTTCCACCGCCGTCCCATTTCGGCGCTTCCCAGACTCCCCCCCTGCCGGTGTACTATTGTTTCAGTCAGATGAATTCCTCGGTCTGACCACGCAAACAACTGCCAAGAAAATGCGGTTGTTGGGGTTTTATGGACGCCAATTTATCCGGCTCTTCTCTCTCCCGCCACAAGCGATCCCCTTTTTATTTGCTATTCAGCAAGCGATCTCCTTTCTGTTTGATATCGAATGTCGTTGTCGAGTCCCGACTCAGGAGGCCCAGGCGTGTCCGGAATCTCTCCGGCCGCATTGGTGACATCTGATGGCCGACATGGCTACCACGGTGAACGCGATGCCTTCGGGCGTATCCCTGCTTGACCGCAAACTGTCGAAGGCGCCCAGCCGCGCCGGTGTTGCGGCGTTTCTGCTGGCCCTGGCCGGAGGCATTTGCTACATCGCGTTCCACGTTGCAAGCGACCTCGACACCATTGCTATCACCAGCATCTGGCCTTATTTGTTGCTGGCCCTTGCGTTGTTGATCGCGCTTGGCTTCGAGTTCGTCAACGGCTTCCACGACACGGCCAATGCGGTCGCCACGGTCATCTATACACATTCGCTTGAGCCCAACATCGCCGTTGTCTGGTCGGGCATATGCAACCTGGCCGGCGTGTTGCTCTCTTCCGGCACTGTTGCCTTTGCGGTGATTACGCTCTTGCCGGTCGAGCTGATTCTTCAGGTCAGCTCCGGCGCCGGTTTTGCCATGGTCTTTGCGCTGCTGATCGCGGCGATTCTATGGAACCTGAGCACATGGTGGTTCGGACTGCCGGCCTCAAGCTCTCATACCATGGTCGGCTCCATCATCGGCGTCGGTATCGCCAACCAACTTATGCACGCCCGCACCGGGACCTCGGGCGTGGACTGGGAGCAGGCGACCAAGGTACTCAAAGCACTGCTGATCTCTCCCCTGGTTGGCTTTGTTTGTGCCGGACTATTGCTTTACCTCTCCAAGCAGTTGATCAAGTACCCATCTCTCTACGAGGCACCGAAAGACAACCAGCCGCCGCCATGGCCCATCCGGGCGCTCATGGTGGTCACCTGCACCGGCGTCAGCTTCTTCCACGGGTCGAATGACGGACAGAAGGGCATGGGCCTGATCATGCTGATCCTCATCGGCACCGTCCCTACCGCTTACGCTCTCAACCACGCCGTCACCAGCAACGACATTCAGCAGTTTATCGCTGCCTCAGAGCAGGCCGGCCACATCCTCGACCGGCATGTGGACAAGAGCGGGATCCTGGGTGAGGATGCCCGCGCCGAGGTCACTGAATACATCCGCACCAAGCAGTTGCAGCCGGACACGATTCTCGCGCTGCGGGAGCTGGTCGAGGACGTGAGCCACGAGGTTGCCCTCTACAAGGTCTTCAAGTCGGTTCCAGCGCAAGACCAGGCCAATGTCCGCAACGACATGTACGTGGCCAGCGAAGCGATCCGCCTGATGCAAAAGAGCAAGGTCCCGGCATTCACCCCCCAAGAGAATGCGGCCTTGACAAACTACAAGAGCAAAGTGGACAAGGCCACCCGGTTCATTCCCGACTGGGTCAAGGTTGCAGTGGCGCTGGCTCTCGGCCTGGGCACCATGGTTGGCTGGAAACGCGTCGTGATCACGGTAGGCGAGAAGATCGGCAAAGAGCACTTGACCTACGCGCAGGGCGCCAGCGCCGGCCTCGTAGCAATGGCCACCATCTTCGCTGCCGACAGATTCGGACTGCCGGTTTCGACAACCCACATTCTCAGCTCCGGCGTGGCCGGGACTATGAGCGCCAACGGCAGCGGCCTGCGCTGGTCCACGGTTCGCAATATCGCCGCCGGGTGGGTCTTTACCCTGCCGGCCGCAGCACTCCTGTCCGGCTCGCTCTATTGGCTCTTCCGCGCGATTTCCTGAGAGGGCACCATCGCCAGAGGCAACTCCCGATCGGTTCGCAGCGTCGGCACAGCCGCCAGCAGGCTGCGCGTGTAGGCGTGTTCGGGAGCGATCAGAACGCGCGAGGTCGGGCCTTGCTCGACGATCTGGCCGGAGCGCATCACGGCGACCCGGCTTGCCACCTGGCCCACCACCGCCAGGTCGTGCGAGATGAAGAGCATGGCCAGCCCGTACTGCCGCTGCAATTCGCGAAGCAATTGAAGCACCTGCGCCTGCACCGTGACATCCAGAGCGGTCGTGGGCTCGTCGGCAATGAGCAGCCGCGGACGGTTGATCAGCGCCATGGCAATCAGAATTCGCTGCCGCTGGCCGCCTGAGAATTGGTGCGGATAGTCCCCGTAGCGCCGAGTCGCCTCAGGAATGGAGACTGCCTCCAACGCGGCAAGGGCCTTTCTCTTGGCCTCCTTGCCGGTCCAGGTGGGATAGTGGGCCTCAGCGCCCTCAGCCACCTGGCGGCCGATGGACATGACCGGATTGAGAGCCGTCATCGGCTCCTGGAAGATCATGGCGATCTCACGACCCCGCAGCCGCCGCAGCGCCCCAGGCGGCTGCCGCAGCAGGTCGATCATTTTCAAACCGTTTTCACCCGCTTCGGTTCGCCGCCAGAAGATCTGGCCCGCGACCTGCGCCGAGGGGCCGAGCAGTCCGAGGATCGCCAGCGCCGTGGCGCTTTTGCCGGAGCCCGATTCGCCGACCACCCCCAGCACTTCGCCTTCTTCGAGGCTTAGGCTCACTCCGCGGACGGCTTCCGCCGCGCCAAAGCGAATCTTCAAATCGCGAATCTCCAGGAGCGGCGCCATGATGCCATCGTATTTCATTTCAGCAAACAGCCGGTGCATGGGTCGCGTCAAAGTGATACAGACCAAAAGTGATGACGATATTCCCACACACTATGCAAAGAATTGCGCAGTCGCACTAGAGTAATCCCGTAACCTAAACATTTACTTGCAATTCATTCGGCATTGGAATTGCATTGACTCAGTACGTAATCATCGCGCCGGATTGTGGTAACCAGCGATAATGAAACCTTGGTGCGATGGTTTTGCAAGTCTCAACGATAGATACTCTGTTGTCTTTGTAGCCAGATTTGCCTTGCGCGCACTTCATTTTGTTCCTTTTTTGGGAAGGAAACTGATCATGGAAGTTCTGCAATCTTCAAATGAACGGCGGGAGAGGCAACGTTTTGGGGTCAACGCACCCGTAACGATCCTGGCTGGAAGCCGTGAGATTCCCGGCTTTACCCGAGACCTGAGCAACCTTGGGGTCTATTTCTATCTGAACCTGGCCGACGGCGCCACAATTGGTGGCGATTTTGAGTTCCTCCTCGAATTGCCGCCAGAGATCACGCTTTCAACCTCTTGCATGGTTCGATGCCGGGGCCAGGTTGTCCGCACAGACGATTCTTCGGCACAAATGACAGGGATAGCCGCCAGGATTCTCGAGTATTCCATAGAGAAGGAAGAAGCGCTCAGCGCCTAGCGACGCCAGAGAAGACATATCCCGGAACAAATACCCTCAAGTCGACGAGTCCAACAGTCCGGGGTTCCCGGCGACAGGTCTTCGTCACTGGCGTGGAGAGAGCGGCGACCTTCTTTGATGCGAATCACGCCACAGTGTTCCTGGTTTTGATATAGAGCCAGTTATGAACTTTCGCGTACCTCTTTGCGAGATTTCCGATGTCTGGAGCTGTCCCGAGTGTCCCATTTCAGGACATTCCTAGGACTGGCCCAGTTCTGGAAATAGCGGTTCATTCGCGTGGGATTTCGTCTCTATCACCGGCGAGCCGCAGGGTATGCTTCAAGCCATGCAGCAACCGACCGCAACCACAACCTCTCCGGTCTCTTCCAACTTTGCGGAGCTGCTTGCTGCGCTTGCCGCGCCCGCGCAAGGACCCGGCACCTTCGGCGGCGGGTCTTTGCCTGCAGTGAGGAAGCACTCTGCCGCCTGGAGCGAGGACGGCCTCGAGGACGACATTGCAACCCTAAGCTACGAGCGCGCCCTGAGAACCCACGCGCGCTACCGCACAAGCGATCAGCCGCTCGTGCAAGGCGTCGATTCGCGGCCAATCGGTCTTGAGCAGCCACTCGCGGCTGACTCGGCGGCCGCTCCGAAGCCGGCAACTTGCCGAAGCGCAGGCTCGGAACGCGCTGGGAACCCTAATCCCAGTGCGAATCCAGACCCGGACGCGAGCCGAGTCCGAAGCTCGCCCTTTGAGCGGAACCTGAAAAGCGCCAGCATTACAATTCGCATGAGCAAAGTGGAGTGCGCGCAACTGCACAGACGCGCGGCCGACGCCGGGCTCAGCGTCTCGGCTTATCTGCGCTCGTGCACCTTTGAAGCCGAATCGCTGCGGGCCATGGTGAAAGACACACTCTCCGAGCTTCGTCTGGCCAAGGCGCAGGCAAGACCCGCCGACTCCGCGCCTGTTCGCCAATTCTGGCTTGCTGCAGTGGCGCACTCGATGGCGCGTCTATTATCCCCCTGGCAGGGCACGCGGCACGTTGCCCGGGCGTGAAGGAGTTCTCGAACTACTCGACTTCAAGCACGAGGCATTTGAGGTATTCGGTCTCCGGCAGGTTGAGGACCACCGGATGGTCGGGTGCGGCTCCGCGTCGCTCGCGCAGGCGTACACGACGGTGGGCATCGGCGGAGGCCGAGGCGATGCTGGCTTCCAGGTCGGCCCAACCGACGTGATGAGAGCAGGAGAAAGTCACGAGAAGGCCGCCGGGGCGCAGCATCTTGAGAGCTCTCAGGTTCAGTTCCTTGTAGCCGCGCAGCGCACCCTCGACGGCGCGCTGGCTCTTGGCGAAGGCCGGCGGATCAAGCACGATTGCATCAAATTGCTCGCGGGCATCGGACCAGTCGCGGAGAATCTGAAATGCGTCGGCTTCGACCCAATCCACCTGGCCAGTAAGCTGCGTCCGATTTGCTTCCAGGTTGCGTTCGGCAACCTCGAGCGATGAACGCGAAGAGTCGATGCCGGTGACGCTCTTTGAGACGCGCGCCAGGTGCAGGGCAAAGCCGCCTTGATAGGTACAGACATCGAGCGCGCGGCCCCCTGGGGCGAGGAGCCACGCCCAATGCTGTGCGGCGCTATAGTTGGCGCTCTGATCGAGGAACGCTCCGGTCTTCTGGCCTGAGTTGGCGTCGAAACGGAAGAGCAGGCCGTTGAGTTTGAACTGCGTGTTGGTGATCGGGTTGGCAGGATCGGCTGCCCAGAGCGGGGTGAGATCGGGCGCGGCCAAGCCTTCCAACTCGCGCATGCGCGGGTCGGGGCGTTCCAAAATGGTGGCCGGATTGAGCGCTTCGCGAAGGACGCGGACGCAACTCTCGCGGACGGACTGCTTGTCGAGGCCTTTGGTGAGCAGTTGAAGAATCACCAGATCGCCGTATTTGTCCGCGATCAGGCCTGGAGTCTCATCAGCCTCGCTGAAGCAGAGGCGGCAGGAGTCAACTTCGTCGTTTAGCTGAGTCCTGCGCCGGTCGATCGCCGCACGCAGGCGAGATTCGAGCAACTGGAGCCATGCGGCCTCGTTGAGGGCTTCGCGCGAGACCAGCCGCAGGGCGATCTGCGAGGTCGGGCTATAGAGCGCCGTGCCCAGGAGGAGCCCCCGGCTGTCTGCCACCGGCAGGAGCGCGGGAGGTTCACCAGCGGGCAGCTCCACGGACTCAATGTCGGAGGCGTAAACCCACAAGTGGCCTGAACGCAGGCGGTCGGCGGCGCGGCGGGTGATGCGGGCACCGGGAATCTGGGATGTGGGGGTGGAAGGCCCGTCGGACTTTGGGGCCACCTTGTTGGCGACGGGTCGAGCGGTGCGCGGCTTGGTCATGGGCTCCCTGATTCTGCAAGTTTGGTTCAGTTCGTCTCATCCCCAATCCTATCGCCCAATGCTGATGAGGGGCGAGCCACGTGACGTACATCATTTCAGCAGCGTCTGATGCGCGGGAAACGCAACCGGCCTATAATGAACTATGGCGACTGTCGACCAGTCCATTCCGGCCGAGGCTTCCGGCGTGCCTCCGGCTTCTCAGAAGAAGACACATCCTTCTGTGTCCGAAGCCGATCAACATGCCATTGACCGGCGGATTGAGGCTCTGCTCAAGCAGGTCCACGCCAATCGCCCCAGCGAAGACATTTCATTGATTCGCAAGGCCTGGGAGTTCTGCGTCCGGCACCATGAGGGGCAGATGCGGGCATCCGGCGAGCCCTACATCGTCCACCCGCTCGAAGTGGCGGAGGTGCTGGCGGAGATGAAGATGGACTCGACGGCCATCGCCGCCGGCCTCTTGCACGACTCGGTTGAAGACACACCGGCGACGAATGAGGAGATAGAGGCCGAGTTCGGCGACCAGGTTGCCCATATTGTCGAGGGCGTAACCAATATGTGCTGATCAAGCTGGCCGACCGGCTGCATAACATGCGGACGCTTGAGCACCTGCGGCCTGAGCGCCAGGAGGCAATCGCGCGGGAAACCCTGGACATCTATGCGCCTCTGGCTCACCGTCTGGGCATGGGCAAAGTGCGCGGCGAACTGGAGGATCTGGCCTTCCGCTACACAGACCCAGTCAGCTACGAGCAAGTCACCGCAGCCGTTGAGTCGCGGCGCATCGAGGGCGAACAATTTCTGCGCGGCGTCGAAGACACGCTTAACGAGCAGCTACGCGAGAACAACATCCAGGCGCGAGTGGAGTGGCGCATCAAGCGCATCTATTCCATCTTTCAAAAGCTCGAACGCTCGAAGGTCTCCTTCGATCAGGTCTACGATCTGCTGGCTATCCGAGTCATCACGCAGGACGTGGCTGCATGTTACGCAGTCTTCGGCCTGATTCACACGCTATGGCGGCCGGTGCCGGGGCGCATCAAGGACTTCATCGCCATGCCTCGCGCCAACCGTTACCAATCACTTCACACCACGGTGATGGGGGCGACCGGGCATCAATTTGAGGTGCAGATCCGCACCGAGGAGATGCACCGCATCGCCGAGGAAGGAATCGCCGCCCACTGGAAGTACAAGGCCGGCGGTGGCGTGGTTACAGCTCGCGATGAGGAGCGGCTGAATTGGATCCGGCAACTGGTTGAGTGGCAAAAGGAGATGACGGACCCGAACGAGTTCCTCTCCAGCCTGAAGATGGACCTCTATCCGGACGAAACCTATACCTTCACTCCGAAAGGTAAGGTCGTGGTGATTCCGGCGGACGGAACTCCGGTCGATTTTGCTTATACGATTCACACTGAAGTGGGCCACACCTGCGTGGGAGCCAAGGTTAACGGGCGCATGGCGCCACTGCGGACCAAGCTTCGCACGGGCGACATCGTCGAGATCGTTACCCAGAAAGACCACAAGCCGAGCCGGGATTGGCTCACCTTTGTCAAAAGTCCGCGAGCCCGCAACAAGATCAAGCACTGGCTCAACGAAGATCATCGGCGCCGCGCCGTCGAGATCGGCCGCAAGCTGCTGGAGCGCGAGGCCCGCAAATTCAAGGTGCCGCTCAGTCAGATTAGCGACCAGGATCTGAGCCGCGTCGCCAAAGAATATAGCGTGGCCACGGCCGCCGATCTGCTGGCGGCACTGGGCCTGGGCAAGCAATCCGCGCGGCAGGTGCTGAACAAGTTGTCACCGGGCGCCACCACTCAGCCCGAGGCCGAGGTGACACCCGAGATCAAGCCCGCAACCGCCGAGTCGGCGATGTCGGACGCGGTGCGCAAGCTGCACCTGACCGGCTCCGATTCTCTGCAGGTGGAGGGGCAGAACGACATGCTCGTCTATCGGGCGCGCTGTTGCAACCCGATTCGCGGCGAAGAGATCGTCGGCTACGTCACCCGCGGCAAGGGCGTGGCCGTTCATGCGCGCAGTTGCCCGAATGTGCAGAACCTGCTCTACGAGAGCGACCGCCGCATCGCCGTCGAGTGGTCGCGAAAGAATGCCGCTGCGCCAGGGCAGCCGCAGCGCTATCCGGTCAAGATCACGATCTCCTGCGATGATCGCGCCGGAATGCTGAAAGAGCTGATCGCAGTCATCTCCGACGACAACGCGAATATCAGCGGCGTCGATATTCGCAAAGATGAGAACGGCGATGCGGTCGTCGAGCTGGTCGCCGAAGCCGAAGACGTCCACCACCTCAATCGCATGGTCCTTGGCCTGCGGCGCGTTAACGGCGTCCGTGCCGTGCAAAGAGCGCAGAAGCTCTAGGGATCCCAGCCAACCAACGCCTCTCTTCTTCGTCGCCCAACACTTGGATTCACATCAGTTGACTCGATTTCAAGGACTGGTCTAAACCGCTCAGACTCTCGCCGGTTGCGGTGGGATGCTGGAGTGTGCGGGTCAGGCGCATTGTTGCCGCGGCCAGTTTATCGTGGCAGTTCGCAGCAGGAAGAGGGCTCATTCCTGGCGAGGTCGCATCGAGAAAGAGGCGGATTTGATGGCCGGACTCACGAAGAAGTCTTTTGATCCCGCTGGCTTTCTAGCGACCGAAGGGCCGGGACGAAGCATCCGCCGGCATGCGGCGAGGCAGGCTTTCTATTCCCAGGGGGGGCCGGCCGACTCTGTGTTCTATCTTCAGAGCGGCCGGGCAAAGCTCACCGTCCTCTCCAAGCGGGGTAAAGAGGCAACGGTTACGATGCTTGCCACCGGAGATTTTTTTGGCGAGGAGTCGATGGCTGGCGCGGGCACGCTGCGAACGGCCTCGGCCACAGCCGTATCGATCTGTGTTGCACTCAGGATCGAAAGGACGCAGATGCTGCGTGTACTGCACGACGAACACGCGTTCTCCGACTTCTTCATGCAATTTATCCTCGCCCGAGGTATCAGGACCCAGGCGGATCTGGTCGATCAGCTTTTCAACTCGAGCGAAAGGCGTCTGGCGCGGACACTCCTGCTGATGGCGGATTACGGCGGGCCAGGCGAACCGGAGACATTGATCCCGGCTGTAACCCAGGAGACCCTTGCAGAGATGATCGGGACCACGCGGTCGCGCGTCAGCTTTTTCATGAATCGCTTCAGAAAGCTCGGTTACATCGAATATAAGGGCCGCATCCGGGTCAACACGTCGCTGCTCAACATGGTTCTGCACGATGACCTGCCCGAAGAAAACGCTTCGCGGCCCAAACTACTCCATCCGCAGCCCAGTCGCGCCCGAACCGCAAGACGTGCGAAGCTGGTGTGAACTGAGCGCTCCATCCCTGCGCATCGCTGCACCCAACCAGCATTCACGATTAAGCACCACCGACTTGGAGATCTTATGTCTTTTGGAATTTACGCTACGGGATTCGCAATCATGATCGGAGGACTGGCTTACGCCGCACACCTGATCCACATGCCGGCACATTGGATTGTTGTGGGCGCAATTTTCATGACAGGCGTCGGGCTGCTGTCCGCGGTGAAAGCTACCCGCCAGAAGGACTCTGCCAACTAATTAGAGACTTCGATTTGCCACTGCCCGAGCTCTCGGGCAGACGCAGCTGCTCGGGATGATTCGGGCATCGGCTTTCTTTTGTGCTTGGATCAACCTTTCCCCCGTGGTCCCGTCTATACTGGCTGACTGCTTTCTCTGTTTCGGGTGAACAGTAGCATTTTCCGTCGCAAAGAGAAACCGCCTATTATGATGACCTTGGAGCTAGGGAGCGCCGGCCGGCGGCCCATACGGAAAAATGTCGATTACAACCACAGCTTTTGCTGGTTTCGGGGGTTTAACTTCCGAAGGAAGGTCAAGGAAAACCACGATGCGCTCAATGAGTTCGCTTCCCCTTTGTGCATTAGTCTGTTTGTCGCTCGGCAGTTCAATACTGGAGGCCCAGGGAGTCGCTCCGACGGTCCGGATTGTCGACCGGATCGACGAAAGCAACCTCGTGACTCTCAGGGGCAATACCCACCCCGCGGCAAACGCCCGGAACGATCGTGGCCGGGTGAGCCCAGAGCTCCGCATGAGCGACCTGATTCTGGTACTGAGCCGCAGCCCGGAACAGCAGGCAGCCTTTGAGAAGTTTGTCGCCGGCCAATACGATGCGAACTCACCCGACTTCCATCAGTGGCTAACGCCCGATGAGGTCGGCACGAAGTTTGGCCCATCGGAGACCGATATCGACACCATTTCACGTTGGCTGATTGGACATGGTCTTTCGGTGGATCAGGTGACAAAGGACCGCATGTCGATCCGCTTCAGCGGGACGGCCGCGCAGGTAGAGAGCGCATTTCACACCGAGATTCACAATTTGGAAGTGAAGGGGGTCTCGCACATCGGCAATATGTCCGACCCGCAGATTCCCGCCGCACTGGCGCCCGCGGTAGTCGGCGTGAAGGCGTTGCACAACTTCTTCCCAAAGCCAGCACACCACCTGGGCAGCCAGGTCAGGAAGGATGCGGCGACGGGAAGATGG
>JBEKOA010000119.1:0-14806 GCA_049522255.1 Occallatibacter sp.
CTGGCTGAGCGAGGCTTTGTTATGAGCGACCTGGCAGTTCAACCGGAGGGCGCGACCGCCCCCGGCCTTTCCCAGTGGCAGCGCGTGTCAAACACCTTCTCCGCGCCGTCGAAGACCTTTGATGACATCAAGCGCGGCAACAAGAGCTGGTGGATGCCTTTCCTTATCTTTGCGGTGATCGGCTACATCTTCTTTGGGGTTGTCGCATTGAAGATTGGCATGCAGCAGGTCTCCGAAAACCAAATTCATCTCAACCCGTCTCAAGAGGAGAAGTTGTCCCAGGCGCCTCCAGAGCAGCGCGCGATGGGCCTGAAGATAGGCACGTACATCACCGAGGGCATCTTCATCGCCAATCCGGTTCTGGTGCTGGGGGTTGTTGCGCTGGGTTCGCTTGTCCTGTGGGGCACCATCAACTTCGTCTTCGGCGGCAAGGCTACCTTTGGCGGCATTTATTGCGCATGGATGTACGCGGGTCTGCCAGCCATCGTCAAATCGCTGTTGGGCATGGTGGTCATCTTTGCGGGAACTGCGCCGGAATCGTTCAACATCAAAAACTTTGCGCCCACAAACCTTGGAGCCTTTCTGAATCCGCTGGAGACCAACAAAGCACTTTACGCTTTGGCCACTTCGATCGATGCGGTAACCATCTGGACCCTCGTGCTGCTAGGGATGGGAATTGCAACAGTGGCAGGCGTCAAACGCACTTCCGGCTATATTGCGGTCTTCGGATGGTGGGCGATCATTGTGCTGATCGGTGTGGGAGCCGCAGTAGCTTTCGGGTGATCCTCAGGTGGCAACCAGCCAGCCACACCAGATGCAAAGGGCGCTCATCCACTGGATGAGCGCCCTTTGCTGTTGCACTTTGAAAATTGACAGCCTATAGCTGACGGCTGAAAGCTGCCTCTACTCCGTCCACCGCCGCATGATCAGCGTCGCGTTGATGCCGCCAAATCCAAACGAATTCGACAGCGCCACATCGAAACTGTGAGCCACGGCCTTGTTGGGCACGTAGTCCAAACGGCACTCGGGATCGACGTTTTCCAGATTCATCGTCGGTGGCAGCATCTGGTTCTGAAGCGCCAGTACGGTGATGCCGGCTTCCAATCCACCGGCGCCGCCCAGCAGATGTCCATGCATGGATTTTGTGCCGGAGATCTTCAGCTTTTTGCTCGTCGCGTGCTCGCCGAAGACGGCCTCGATCGCCTGCGATTCATTTCCATCGCCTGCCGGAGTTGCTGTGGCGTGGGCGTTGATGTAGCCCACCTCCTCCGGCTTGATGCCGGCGTCCTTGAGTGCCGCCCTCATGCTGCGCTGCGCGCCCTGGCCCTCCGGGGCGATGCCAGTCATGTGATAGGCGTCGGCGCTCATGCCATAGCCGATCACCTCGCCCAGGATCTTTGCACCGCGCGCCTTGGCAAACTCCAACTCTTCGAGAATCAGGATGCCCGCGCCTTCGCCGATGACGAAGCCGTCGCGGTCCTTGTCAAAGGGACGGCTGGCATGCGTCGGGTCGTCGTTGCGCGTCGAGAGCGCACGCATGGCGGCAAATCCGCCTACCGCCAATTGCGTTACAGAAGCTTCAGCGCCGCCGGCGATCATCACATCCGCATCGCCATGCATGATCATCCGCACCGAGTCGCCTATTGCATTGGCGGAAGTAGCGCAGGCCGTCGACGTAGCCGAGATAGGTCCCTTGGCTCCGTACCGGATGCTGACCTGGCCGGCTGCCATATTGGCGATGACCGCGGGAATGAAGAAGGGTGAGATCTTGCGCGGCCCGCCTTGCAGCAGATTCGAGTGCTCGCGCTCGATGATTTCAAAGCCGCCGATACCGGAGCCAATGAAGACGCCGACCTTGTCGTCGTTCTCAGGGGTGATCTGGAGACCCGATTGGGCGATGGCCTCCTGTGTGGCGGCAAAGGCAAAGTGGATGAAGCGCCCCATCTTGCGCGCTTCTTTCTTGTCCACAAAATTGAGAGGATCGAAGTTCTTGACCTCGGCAGCGAAGGTAACCGGGAAGCCAGTAGCATCGAAGCCCTGGATGGGCCCCATGCCGCTGGTTCCGGCCAGTAGCTGCCGCCAAACCTCGGGCGCGGTGTTGCCCACACCGCAGACCAGCCCGAGGCCGGTGATGACAACGCGGCGGGTCACTGGCTAATTGCCGCCTTTCGCGTTTTTCTCGATGTACTCGACGGCGTCCTTGACGGTCTTGATCTTTTCGGCGGCCTCGTCGGGAATCTCGATGTCGAAGGCCTCTTCGAACTGCATGACCAGTTCGACTACATCCAGCGAATCCGCGCCCAGGTCTTCCTGGAAGCTGGCGCCGGGGGTGACTTCGGCCTCGTCCACCTGCAACTGCTCGACGATGATCGACTTGACTTTCTCTTCAACGGCCATGCGTGTTTCTCCTCGTGAATTTCTTCAATTTCGGAATCTCCGGGGGCTCGCCTGTCCAGACTCCGCCTGCTTACCATACCGGCTCACGGCAGGGGACCGCAACAGCCACGTCCTGAAAAGTGCGCTTTGCCCCGAAGTTTCAAGTCTACCGGGCCGGCCGGGGTGTGTAAAGGCTTGAAAGAAGCAGGGAATAGTGAGCAGGAAACAGGGAAGGAAGTCCCGCAAGAATTTGACAGCAATTGAGCGATGGGAAGGCGTATATTAGGCGAAATAGCGGAAGGAACCATTCATGCAGACTTTAATAATAGGCGCAGTTGCAGTCCTCGTTGGCGTTGTGCTCGGCTCCGTGCTCAGAGCAGTCTCCGAAAAAGCTGAAAAACTTCAATTTCAGCAGCGCGCACAGGAATTGACTGGAGAACTGGCAACCGTCAAGAGTGATCTAGCCAAGGTACAGTCCGAGTCGGCAACGCGGGCGGGCTTTGAATCTTTAGCCGCCGAACGGCTTGAAACGTTATTGGAAAGGAATAGGCAATTGGAGGGCGCCAAAAGACAGTTGGAAGAGAAGGATCGAGAGATTTTGCGGCTTACCAGTGTGAATAGCAAACTCGAAACCGATTTGGCCAACGAGCGCGGTAATGGGGAAAGGCTCACAGATCAATTCAAAGTGCTGGCAAATGAAATTCTTAAAGATAATTCAAAGGTATTCACCGAGCAGAACAAAGAAAGCCTATCGCATCTGCTCAACCCACTCACGCACGAACTGAATGAATTCCGCGTCAAAGTTGAAGAGGTGAAAGCGGAGAGTCTGGTTGGCCGAACTGAGCTGAGTTCACAACTGAAAAGCCTTGAATCACTGAATAAGAAACTCTCCGATGAGGCCCATAGTCTCGCGACCGCACTACGGCGCGACACAAAGGCACAGGGCAACTGGGGCGAGATCATTTTGCTCGATATCCTTGAGAATTCCGGCCTTCATAACGGTGAACATTTCACTTTTCAGCAGAGCTTCGCTGAAGACGCAGAGGGCGATGCGCCTGGTCAGCGCCGCCAGACGGATGTTGTCGTCAAGTTGCCTGCTGGCCGTCACCTGATTATCGACTCCAAGGTCTCCATCAACGCATACAACGATTTTCTCAAAGCCACGAATGACGAGGAGCGCAAGGCTGCGCTCAAGCGCCATCTGGCCAGTGTGCGTAGTCACTATATCGAACTTGCCGGACGAAACTATCCTCGGCTTTCCGCCATTGAATCGCCAGACTTCGTTGTGATGTTTGTTCCTGTTGAACCGGCCTTCATGCTTGCCATACAGGAGGATGATGGTCTCTGGCTTGATGCGTATCAGAAGGGAGTTCTCCTGGCCGGTCCGACAACCGTTCTCTTCGTCGTTCGCATTGTGGAAAACCTCTGGAAGCAAGAGAAACAAGTTCGCAACGTCAAGGATGTAATGAAACGCGGAGCACTACTCTACGACAAGTTCGTTGGCTTTGTCGCCGACATGGAGAGGATTGGCAGGAGCTTGCAGGGCACAAAGGAAGTTTTTGAGGACGCGATGGGCAAGCTCAAAACCGCCGACGGCAACTTGATTGGTCAAGTCGAGAAACTCAAGCGCCTAGGGGTGCGATCAGTCAAGACTCTGCCTGAGACCCTTCCAGATGCCGCCGGCGTTGAAGATGATCAAGGTCTGGCACTTGCCGCCAGTGCCGGCGAGAGCGACGAAACGGAGTAACAGCGCGAGGTTAGCTCCGCTAGCCCCGCGAAAACGCGCGCAGCGCGGCTAACTCCGCTCTTTCCCAGACGCCTCCCGCCTCCGCCACAGGGGCAGACGAAGACGGGGACAAAGAGCAGCGGCCTGATTGAACGGACTCCTGGTTGCTCCCTCAATAAGAAGGATCATCATTGTATATGCGTGGTCCCAAGGCATATACTCCGTTCCGACATCCTTCAAAATAGAAATGGGATCTTATGAATGCAAGCTGGAAAGGCCTGGCCGGTTCTATGGTCCTGGCGATGATCGCCGCCTTCGCCTACGGCGGCTTCTGCATTTACCTGGCAATGCAGTACTCCGCCATAGCGCCAAATCAGAGCACAACAACTGCCTACGTGCTTGTGACCAGCGGATCAAGCAGGAACGACGCCATTGAGGATTCAACTTGCAATTACAGCTTCACCGTAGACGGAAGATACCATGGAGGGCAGGGGCGGTGCCCACAACAGAGTGGCAGCAATGCCGGCAATTCGGACGAGGGAGGACTTCGGGAACTTGCCAGCGAACCAACATTGGCTGAAGTAACGGTCTATTACGATCCAGCCAACCCGTCGAATAATGGCCTCACGGATTTCAATGCCAGAAGCGAGGCTGTCTATCTCAGAGCAAAGATGTCGATAGGTTTTGGGGTTCTTCTGATCCTGCTGATGGTTTTGGGATTGGTGCTTATCTCCAGGACAAGCAATCGAGCTGGCGGAATCGTCGTCGATGCCGAAGGAACCGTCATCCACCCGGACGAGTTGTTCTCCGCAGGGCCGGATTCAGCAAATAACTCCACGGAGAACAAGAGCAAATAACATCTTTTCTCTATGTATAAGAGCGCAAATTCGCAGAGGCCTCCACGTAGATCAAGAATAATTGCATCTTCCCTTTCTTTCCTTGTCGCGCCGCGATGATTGGATGCGTCCGAGCCGGTCTAGCTCTGGATCTCACCAAACGCCTCCCGCATCCGTTTCCAGGTGATCCGCAACTCCTCTGGCAAAACGCGCGACTCGCCTATTGTCGTCATGAAGTTGGTATCGCCAGCCCAGCGCGGCAGCGCGTGCAGATGCAGATGCCCGGCGACACCAGCCCCGCCGGCCTTGCCCACATTCATTCCAAAGTTGAAGCCGTGCGGGCGGTAGAGCTGCTGCAACACACGCTCCGTCCGCTGCGCCAGTTCAATCAGTTCATGCGCGGTCTCGACTGGCAGCAGCGCCAGCCGGTCCAGATGAGCATAGGGCATCACCATCACATGGCCCGAGGTATACGGAAACGCATTCATGCAGACAAAACAGTGCTTGCCACGCACGATCAGGCCGCCCGCAGCCTCGGCCTCTTCCGCGTTCATGCCCTTCTCAATCGCATAATCGATTGAAGCAATCAGGTTGCAGAAGACGCAGCCCGTCTCGCCGGGCCAGGCCGCCAGGCTCGCCGGCACGCCGGGCCGCGCGGTCGTATCGGCCGATGTGACATAGGCATAGCGCCAGGGAGTCCAGAGATAATCCATGGATGGGGTCCGCCTGCATCAGTATAGTGCGCGGCTGCGCGATGGGATTGGCGATCCAATCTCCGGGTTTTCCACCCCTTCCGCAAAAGAAAGCGGACGAGATACGGCACGGAGATGGTGGGCCGCAAAAAATTGATCGAGTCGCGCAACTCCATTGCTTCTGCCGCTGCGCGTGCGAAAACCGATGTCAAGTCAGCCCGCAACGTGATTTGCCCAATCCGTTGGATTGACGGGGGAATGTTGCCGTTGGTACACTCATGAGCGTAGCTTCCTGCGCGGATTCCAGCAGAGAGTTGCGGCCACTCTCCAACCAGCCGCTGCCTGCCGGGTGCTTCCCAAGGAGACCAGACCCCTTTAACGCCAGCTTCACGCGCCGGGGGTACTTTTCTTTCTGAGAGCACTGCGGTCATTGGCAGATGGTTGCATGCGGGAAGATGGCCTCCGGTTCCCTCATGGATGGCAAGTGGCTTTGAGGGACCAACCCCAGCGGCTGGCAAGTTTTTAGTCGCGGGAGCAAGGAATCCCGGAGCCCGCAGCGATGGCAAACGTCCTCAATCCCGAAACCGAGAGTATAACCCTGAACACTGAATTGGAAGCCCCCGCCCTCGAACCTGTGACGGAGCAAGAGCAGCCGTTGCAAGAATCCACGTCCAACACAGAGATCGCCGAAGTTGTCGAAGTACCCGCGCTGGACGCCGATGCCCCAACCGAGCCTGTAGTCAAGCCTTTGCCTGTGGCCGAAGCCACCGTCGAGGCCGCACCCGCAGCCGAAGTTGCAACGGAAGTTCCGGCGCAGTCCGCGGTCCAGGCCGAGCCCGTAGCTGAAGAATTACCGGCGCCCGCCAAGGCCCCCGCGCATGCGGATCACCTTGAATCCATGGATGACTTCTCCGCCGCCCTCGAGGCCTTTGAACGCGAACAGGCCGCCGAGGCCGCCGCAGTTGAAGCCTATGGCGACAAGATCGTCTCCGGGACCGTCATCAAGCAGACCGAAAAACATCTGGTCATCGATGTGGGCCTGAAGTCCGAGGGCCTTGTGCCGCTCGAACAGGTTCTCGATCACACGGGAGCTGTGAAGTTCCAACCCGGCGATGTGATCGATGTAGTCATTGAACGCGAGGAGCCGGAAGGCGGCTACCTGGCCAGCTTCGAGCGTGCCCAGCGCCTTCGTGTCTGGGACACGATCGAAAAGGCCGCCGCCGACAAGACGCCGGTCATGGGCACCGTTGTCAGCCGCGTCAAGGGCGGCGTTACTGTGGACATCGGCCTGAAGGCTTTTTTGCCCGGCTCGCAGCTTGAGATTCGCCCGGTGCGCAATCTCGACGGCTATCTCGGACAGCAGATTGAAGTCCGCGTCATCAAGCTGAACAAGAAGCGCGGCAATGTTGTCGTCAGCCGCAAAGAGATTCTTGAAGAAGAGCAGAACGCCAAGCGTTCCGGCACGCTCGAGCAGTTGGGCGAGGGTGCTGTGCTCACCGGTACAGTCAAGAATCTCACAGACTACGGTGCGTTCGTTGACTTGGGCGGCATCGACGGCCTGCTGCATATCACCGACATGAGCTGGGGACGCCTCACGCATCCCCGCGACCTGGTGAATGTGGGCGACGAGATTCAGGTCAAGGTGCTGAAGTTCGATAAGGACAAGCAGCGCGTCTCGCTGGGCTTCAAGCAGTTGACGCCCGACCCTTGGCTCGACGCCACCGAGCGTTACCCGGTTGGCGCTCGCGTGCATGGCCGCGTGCTTTCGGTTACGGACTACGGCGCGTTTGTCGAGCTCGAACAAGGCATCGAAGGACTGGTTCACCTCTCCGAGATGACCTGGTCGAAGCGCCTCAAGCACCCGTCGAAATTGGTCAAGCCGGGCGACGAAGTCGAGACAGTTGTCTTGAGCGTCAATCCGGCTGACCGCCGCATCTCGCTGGGCATGAAGCAGCTCCTCGATAATCCCTGGGAGAACCTCACCGAGCGCTATCCGGCCGGCACGGTCGTCGAGGGCCGCGTTCGCAACCTGACCGACTTTGGCGCCTTCATTGAGATCGAAGACGGCATCGACGGCCTTGTCCACGTCTCGAACCTGAGCTGGACCAAGCGCGTCAAGCATCCATCTGAAGTCGTCAAGAAGGGCGAAAAGGTCAAGGCAGTCGTCCTCGGGGTCGAGCCGCAGAACCGGCGTCTGAGCCTCGGCATCAAGCAGTTGCAGCCCGACGTCTGGGAGAGCTTCTTCGCCGCACACCGCGTTGGCGACGTGGTCCACGGCAAGGTGCTGCGGACTGCGCAGTTCGGCGCCTTCGTCGAGATCGCGGAGGGCGTGGAGGGTCTTTGCCACATCTCCGAGGCCGGCGACGAACCTGGACAGCCCTCGAAGCTCGAAACCGGCTTGGAGCACGAGTTCAAGATCATCAAGATCAACGTAGAAGAGAAGAAGGTAGGCCTCAGCCTGCGCTCGATTGGCCACGAAGCCAGTCGCGCCCAGGTGGAGACTTACAAAAAGGAGGCCCACAAGGCTCCCGTCTCCAGCTCAACCACGACCCTTGGCGACCTTATCAACTGGAAGAGCGAGCGATAATTTCGGCTCCTCCGATAGACAAAGCAGCGAAGCGGCCACCCTCCGGGGTGGCCGTTGCTGCGCTAGACGGCTGTTCTCCGTTTCCCCGGAAGAGGCAAGGGCTTTTGGGCCGGGACTACTGCAGGTGAACGGAGGGAGTTTCTAGCGGCGTCGTCCGCCGTGCCCACCACCGCGATAGCCAGGGAGGGCGTGTTCGGCTCCCGCATCGTGGCCGGCGTTGCCTACGTGGCCCTGCCCATCCCGAGCCTCGTTTCCATGGAAGTGATTGAAGCGCTGCGCCCCGCGCTCGGGCAGAGGTCCAACATAGCCGTGATGGGGGTCAAAGCGGTTGTCGACGTGGCCGTAAAAGCCGTGCGGGCCGTGAAACCAGGGGCCGGCCCCGATGAACAGCCCGCCGACAAACCAGTCGGGTCCATAGTAGCCATAGGGTGCGCAATCATAAGGCGCATAGTCGAAGTACCCGTAAGGGCACACGGGAGCCGCTCCAATGTCTACGCCAACGGCGACCTGGGAGTGCGCCACGGGTGCACAGCAGAGAAGGGCGATTGTGAGAGCGGCGAAAGCGAATGTGCTGATCTTGAACATGATTTCTCCTTGATTGATTCTGATTCGTCAGATGAGCAGTAGGTTGCTTCTCCGGTCGCCTTTTTTTCAACCTCGATACCTGTACGCAACAAAATGCCAAGGGTCGGTGCTGGAAATATCAGCCCCCGGCATCTTTCAAGAAACGGGCGAACCTGCGGAGACTGTCGTCCCGATCAAGCCGGCTGCATCTGCCTGAGAACGACCACGATTCCCAGCGCAGCCAGCACGCTGATCAGCGCGAAAAGGAAGGCGCTGGAGTAGCCCCAGACGCCGATCACCGCGCCGGCCAGCGGTCCGGTCAGGAAGAAGCTGACGTCGGCAAAGGCCGTGTAAACGCCCAGCGCTGCGCCGCGATTGCTTTCCGTGACGCGCTTGACGGCCTCAACGCCGATCGCGGGAAAGACAAGGGAAAAACCGAAGCCGGTTGTTGCGGCGGAAGCAAGCGCCATCCATGGCGAAGAGGCGCGCCAAAGCAGCAGAAGTCCCACGGATTCCACGGTCAGGCACGCCATCGCCACCGGGAACCCACCGAACCTGTTGATGGCCTGGATGAAGAGCAGCCTCGCCGCGATAAACGCCAGGCCAAAGGCTGTGAGGCAGAGCGCGGCGCCCGTCCAGTGGCGGCTCAGGTAAAAGAGCGTGACGAAGGTGGCCAAGGCGCTGTATCCGATGCCGCCCAGAGCCAGCGCCATGCCATGCGGCGCTACGCGAAACGCCACGTCCCGGAATGGCAGATGCTCGCCCGGAGTTACGGTGACCGGACTCTTGTGGCTGGCCAGGGCGAGGCTGAATCCGCCGATGAGCAGAATCAGCAGACCGATCGACCCCAGGCCCCACTGCTGATCGAGTACCACGCCCAGCGGAGCCCCCAGCGCCATTCCGCCATAGGTGCTGATGCCGTTGAAGGAGATAACCTTGGCCGTATTGTGTTGGCCGGCACTGGTGATGCCCCAAAGTGTGGATCCGGTGGACCCCAGGCTCTCGCCCACGCCCAGCACCAGGCGGCTTACGAATATCGTGCCGATGCAGAGCCAGGGAATCGCATGCAGGGCAGCCGCGGCAATCAGCACCAGGCCGCTCAAGGCGCAACAGCCCATCCCCCACAGCACGGAGACTTTGGCGCCCGCGCGGTCTGAGATGCGTCCGGCCCAGGGACGGCTGGCCAACGTGGCCACGTACTGGATGCTGATCACCAGGCCGGCAAGAGCCGCGCTAAAGCCCATCCGAAGATGCACATAGGGTGGCAGAACCGCCAGCGGCAGACCGACTGAGACATAGACCACAAAAGTGAAGTAGGTAAAGCTGACGATATGCCACGTGCTGCCCTTCGAGGCGGGGGAAGACGGGGCTGAAGCGCTGGCGTTGGAAGAAGATAGCATTCGTTAGCGGGTGGCCTGCGGACGAGCGCGGCCACAACTCCAGTATAACGTAGATGAAAAGCGGCAGAGCGCGGGCGGAACGCGAACGTCTTAGACTGAGAACATGACGGCCACATTCCACGTGGAGAATTTCGGATGCAGGGCGGCACGCGCCGATGGCGAGGCGGTGAGCGATCGTCTGCGTGCGGCGGGTCTTGGCGCCCAGAGCGAAGCGTTGGCAGATGTAGTGGTTGTGAACACATGCAGCGTGACGGCTGAGGCCGACCGCGCCGGGCGGGCCTTCATCCGCCGGGCGCACCGGTTGAATCCGGATGCGCGGATCGTGGTGACCGGCTGCTATGCGCAGCGCGCGCCGCGGGAGTTGGCGGAATTGGCAGGGGTTGCCGCCGTGGTTGGCAACAGCCATAAGGCGCTCGCGCCGGAGATCATTCTGGGCTTGTTGGAGCGTGCGGCTCCAAACACCAGCCAACTGATACAACTGCGGGCGGCAACAGACATCGATCGAGCGAGTCGCGAGCGGATCGCTCCACCGCAGGCGGTCTGGGTCGACGATCGATTTGCCCACTCATTTCTTGAAGAGGCGCAGATCATTCCCGGCGCGCAGACCCGGCCCAACCTCAAGATCCAGGAGGGCTGCGGGAATCGCTGCACTTTTTGCGTGATCCCGCAGACCCGAGGCTCCTCGCGGAGTTTGCCCGCGGCGAGCGTTCTAAAACAAGTGGAGGGGTTTGTGGCTGCCGGGGGCAACGAACTGGTCCTCTCGGGGATCAACCTCGGGCGCTGGGGACGCGATCTTTCTTCTTCCTCTCAAAGTGGAAATGGCAGTCAGGCCCCATCTACGCTGGCTGGCCTAATGCGGCAAATCTTCGAACAGACCGAACTGCTGCGGCTGCGGCTCAGTTCGATCGAGCCGATGGACTGGGACGCGGAGTTGATTGGCCTGATGGCCGAGTTTGGCGGCACTCGGCTGGCGCGTCATGCGCATCTGCCCTTGCAGTCCGGCTCGGACGCGGTGCTTCGACGAATGCATAGGCGCTACCGGCCCTGGCACTACGCCGAGAAGGTTGCAGCGCTGGTGCTGGCGGCCGGGCCAGAGCTGACCTTGGGCGCGGATGTAATGGCAGGCTTCCCAGGCGAGACCGATGGCGAATTCGAAGAAACCGTGGCGCTGATTCGATCGCAGCCATTCGGCTACCTGCATCTTTTTCCTTTTTCACCTCGACCTGGAACCCCTGGTTGGGCGCTTCACGCAGAGCGGCCGGTTCCGGCTGAAGCTGTGGCAGAGCGGATAGCGGCTCTTCGTGAGCTGGCTGCAGAAAAGAGCAAGGCGCACCGGATGCGCTTTGTTGGCAGGGAATTGAATGCCATCACGCTGCACACCCCTGCGGAGATGGCCGCGCGCGGCCGGACTGCCGCGCTGACTGAGAACTTTCTTCCCGTCGAATTGGAAGGGAGGCTGGACTCCAATCGACTGGTCTGCATTCGGATGACAGGACTGAATGCCGACATGGCGCTGGAGGCGCTTGATGCGATGCCGGAGCAGGTTACCGCGACCACCATTTGAGCCTGGATCAAAGCCAACCAGCGCGCCAAGAACAACGTAATTCATTGAAAATAAATGATATTGTTGATTTCTAGTCTCGCTCGAACCGTGAGGACGATTACCAATTTAATTACCTGCAAGGATTTGAAAATATAAAGAGGGGGGGAGGGGTACCCCGTCGGGGTACGGACCTGCGACGTTACCTGATCGCCAAGACAGGCCGATGTTCACGTCGGCTTTTCTGGTGTTTCAAGGGCATATTCTTGTCCGCCTCTCTTCAGAAGACTCTCTGGATTGTGCATCAACCGATCCTAATTCTCTGCAATGCGGGTGCGAGAATCATCGTTTCCCACCGTTACGGCAGGAAAAGTCGCAAACACAAGGCACGCGGAGTTTTGGATGGACCAAGTGCGTGTCCTTTGCCAGGCCGGCCAAAAATAAATTCCTGAACCATCTTGCAATCTATCGCAAATTGCGATATAGTTATTACATATTGCAATGAGGATCTGGTTTGAGTGGCATCCTCATCGCAGAAAAGTTATGAAGCTGGGCGAGAAAATCCGTTACCTGCGCGAAGTGGAGGGGAGCCTGCGCGGCCAGGACCGGGCGATGAGCCAGCAGGAACTGGTCCGGGCGATCGAGGCCGAGACCGGCTCGAAGCTGAGCCAGAGCTATCTCTCGCAGATTGAAGGCGGGGCGCGGCCACACCTTACCAACACCACGCGGCAGATTCTCGCTGGATTTTTTAAGGTGCATCCGGGCTACCTGGTGGACGATCCGGAGGGCTATTCGCCGGAGCTGCAAAGCGAACTGCGGCACTTTGAGGACAAGCTCGATCTGTGGCTGGTGGAGGGCGCCGAGCGTTTTCACCGCGATCCGGAACTGATGCAGTCCCTGCTGACGCTTGCACGCCACGACCATACGCGGGAGTGCCTGCTGCTGCTGGAGTCGATTCTGGAAACGCCTGGACTGATGCCACGGCTAAGCGAAGTGCTGAGGCCTAAGAACAGGGAACAGGGAACAGCCACCCCGTCGAGCAAAGACCGCTCGCCGGGGACCCCGGTAGCCACCCCGTCGAGCAAAGACCGCTCGCCGGGGACCCCGGTGGGGAACAGGGAACAGGGAACAGGAAACAGGGAGCCGGCGGCGGTTGGCCGGTTGCAACAGGGGCCGAAAGCGCGAGGCAGGAAAGACGAGGCGTAGCGATGCACTGGGAGACTTTCTATTTCATCTGCTTTCTTGTGGGGCTGTTTCTAAGCGCGTTCTCACTGCTGGGATGCATGGGACACTTTGGCGGACACTTCCATGTGCCGCACATGCCGCATGGAGCGCATCTGCCGCATGGCACGGTGCACGGCGGGGCGCACGCTGTAGGGCATCCAGCCGCAGGGCATCAGGGCGTGGGGCAGCCAACACACTCCGTTCCCTGGTGGAATACATTCTCGATCATGATTTTTCTCTGCTGGTTTGGCGCGGCGGGCTTTCTGCTGACCCGGCATGGCGGCTTCGTGGCAGGGATTGTGCTGGTGCTTGCCCTGATTTGCGGCGTGGCCGGCGGAGCCATTGTTTTCTACTTTCTGGCCAAGGTCATGCTGCCTCACGAACATGAACTCACCGCGGACGAAACCGACGTGGTCGGCGTGGTGGGCCGAGTTACATCCACCATCCGGGCGGACGGCATCGGAGAGATGGTCTACGAACAGTTGGGCGCGCGCCACTCTGCCCCGGTGCGCTCGGAGGATGGCGAAGCGATTCAAAGGGAAGAGGAGGTCTTTGTCGTCCGCTACGAAAATGGGATTGCATATGTCCGGCGCTGGGAAGAGGAAGAACAGGGATTAGGGATCAGGGAATAGGGATCAGGGACTCGCGACTAGGGATTCGGAACAGAGGAGTTGGAAACAGGAGACGTTATGACGAACACGACCTTGCTGATCGTGGATATGGCCATCCTGGTGGGGATTTTTCTGCTGGGGTTTCTGGCCAAGATCTTTCCCAAGAACAACAACAAGAACAGCTCGAAACACTGAACGGAAGCGAAAACCGCTTTTTTGGGCGGCGCAAGTTACTCATTGGCGGCTTATCGAACTCTCGAATTCACCACGGAACGGACATGATGCGAAAGACTCTTGCAACTATCGGCTTGACGACTCTGGCTCTCCAGGCTTGGGGCTATTGGCAGGATTCATTCGGTCCTAACCATCTGCCCGATCGGATTCCGATCCACTTTGACGCAGCAGGTAATCCCAATGGCTGGGGTTCGCCCTCATCCTTAATCTTCTTGCCGGTTTTGAGCCTGGCGCTTTTTCTGTTTCTCACCCTGATTGCGCGCCTGCCTTCAGTGTTCAATTACCCGGTCGAGGTGACGGAAGAGAACCGCGACACGCTGCAAAGGTTGACGGTTGACTTGCTTGCGTGGATGAGAACGGAGTTAGTCTGCACCTTTGCTCTGGTGCAGTGGATGGTGTCGCATTTGGCACGTCATCCGGAGCCGGTGATGTTTTCATTCATATTTATTGCGCCTCTGGGGATGCTCCTTGCCACGGTCGTCTGGTTCATCGTAGCCATTTTGAGGGCAGGGCCGGTGCATCGGAATCTTGATGACCAACCCTTGAACAAAAACCATCAACTACTTACCTCCCGGAAGAAAGGGCCGGGAACTCAATGAACGATTTGATGAACGGAATGAACGAGCCGGACCGAACGAGGCTTTGATTGTCTACGGGTTCGGCGGCACTCGCGTCGTCAAGGGCCACGGCACAGTCATCTTTCCCATGGTGCAGAGCTGCCGTCAATTGAGCCTGGAACTGATGAGCTTCGATGTGGCTCCGAAGCAGGATCTTTATACCAAACAAGGTGTGGCTGTGACCGTGGAGGCCGTTGCGCAGATCAAGGTGCGCTCGGATCAGGCTTCGATTCTCACCGCGGCCGAGCAGTTCCTGACCAAGAATCCGGAGGAGCGGGAAGGGCTGATACGTCTGGTGATGGAAGGCCATCTGCGCGGCATTATCGGTCAGTTGACGGTGGAGCAGATCGTCAAGGAGCCGGAGATGGTGGGCGAGCGGATGCGCGGCACCTGCGCCGG
>JBEKOA010000120.1:0-14308 GCA_049522255.1 Occallatibacter sp.
ACGATTGGCTCGGGGATGGAAGATGCGCTTTTTCTCCTGCTCAATATCAGCCGACCTCAACGGCTGATTGAACGTAACAAGGTCAGCTAAATCGCGTCACGCACCCTTGCCGAAAACTCACATTGAACTTCTGAAGTTGTCGCGTAAATTCGACGGAGAATACGACGGTTGGGAGACGCCAGTGGTCGCACAGTGAGAGTTCACAGCAAGCTTTAAGCAGCGGCCCACCCTCGACCCGTAGTCCGTTCCCCAAGACAGACTTAGTTCTGCACCGTCGTCCATAAACTGGCTGACCGAAGACCGCTCGATAATCGGGATAGCGATAACAACTGCTTATTATTGCTCTCCCGTGCTACACTGTATTTGCGCTCAGTGATTTGGCCGTGAGCGGCAACGAGCCCTATCAAGGCAAGTTTGCCCCAGCACAGATTTTCCCCCAAGCCCCTACAGCGTAACCACTTGAGTCTCCAAGCCCGGTGACTCTGCTTTGGGCCTTGTATTAGTCCAAGAGCCAAACGCCTTTGTATCCTTGATTGAGATCAGGCGTATGAACCGGGAGCAAGCAGGAGCGTGGTGCCGTTCGGCATTGTGCCGTCTGGCGATGATGTAGCGTGTGGCAGCTCCGGGCCCTCTGAATATTGGGCCAGTCTTACGAGCGGTTCATCCGATAGATGTATCCTGACCGGCCTCATCGAAGGTGGCTTTTTCTTAAGGAAAAATCCACTTGAGTGCAATGGTTCCGGGATACCGCAATCGGAGAACCGCTTTAGCTCGACTCTTCGGTTCTCCCTTACGCAAAATTTGATACGCAGGCCGTACCCGTGAATGGGTCCGCCTCATTTGTCCGCTTCTGATTGCAGGCCGCTCCGAAACTCGGACGGCTCCGGAAGCCACAGGAAATGACTCTATTTTGACGACACTGTTTTCCGAGTTTTCTCTTTCGCCCGCCCTCATGGCGCGGCTCAACGCTAACAACTTTGTAACTCCCACACCGGTGCAGGCCGGCTGCATTCCTCCGGCTCTTGAAGGCCGCGACGTGCTGGCCACGGCGCAGACCGGAACCGGCAAGACGCTGGGCTACCTCATTCCGATTGTCGAAATGATGCAGAAGGCCGAAGGCCGAGGCGCGCAGGCTCTGATCTGCCTGCCCACACGCGAACTGGCCATGCAGGTCGAGCAGGCCTTTCTCAAGATTCGCTCCAACTCTTCGCAGACTGTGGCCCTCGTGGTTGGTGGACTGGCCGAGCGCTCGCAACTGGAGGCCATTCGCCGCGGTGCGCGCCTGATCGTAGCTACCCCCGGACGCCTTGAGGATTTTCTCAAGCGCAAGATGATCCGTCTGGAAGGCGTCAAGATCCTTGTACTCGACGAAGTCGATCGCATGCTCGACATGGGCTTCCAGCCTGCGATTGCGCGCATTGCCACCACGCTGCCGGCCGTGCGCCAGACGCTCTGCTACTCCGCCACTCTCGAAGGTGCGGTGAAAGACGTGGCTCGCAAATATCTCAATAACCCGGTGCGTGTAGAGATCGGCTCCGTACTCAAGCCCGCCGAAAACGTCGAGCTGCGCACCTTTGAAGTCGAGCCGGACAAGAAGCAGGAGTTACTCGAACACCTGCTGGGCGCTGAAACTGGCAGCTTCCTCGTCTTTGTGCGCACCAAGCATGGCGCAGACCGCGTGGCACGCAGGCTGGTGCGCAGTGGGCACTCGGCGACGCAGATTCACGGCGACCGCTCTCAGGCCCAGCGCAACCAGGCGCTGCGCAGCTTCTCAGAGGGCCGTCACCGCGTGCTGGTCGCTACCGACGTAGCTGCCCGCGGCATCGACGTGGCCAACGTGGCGCATGTGATCAACTTCGACATGCCCAAGATGGCCGAGGACTTCGTTCATCGCGTCGGCCGCACCGGCCGCGCCTCGGCGCACGGCGTAGCTTCAACCTTTGCCGGCCCGGCGGAGCGTGGCGACCTGAAAAAGATCGAGCGCACGCTGTCGATCCAGATGAAGCGCTTCCGGGTCAGGTCGGCGAGCGACGTCAAAGCGGCGTAACGGCGGCTTGCAGCTTCCAACTGATCAGAAGCGGGTGCCCCATCTTCGGCGCAGTCAGACTACGCAGAGGGTGGGGCATCCGTTCATTGCATCAGCTCCCGAAGGGTGTGATGGTAGGCAGCGGATTTGGGCCATGTGGGTCCAATGCCCATTTTGGGAAGAACGACCACCCAACTGTGCAAAACGGCCCACTGTGGAAAACCCGTCCACTCGACACTCATGCAACCACCTTGTATCGCCGGGGCGGAGAGTCCATCGAGCCGCATTTGCCAGTTTTTGATTGAATTAGACTGAGATTGTCGCAAAGGGGAAACGTATCTAACATGTTGATAATATGCGTATTATCTACTTGTCTTAAGCCACGATCCGGGCGTCAATAAAAAGCGCTTGACAACCGATCCCCCTGGGGCGTGTAATGTGCGCGGCTCTGTGGAAAGGGGATTTCTCTACGTGTGCTTGAGCGAACTGCTTCGATAGCTTAATCGTTTAAGCGAGAGAATCCTGAAAAGCGGAGAAGTGCAGTTTTTCTCTTCCAAACCACGGAGAAAATGGAGCCGTCCGAAGCCTTGACTGAAGTCTTTCAAACCGGGGCAGACGGGCTGGAACCAAGCGATTGCCGGGATTCAAAAAAGGAACGCTCCGGCAGAAGCACAGCAGTAAACCGCACTCCAGCACGATTCGAGGCTGGCGGCACTTCCGGCGGAGACACCGTGAAGTTGACCGGCAAGGCGGGAAGGAAGAATTGAAGGATTGTGGAGCAATTTGATTTTTTTTCTTGACGATTTTCCGATGCTCTTCAACTGGCTTCATTCCTGATTACAGGGAAGCGATCGAAGAACGAAAACACAAACAGAACCAACTTTGAAAAGGATGGTCACATGAGACAAGCGAGATACAGGTTTTTCCTGTTGCCGTTGTTTTTGGTTTTGGCATGCGCAGGAGCGTTCGCGCAGGCCAACTCTGAAGTCACCGGCATCGTTACAGACCAGACCGGAGCGGTCGTCGGGGGAGCAAACATTTCGCTCTCTGATCCGGCAACCGGCTTCGTGCGCGAGACCGTCAGCGGGCCCACCGGCCTGTATGACTTCTCCGGCTTGAACCCCGCAAACTACAACCTCAAGGTCACGGCCAAGGGTTTTGAATCCTTTGTGCAGACCGGTATCGTGGTCAACACTTCCTTGACCTTCCGCGTCGATGTCAAGCTCACGCTGGGCAAAGAGACAGAGACCATCAGCGTGGTCGCAGACGCCCTGGCTGTGCAAACGGACTCCAACGTGGTCAGCACGCTGATCAACTCTGAAGAGATCACCTCGATCGCCACGGAGAACCGCAACTTTGTCAGCTTGGCCGCTCTCGGCCTGGGTGTCAGCTCGGGTCTGCCCGATGCCAACACGCCCGGAGCAGTAGGCTCCAACTTCACCATCAGCATCAACGGACTGCGCCAGAGCCACAATATCTGGCTGATCGACGGCGGCGAATCAGATGACCGCGGCGGCGCCGGCGGCATGCAGATTCAGCCTTCACAGGACGCCATCGCCGAGTTCTCGATGTTGACCTCCAACTATCCTCCCGACTATGGCATCTCCTCCGGCGCAACCATCAGCCTCTCTCTGAAGAGCGGCGCGTCGAAGTTCCATGGTTCGGCATGGGAAGAGAACCGCAACACCGACTATGACGCGAACGAATACGAAAACAAGACCACAACACCGGCTACCGTCAGGCCGACGGTGAAGTACAACATCTACGGCTTCAACGTAGGTGGCCCGGTCTACATTCCTCACGTCTACAACTCTGCCAAGCAGAAGACCTTCTTCTTCTACAACGAAGAGTGGCGCAAGACCACCGGCCTTGCCACCAGCAACAACGCCACGATCGATCCGAAGGATGTTCCCTCGTCAGCCAACATCACGACAGTCGATGGCGTGACGGGTCTCCAATATGTGCTGCCCACCTATGCTTCCGCAGCCGGAATTACCGGCTTGGTGGTTCCGAACGTTGCGTGGCCAGGGGCAAAAACGCCTGGGGATTCAACCTACTATGAGAACGTGTTGAAGCCAGCGGGCCTGACTCCTGGACTGGCCTTCCCGAACAATGTGATTCCTCAGTCACTCTTTGACGCGAACGCGGTTACTTACCTCACGTCGGGCGTTCTTCCCGCCGCGAACGTAGGCGCCACAGACTATAACGTCGCCAGCGTTTCGCTGCCTTTGAAGATTCGCGACGACATCGTGCGTATCGATCACAACTTCAATGACAAGTGGTCGATTCTGGGCCACTACATTGGCGACACTGAAAATGAGCAGGAAGGCGGACCGGAACTTGGCTGGTGCACATGCAAGTACAACACGCTGACCAGCATTCTCGCCTCTCCGTCCCACAGCGCGGCCATCAAGCTGAGCGGCGCCATTACGCCCAACCTGCTGGTGGAAGCCAGCATCAACTATGACGGCAACCAGATCGACATCGTTCCCAGCGCAAACACCTTCCTGCCCTCCAGCTGGACCGTTTCGCCGATCGTCCCGGCCTATCAGATCACCCGGAAGATCTGGCCTGGTATGTATTGGGCAAGCTCCTTGCCGGCTGGCAACGGTGGCGGCATCGGTGAAGACACCGCGACCGAGCCTTATCACAATGCGGCCCAGGACTATGAGCCGAAGCTCGACGTTTCGTACACGTTGGCCAAGCATTCCTTCAAGTTCGGCGTCAGCTACAACCGCTACACCAAGAACCAGATGATCTACGGTGATGAGCAGGGCAGCTACAACTGGGGCCAGTTGACCAACGACACCCTGATGGATACCCTTCTGGGCTTGTCCAGCGGCTACAGCCAGGATCTGCTCGCGCCGATCCGCCACTATGTCAACCAGACTCCTTCGGTTTATGCGTTGGACAACTGGCACGTTACCCCGCGCCTGACCTTGCAGCTCGGCCTGCGCTATGACGCCCTGCCGCATAGCTGGGAGCGCCAGAACTACCTCGGCAACTTCGGTCAGGCTGCTTATCTGACCGGTGCGGCCAATGCTCCCATCTGGGACGCAGGCGGCACCATCGACGCGGCAAGCCCGCACCTGTATGAGTTCGCCGGTATCGACTCCTACATCAACGGCACCGGCCTTGCGGGTCAGAACAACTTCCCGATCGGCGTTGTCACCAACGACTACAAAACGCTGCAACCCCGCGTAGGCTTCTCTGAAGATCTGCTCGGCAACGGCAAGACCGTCATCCGCGGCGGCTTTGGAACCTTCTACGAGCGCATGCAGGGCAACGACATCTTCGGTGTCGCCACCAGCGCGCCCTTCAACCCCTCGGCTAGCGTTGGCAACAACGAGTTCAGCAAGCCTGGAACGAACTGGGCCACAGGCTCGGTGATCGCTCCGACCCAGCTGATCTTCGCCGGCGGCACAGACAGCATCGCCCAGACTTACAGAGCTCCCGCCGTGGCCATGTTCTCCCTCGGTGTGCAGCGCGAAGTGATGCCTTCTCTCGTTTGGGTTGTCCAGTACGTTGGCAACATCGCCTGGCACCAGAACGTCATCGACAATGCGGTTAACAGCCTGTCGCCCAACATCGGCGTTGTCAATGTGGGCGCTCCTGGAACACCGACCTACCTTGACGCTCGCCAGGTCGCTGGCGACGGCAACGGCAAGTATGGTACGGACGCCGCATCCTCCTTCAACAACTACGGCGGCATGAATGCCTGGCGTCAATACCCTGGCTATGCAGGCATCGGCCAGGATCAAAACAACACCAACGGCAACTACAACGGTTTCCAGACCGGTCTCCGCATCCAGAATCGTTGGGGCCTGAGCGGCGAAGTCGATTACACGTATTCGCACGAACTCGACATCACCAGCTACGACCGCACCAACATCGACAACCCCTGGAATCCGAAGTTTGACAAGGGTTCCGGCGCGCTCGATCGCCGCAACCTGTTCAACGCCAACTACATCTACAACCTGCCCATCTTCAACAAGAGCCAGGGCCTGCTTCACTCGATCGCGGGCGGATGGCAGATCGCCGGTACCGTTGTCGATCAGAGCGGCGTGCCGATTCCAATCGGCTTGAGCTCTTCCTACGATCCAGTCGGCCTGGGCGGCGGTTACGCCAACCGTCCGAACGTCACCAACCCCGGCGTCAAGCTGCACTACAACAAGTCAGTGAGCAACTGGTTCGACGTCAGCCGGATCAACAACAGCATCACGCCCTCTTGGGCGGGTGGCAACAACCTCGGCTTCGGCGACATGGGCAAGGACTTCCTCGTCGGTCCCGGCCGCGTGAACTTCACCACCTCTCTCTACAAGTCGTTTGCGATTTACGAGCAGGCTCGTTTCGAGCTTCGCTTTGAGTCGTTCAACACCTTCAACCACTCTGAATTCAACTCCGTCAACACTGGTTCCGGTGCTCTCAATGGCACTTATGATCCCCGTAACCTCGAGTTGGGCGGCAAGTTCGTGTTCTAAGCTCAACCCCTAAACCGGGGCGCGGCAGGTATCCCCTGCCGCGCCCCTTTTCTTTTGTGGTGAACGAATCCCCGCCTTCAAATAAACTGGATAAGAATCAAGAGTGAGACGGACAAGGGTGAGACGGACAATGCGACTGCGGATCTGCCTGGCATTGACGATAAACTTGGCGATGTGCTCTTCGCCGATCGTAGGGCAGACGGCCAACGCACAGGATGAGCGACAAATGGCGCTGTCCTTTGAGCAGCAGGGCAAGAATTCCGAAGCCGAGGCCGCCTGGCGGCTTTACCTGAAAGTCCATCCGTCCAGTCCGGAACCGTATGCGCATCTGGGTTTGCTGGAGGCGCGACAGGAACACTTCAAGGAAGCCGTTCCACTCTATCGCAAAGCCCTTGCGCTGGGTCCGGCCATTCCTTCCCTGCGGATGAATCTTGGCCTGGCGCTCTTCAAAAGCGGCGAACTCAAGCCGGCCATTGTGGAGTTTCAAATTCTTCTCAAGGGCCAGAAGCCAGGCTCAGCCGATGGCCAGCGCCTGACCATCCTGATCGCCATGGCGTACTACGGACTCACGGAATACGCCAAGGCGGTTCCCTATTTTAAGCAGGCGACAGCGAACGATCAGCAGAATCTGCCTCTGCGGTTGTCCCTGGCGCATAGTTGCATGTGGTCCAAGCAGTACCAGTGCGTTCTGGATACTTATCACGAAATCCTGACGCTGAACGCAGAGTCGGCAGAGGCCGACATGCTGGCCGGCGAGGCGCTGGATGCGAAGAAAGACACCACCGGGGCCATTCAACAGTTTCGCGCGGCAGTGAAGGCTGATCCCAAAGAGCCGGACGCGCACTACGGCCTGGGCTATTTGCTCTGGATCCAAAAGCAGTATGCGGAGGCGGCCAGCGAGTTTCAGGCCGAACTCGATAACAATCCAAATCACGTTCAGGCCATGCTCTACCTGGGAGACACGCAGGTGGAGTTGAGGCGTCCGGAAGCCGCCCTGCCACTGCTCGAAAAGGTTCTGCAGATCGACCCAAAAGAGGAGATGGCTCATCTCGATCTGGGCATCGTCTATGCCGATACGGGCCGACAGGACGACGCTCTCAGGGAGTTGAAACAGGCCGAGCAAATGGCCCCGGAGGACGTGAACGTCCATTGGCGGCTGGGACGGCTTTATCGCTCGATGGGCAGGAAAGACGAAGCCAAGGTCGAGTTGGACAAGGCCAGCAGCATCACCAAAGCCACCGACTCTGCGCTGGTAGACAAAATAAGTGGTCCTGCTGCCAGGGGCAATCCGCCGCACCAGCCGGCTGTGCCGGAGAAATAAATGCGCAGCTGTCCCGCCGGTGCATCAACACGGCAGCCCGGCGGAGACTCCTTATCGAATCTGTTTGAGTGCCGGATAGATCGCCCGATAAAGCTTGTACTGTTGCTGGAGTTTCTCGGAGTCGGCTTTGCCGACGTCGACGACCGATGCCACTTTCACGATCTGAGCGCAGGCGTCGTCGACCGATGACCAGATGCCCGCGCCGACTCCGGCAAGCACGGCTGATCCGTAAGCGCAGCCCTCTTCCGCAGTGAGCAGCGAAACTGGCTGTGCGTAAACGTCGGCCTGGATCTGGCGCCAAAGCGGCGAACGCGCGCCACCTCCGCCCAGCCGGATATCGTTCACCGGCACGCCGATCTCGGCGAAGATGGTCAGCGAGTCTTTCAGGCTGAAGGCCACGCCTTCGAGAACGGCGCGAATGATATGTCCGCGCCCGTGGCTGGCAGCAAGTCCAATCAGCGCGGCACGCACGTCGGAATCAAGATGCGGCGTCCGCTCGCCCATAAGATACGGCGCCCACAGTACGCCGTCGGCTCCCGCCGGGATTGCCGCGGCTTCCTTGGTGAGACTGTCGTAGGGATCGCCGGCCGGGCTGCCAATGGTCCCAAAGGTGTCGCGGACCCAGCGCAAGGAAAGGCCGGCTGCCTGAGTCACGCCCATCACGTGCCAGCGATTCGGAATCGCATGGCAGAAGGTGTGCAGGCGCCCCTTGGGATCGAGAAACGGCTGATCTGTCGCGGCGAAGACAACGCCTGAGGTCCCGATTGTCGCGCTCACATCGCCGGCCTTCACGATACCCATGCCGATGGCGCCGCCCGCCTGATCTCCGGCTCCGGCGACCACCGGCGTACCCTCGGCCAAACCAATTGCAAGAGCCGCGCTCACTGTGATTCTTCCCACGATCTCCTGCGATTCAAAGACCTCCGGCAGGCAACTGGGATCGAGCTTTGTAGCTGCTACCATCTCCTGCGACCAGCGGCGATGGGCGACATCGAGCAATAGCGTGCCCGATGCATCTGAAACGTCAATCGCACGAACGCCCGTCATCTGCAAGCGGACGTAATCCTTTGGCAGCAGGAAAGAGCGGAATCGCTTCCAGATTTCCGGCTCATGGGTGCGAACCCACATCAGCTTGGTAAGAGTGAAGTTTGGCAGTGCCGGATTCGAAGTCAGCTCAACGATCCTCTGCTCGCCGATTGTTTCGCTGAGTACGCGGCACTCCTCCGCGGTCCGCTGATCGCACCAGATCAGTGCGGGGCGAAGAACCTCATCCTTCTCATCAAGCAGCACTGCGCCATGCATCTGCCCGGCCAGGCCGACCGCTGCGATCTCGCTCTTGGAGACGCCGGTCTGTTGCAACAGCTTGCCGATCGCCTTCTGGCATGCGTTCCACCAGTCGCGCGGATCCTGCTCAGCCCATCCATTCTGCGGCGAGGCAAACGGCGCATGCTCGTGCGTTGCCGACCCAAGCAAGGTCCCCTTTTCGTCCACTAAAACTGCGCGCGTGCCGCCTGTGCCTACGTCGATGCCTATGATTTTCATGGTCATTGCTTTTCACTCTTTCTGGCAGCAGAGGCCTCCGCTGCAATCCGTTTCAACTCCGGAAGAATATGGCCCACTCGCGCAGGCTCAGCATGTGGTGAACCAAGCGCGAAGTAAAGCGTTTTGAACGCCGCGTAGAGTTCCTCATAAACTGGCACTGACGCGGGGTCGGGCGCGTAGGTCTTGTTGGGAAGGCACATCTTTTCCTGCGCTTCCTCCACCGATGAAAATGCGCCGGCTGCCAGCAGTGCGAAGATGCCCGATCCGAGGCTGGTCGGCACGCCGTCCGGCACTAGCACGGGCTTGTTCAGCACATTGGCGTAGACCTGGTTGAGCACGGCGTTGTGCTGCGGAATGCCTCCGGCGTTGATCACGCGCTCCACCGGCACACCGTGCGCGGCCATGCGCTCGAGGATAATGCGGGTGTGAAATGCTGTGCCCTCTATGGCCGCGAAGAGCTCGTCTTGAGCCGTGTGCACGAGATTCCAGCCCAGAGTAACGCCGCCCAGTTCAGGATTTACGAGCACAGTGCGGTCGCCATTGTCCCAGGTGAGGCGCAGCAATCCAGTCTGACCCGGACGATATGTCTCCAGACCTTTCGACAGCTCGGCGACTTTCATCCCAGCGCGGCGCGCGATAGCTTCAAAAATGTCGCCTGTAGCAGAAAGCCCTGCCTCAATGCCGGTGTAGCTCGGATGAACGCTGCCCGGAACCTCGCCGCAGACGCCGGGCACAAGTTCGGGATTCTTCGCCATGGCGATGATGCATGTTGACGTGCCGACGACGTTGACCACGTCTCCTTCACGGCAGCCTGCGCCGATAGCGTCCCAGTGCGCATCGAAGGCGCCTACCGGAATCGGGATGCCGGCGCGCAGCTCAAGCTCCTCGGCCCACGATGGCGCAAGAACTCCGGCGAGGTGATCCGATGTCAGATACTCTCCCGCCAGCTTCGCGCGAATGCCGTCGAAAAGCGGATCAAGCTTGGATAGAAACGCTTGCGGCGGCAGGCCGTCCCACTTGGGATTCCACATCCATTTGTGTCCCATGGCGCAGATGCTTCGTTTGGCCAGCTTCGGATCGGTTACACCGCACAGTGTGGCCGCTACCATATCGCAATGTTCAAAGGCAGAGGCGAGACGGTCGCGCTTCTCGGGATTGTGGCGCAGCCAGTGCAGCAGTTTGGCAAAGCCCCACTCATGCGAATAAACGCCGCCGCACCAGTCGATCGCATCGAGGCCCTCACGATGAGCAAGCTCGGTGATCTCTCGCGCCTCTTGCTTGGCGCGATGATCGCACCAGAGGTAGTAGTCTCCGAGGGGCTGCATCTTGGCGTCTACGGGCACAACGCTCGAGCCGGTGGTGTCGAGAGCGACCGCCTCAACTCGCTCGCCGCTGATCCCCGCCGCTTGAACGGCCTGACGCATGGCCGAGGCCAACGCCTTCATGTGATCTGCGTGGGATTGTGTTGCGAAATCCGGATCTTCGCGCAAACGGTGAAGAGGATACTCTGCGACAGCGGTAGATAAGCGTCCGCGTCCGCTGTCGAGGATCGACACGCGGACGCTCAGCGTTCCAAAATCCACTCCTGCGACGATGCTCACTTTGCCGCCTTTAGTTTTCCGCCGGTCCGTGGTAGAGGGACTCCCATCCCAGATAGCGCGTCGCTGCCTCATGCACGGCCTTGGAGACATCGCTGAAGTTGGCTGCCACGTGGTGCTCGAAGCCCTCGCGGCAGATGAACTTCAATAACTTCTGTAACTCGGGTATCTCCGCCACGCCCGCGCCGCCGAAGGTCTCCAGCGGATCGTCGGTAAATTTCCCAGGGCCGGTATAGCCGCGGATGATGCCATAACGATCATCGGTGGAGTAGCGTGCGAAGCTCATCGTGCCGGCCTTCACGCGTCCCACGCAGGTGCCGAAGGCATTCTCCTTGCCTACCGTGCCGGCGATGATTGCCTGATAGTCCATGGTCGGCGGCTTTGCAAAAAAGTGCTTGGGCAAATTCGAGCAGTGGAAGCAGACGCACTTGTTCGGATCGGAGCCGTAGTTATTGTTCCAGTCCAGCAGTGCAGATGGCGTGCCCGAGGCCAGCGCCAGCATATACATGCTCAGCACGCCCGGCACATCCACTTCACAGGCCGACGGAATCAAGTTGTTGCTCATCATGCTCATCACCGTGCAGGGCACGACGCCGAAATACTCCTCCATCGAGGTCCAGCACTGCACGGCGCTGATCGTGCAATTAGTCTGTTTCATCCAGCCATCAATCACCGCGCCCAGCTTGGACATTTTGAGCAGTGCCGCATCCGGAATGCCCGCGGTAGACACATAGCTCTTGATGGCCGCGAGCTTTGCCTGCGCCGCGTCGTCGTTGTCCTTCATCTTGTTGATGCGTCCGAAGATCTCAGACAGATCGATCGGCTCAATCGAGATCCCGTTGGTCTCCAGGATGCGCTCTGAATATCGAACCGTGTTGAAGGCCGCGGGCCGCGCGCCGATGGCGCCGATCTTGAGGTTTTTGAGTCCCTTCACGATGCGGCAGACGGCTGAGAACCATTCCAGGTCGGCTGCAAACTCCGGCGAGGTTAGCGACTCAGTGTGTAGCGTGGTCAGCGAGTAGGGAATCGCATACTGCATCATGTTGTTACATGCGCTCATCTTGCCGCAGAAGCTGTCGCGCCGTACGGCGATGGTCATGCTCTCTGAGCGGTCGGGCGTGGCCTGGATCAGCACCGGAACTTTCAACCCCGAGAGGCGGATGGCGTCCACAATGCCCCGTTCCTCGCCGAAGTTGGGCAAGGTGATGATGATGCCGTCGATCTCATCGGCGTGCTTTTTAAACAGCGCGGCGCACGCCTGCGACTCAGCGTAGGTTTCCACCGCGCCATGCTTCGACTCTTCAGGTCCCAGGACGACAGCCTTCGCTTGAGCCGCCTTGAGAACCGAGAGGATCTCTTCTCTCCCGGTCTTTGCCAGGTGATCGGGGAAGAAGCCGCGGTTTCCTACGATAACTCCATATGTCATGCTTCGTTGTGCTGTCATTGATTTACTTGCTCCCTATTTCCACTGCCGTTAGTCGTTGCGGCGCGGCCTGAAGCGCACCCCATAGAAGAGCCCGAGAACCAATAGCAGAGCGCCCCACCAGACGGGCGCATGCAGATTCGCCAGAATCACATTGGCCGTGTGCCCAGTTACCAGTTCAGAGATGCCATAGCCGAGGATCATCGCGCCATAGATGGTGAGCAGGACGCCAATGAAAAACCAGATCGAGATACCCGAGTCATGCATAAGTGACCTCTCTTACCAGAAGTAAATGTTGAGTGCCAGGAAGCCAATAATCGCGAGAACCGTCCAGAACCACTCGTTCTTGTAAAACGGCACAGGCTCTTCTGCAGGCAGTTTGGTGGCCCCGTAGACAAGGCCGTCCAACTCCGCCACTGGACGAGGCTTGCCAAAGAGACTGACCACGACGACGACAATCATGCACGTGCTCACCGACCACAGCGCGCGATACATATTCTCGGCCATGTCCTTGGCATCGGGCGAGAGGGCAACATAACGCAGCGCCGAAGGGTCGAGCTTGACCCATGCCCACAGGCCGATCGAGGTCAGCGTGCCGATCAGCAGGCCCCAGAAGCCGCCCGCCTTGGTGGCGCGCTTCCAGAACATGCCCATTAGTACGGCGCCTAACAGCGGCGAGATGAAGAAGCTGAACAGGGCCTGCACGTAATCCATAATGCCTTGCGCGTGCATCACAAGGTAGGCGGCGATGATCGATATCACCACACCCCAAATGGTTGCCCAGCGGCCGACTGCGACGTAGTGCTCGTCCTTGGCCTTCTTGACGATCAGCGGCTTATAAATGTCGTAAGTCCAGATGGCGGAGAATGCGCTCACGTTGCCGGCCATGCCGCTCATGAATCCGGCGATCAGCGCCGTAATGCCGAGCCCCAACAGACCGGGGCTGCAGTATCGCACCAGCATCAGCGGCAGCACTTCGTTGTAACTGTGCAAGCCCGCCCCAGGATGGGCCGCGACCACATTTTCGCCCACCAGTTTCATCAGGCTGCCATCGGAGTTTTGCAGCACCACCAGGCCCAGCAGGCCGGGAAGAATCACGATGAACGGCACAGCCATCTTGAAGAACGATCCGATCACCGGAGCCATACGCGCCGAGCGCAGGCTATTGGCGGCGAGTACGCGCTGCACGACGAGAAAATCCGTAGTCCAGTAGCCGAAGCTGATCGCGAAGCCCAGGCCGAAGACGATGCCGGTCCAGTGAATGCCCATCGGGTTGTCGGCAAAGTGGCCCATGCTGCGCCACATGTGCGTATAGTCTCCGGCGGGGACTGCGCCCACGGCGATGTTGTGCGCGAGCTTGGCCTTGAATCCGCTCCAGCCGCCCGCCTCGATGAGACCGAGAATCGGCACCAGCAAGGCGCCGCCCCAGATGAGGACAAATTGAAGAACTTCATTGAAGATGGCCGAACGCAGGCCGCCAAGAGCCACATACGCGGCCACGGCAAGCGACGAAACGATGATCGAGAAGTTCATGTCCCAGCCCAGCACCACCTTCATCACCAGCGCCATCGAGAACATGTTCACGCCGCTCATCAGCACGGTCATGAAAGCGAATGAGACCGCGGCCACCGTGCTCGTTCCCTGCCCGTAGCGCAGCTTGAGATAGCCGGGTACCGAGTGCGTCTTGCACACGTAATAGAAGGGCATCATCACCATGCCCAGGAAGAGCATGGCGGGAATCGCGCCCACCCAGTACCAGTGCGCCGCGAGAATGCCATATTGATAGGCCGAGCCAGCCCAGCCCATCAGTTCCAGTGCTCCGAGGTTGGCTGAGACAAAGCTCAAGCCCGCGATCCACGCCGTCATCTCGCGGCCGGCCATGAAGAACTCTTCGCTGGTGTTGGCCTTGTTTTTGAG
>JBEKOA010000121.1:0-14293 GCA_049522255.1 Occallatibacter sp.
AATGACCCATTCGACCGTCGTCGATTTGACCTCGACCTTAGGAACCTCGTTGACCCAGCCGAAGTAGAAGACCATCAGCACAAAGGCCAGGACGAAGTTGGCGGCCGGGCCGGCCACGCCGATGAGCATCTGCTGCCAGCGGGGATGCGACGTGAGGGCTCCGGGATCGTCCGCCCGCACTACCGTGGCAGTGCCAGCCGCCGCGTCGCTCAGCTCGCTGAAGTTTTCACCCGCCATTTTGACATAGCCGCCCAGCGGAAGCAGGCAGACTTTGTAGTCGGTGCCGCCGTAGACATAACCGAAAAGCCGCGGCCCGAAGCCCAGGGAGAAGGCCTCGACACGGACCTTACAGAGTTTGGCAACGGCAAAATGGCCGAACTCGTGTACCAGAACCATGACGGCGATCAGGACGATGAAGGCGGCGACAGAGACTAGAAATTCATGCATAAATGTGCGGTTTTTCCCTCGATAAAGCGCCAAAGCAGGCTGTGTCCGGCCCGGATTCCCCGTACTTAAGCCACCAGTTCACCAGCGGTTTGACGCGCCTCGCGATCCGCGGCGAGCACCTCGGCGATGGTGGCCGGGTGCGCCTCGGGCGTGGCCGCCAGCACCTTTTCAATTGTACGCGGGATTCCCATGAAGGGGATGCGCCGGGCCAGGAATGCTTCGACGGCCACTTCGTCGGCGGCATTCAGGGCGATGCAGTGCGCGCCGCCTTTCTCTGCCGCTTCAAAGGCCAGGCGCAGGCAGGGGAAGCGCTCCAGGTCGGGCGGCTCGAAGTCCAGATGGCTGAGTGCTGCCAGATCGAAGGTGAGCCTGGAGGCTGGCCGCTCAGGGTATGCCAGCGCATAGAGAATCGGCAGGCGCATGTCGGTGACGGAGATCTGCGCCAGAATGGAGCCGTCCACATACTCGACGAGAGAGTGAACCGTGGACTGTGGGTGAACCGTGACCCGCACCTGAGCCGCCGTCACATCGAAGAGACGGCAGGCCTCGATGACTTCAAGCCCCTTGTTCAACATGGTCGCCGAATCGATGGTGATGCGCCGGCCCATGACCCAGGTTGGGTGCTTTAACGCTTGTTCGGGAGTGATGCCGTCGAACGATTCAAGCGGTAGCTTGCGGAAGGGCCCTCCCGAGGCGGTGAGCCAGATGGTCTTGACTTCGCGGTGGGCGCCGACTCGCAGACACTGATGGACGGCGTTGTGCTCGCTGTCGATGGGCAGAATGGGGACGTTGCACTCGCGGGCCGCCGCGGTGAGTATCTCGCCTGCAGCGACCATGCACTCCTTGTTGGCCAGGCCGATGGGTTTGCCGGAGAGGATGGCAGCGTGGGTAGCCTCAAGGCCCGACACACCGACGATTGCTGAGACGACGAAATCCGCCTCGGGAAGTGTGGCGCAGGCGACAGTACCAGCCGTGCCGTAGACGCATTCGAGGCCAGTGACGCCTGCTTGTTTAAGCTTAGTCGCAAGATGGCCGGCTAGCTCTTCCGTGGCCAGGGAGACGATGCGCGGCCGCCAGCGGATGGCCTGTGCAAAGGCTTCGTCGAAGTTGCGCCCGGCGGCGAGCGCGGCGACCGAGTAGCGATCGGGAAACTGTTCGACGATGGAGAGTGTGCTCTGGCCGATGGAGCCGGTGGAACCGAGAATGGCGAGTCGTTTCAAAGTGTATTTAAACTTCCTCTCGTCTCAATTGTCTCTCGCGCAGTCTCTGAGAGATCCATCAGAACCACTGGTGAATCACCAGGGCGTACCACAGCACTGGAGCGGCCACGATCAGGGCGTCGATACGGTCCAGGACGCCGCCATGGCCGGGCAGCAGTGAGCCGGAGTCTTTGACGCCAGCCGAGCGCTTGAGAGCGGATTCAACGAGATCGCCCACCTGCGCACCGATATTTACCACCACGGCCAGGCTCAGCCAGTACCAGACGTCCTCGGGATAGGACAGCGCGGCCGAGTCCCATTGCGTGGCCAATAGATGAGCCAGGCCGAGCAAGCCGCAGGTTGCCAGCAGGCTGCCGGCCACTGAGCCCAGCGTTCCCTCCCAAGTCTTGTTGGGACTAAGCGAGGGCGCCATCTTGTGCCTACCCCAGGCGCGACCCACGTAAAGGGCGGTTGTGTCCCCGGCCCAAACCACACAAAACAGGAAGGCTACCAGCGAAGGGCCATTCGTTTGCTCGCGCAAGGCGGGAAGGGCGATCAGGGTGAATCCGAGGTAGAGCAGGCAGAAGATTGAGGTCGATACATCGGCCATCATATGCTCAACCGGACAGGAAAAGGTGCAATAGACCAACAGGGCCAGGCTCAACATGCCGAGGATGGGGGCTGTCTGGTCGGGCCAGGCAAAATTGCCGGCAAAAAGCGCCAGGATTGCGACCAGCACCGCAACACGTGGCGGGCTGGCCCCGGCATTCTTCGCCATAGCCATGAATTCCCATGCGGCCAGTGTCGCCACCGCCGCTACGGCCAATGTAAATAGCCACTGACCCTTTGGGCCCAGAAAGACCAGGACCAGGACCACGGGAATCAAGATGAGAGCGGTAACAATGCGTTTCATGCCAAGGGTGAGGATACACCGCTCGGGCGGGGGTGTGCCGGAAGAGAGGCTATAGACTCAGGAATCTTGATGGGTAGAAATTGCGCCTGTCGTCGGCAGCCGGGTCTCAGGCGTGTTTTCCGCCATCCGAGCTCAGCCAATGAAGGAAGGCCGCCGAGTCGCCGCGCTGGGCCATCGCTTCCTTGAGCCAGAAGCGAGACTGCTGGGCTAACCGTTTTGTTTTTACCGCTGAATTGTCTTGTTGAGTGACCTGTTCCGCAGCCGTTGATTCAGTTTTTAATAGAGTGCTTTCCAATTTAAAATCCCCCACCTGCACTTCCTCGTCAGAAGCTATCAGCAAGTCCATGGAATCGTCTATGAAATGTGGCTGCCTGGAGAACCAAAGTACTCAACTCGCCACGATCTTGATCCGGTCCGAATCTTCTTCCACTTCACCGCAGCCCACGCCCAGGCCACCAAATCGGCGGTCCCGGCGCTGGTAATCGGCGATGGCCTCGAGCAGATGAATACCGCGGAAGTCGGGCCATAGCCGCTCGGTAACGAAGATCTCGGTGTAGGCAACCTGCCAGAGCAGATAGTTCGACAGGCGCATCTCGCCCGAGGTGCGAATCAGCAGGTCCGGGTCCGGCATGTGCGCCGTGTAGAGATGGCGGTGGATGTCTTCTTCGGTGATGCGTTCTGAGGTCAGGTGCTTTTGCTTCATCTCGGCTGAGAGTGAACGGAAGGCGTCCACGAGTTCCGAGCGGCCTCCGTAGTTCAGAGCCAAGGTAAGAGTGGTGCCGGTGTTGCGCGCGGTGGCTTCTTCGGCCCAGCGCATCTTCTCCTGCACCTCGGCGGGCAACTCGTGGGTGCGCCCGATGTACCTCATGCGCACATTGTTGTCCATCATTCGCTGCAAGTTGCTCTCAAGGTAAGTCTTGAGCAGCCGCATGAGAAAGTTGACCTCGGCGCGGGGACGGCGCAGATTATTCTCCAATGAGAATGCGTAAAGAGTCAGCCAGGGCAAGCCGATGCGCGAGGCGGTCTCAGTGACCAACTGCACGCTGTTGGCCCCCTGCTGGTGGCCCAGAAAGCGCTTGAGCGAGCGATGACCAGCCCAGCGGCCATTGCCGTCCATGATGATGGCCACATGCTGGGGCAGACGGTCAGGCTTCAGCGTTGCATAGATCGCACGCTCCTCGGCAGTGAGCTCATCAATGCGCGGCTTGTCAGCAGAATACAAAGTTCGCCTCTACGGTACTGCCTCAACCACGGCGCACAATCTGCCTGGCGCCAGGAACCGAGGCGTTGCATCCTCGACCGTAGCACAAGCGCCCAGGCGCCGCAATTCTTCCCTGCCGCACTTTAAAGACACGGGCTCGCGAGAGCCTTCCCAGGTAGAGTGCAGCGCTCGTTCACCGCAAAACTGGAGTCGGAGCGCTCCCGGCGCCTCTACGCGCTGCGCCGGTGGCCGGTGGCCATATCGCGTACGGCGCCAAAGAACAGCGAGCGGTGCAGCGGTTCCAGCGAAGGCAGCAGAGTGGCAATTTCAAAGAGAAACGGATCGGCCAGAATCGACCCCACTTCCTCATCGCGCAGGCTGCGGGCGTCGCGGACCAGTTGGCGCACGTCCACGCCCAGAGCCGCCGCCAGCCGCTCCAGTGAGTGCAGGGTGGGGATGGCCTTGCCATTTTCGATTTTTGAGATATAGGTGCGGGGTACCTGCATGCGACCGGCCAGTTGGCGCTGGCTGAGATGGCGCGCGCGGCGGATCTCCTTCACCTGGCCGGCCACCTTCAGCCCGGCCTCGGTTGCAGGATCCACCGAGGGGTGTTCTGCCGGCATCGGGCCGGGGCGCAAAGACTCCTCAGCATCCAGGGGTCTGTGGCATCTTCTGCATAGGGAGTTGCTCGGCCTGAACTGCATCAACTTGCAGTCGGCAAACATGCAGCGCACAACTTCGCGCGGTTCTACGTTAACCAGGGTCGTTGCCATAAGTGGTGTGCGGAGCGCCAGAGCAAGGGCCCCGCGGTGCTCCGAAGCACCACGTTATATGTTACCTTCGGGTACGTGAACCATAATTGTCAAGTGAAAAGTTGGATGCGAAACGAAGAGTCCCGAATCCTGCCGTGAAAACTGCGTGACAAACCACAAGAAACACGAACCAAGGAACACAACTTGAATGCAATCAGGAGGCTCTGAAAAGGATGAATAGCTGCACAATAAATGATGCGTCGGAAAACGGACCAGGTTACGAACGTGCAGAGAGTTTCGGACGAGCGCAGGCCTGGAAGCTGCTGACCGAATGGACCCAGAGCGAGAGTCTGCGAAAGCACGCGCTGGCCGTTGAGGCCTGCGTCGCGGCGATGGGTGAAGTCGAAGCCGACCGGCTCGGGCTGGCCGGGGAGGAACGGGAAAAGTTTGTCGAGCTCTACAGGGCCACGGCTCTCTTGCACGACTTCGACTACGAAAAACATCCGACCGCCGAGGAGCATCCTTTTGTTGGAGTCCGCGAGTTGGAGCAACTGGGCTGGCCTGAAGAGCTGCGCACTGCGATTCTGGGGCACGCGCAATACTCCGGCGTGCCGCGCGTGACGCATCTGGCCAAGGCGCTCTTTGCCTGCGACGAGCTATCCGGCTTTCTCACAGCCTGCGCTCTGGTGAAGCCGACCAAGGCGATAGCCGATGTCGAAGTTGCCGGCGTGCGAAAGAAGATGAAGGACAAAGCATTTGCCCGCGGTGTGAATCGAGATGAGGTGATCCAAGGCGCCGCGGAGCTTGGCGTCGAGCTCGATGCGCATATTGCGTTCTGTTTGGAGGCGATGAAGCGGCGGGCCGGAGAGTTGGGGCTGTGAGATACAGCCGTCAGCTATCAGCGGACAGCTTTCAGCCGGGTCTCAACGTGATCCATGCCGCATGACTAGCCATGCGAAGAGAGCGTAGAAACAGATCAACACAAGTGGGATAACGACTCGTTTTGCGATCGTATGAATTCGAGTTTCAACGAGCTCACGAAGATAATATTCATCCGGCTCTGCTGGGTTGTAGCGGATCGGGATCGACTCACCACCGACGAACTGGTAAAGCGGAGAATCGTCGGGGACTGTGAAATACGCTCTTTGATTCTCACCCTGTTGATCCGCCCACACCAGCACCTCTCCGGAGCCATAGGTAACGTGGCCGCTCTCTGAATCCAGAGTCTCGCTGACCTTGCTCGATTCGACCTTGGCCTCAGTCTCAATCCACTTGTCGTAGCCGCGCAGGCGTTCCCAGATTTCGATCAACATAGCGCATCCAGTGTGCCACACCAGAGTGAGAATCCGCTGAACTCTCAGCTTAGCGGATTCTTTGCCCGCAACTCGGCTACGATCTCCGCCGCAGCTACGCGCGCCTTATCTGCCTGATCGGGCGGGAAGCTGATGGCGCCGACGCGGGCATGGCCGCCGCCGCCATAGCGCTCACAGATTTTCGCCAGATTGACCATCTTTGCCGGGTCGGCCTTGGTCCAGGGATTCGAACCCACCGAGACTTTGGTGCGGAAGCTGGACTTCGAGAGGCCAATCGAATAGGTTGCCTGGGGATGGAGATAGTAGGGAATGAACTTGTTGTAACCCTCTTGCGGCTGGTCAGTGATGTCGAAGAAGATGGTGCCGTCGCGTTCTTCGGCGCGGCTGCGAATCAATTCGATGGCTTGCTGGTGGCGCTGGAGCAGCGGCGGCAATAGCACAGCCACAAAGGGCTGGCTCAGCACCTCGGCCAGCGGCATCTCGGTCAGCAATGGAATGAGGCGCGGAATAAACGCGTCATCCTGCGAAGACTCGATAATGAGCGTCAGCTTCATCGCCGGAGCAGCCATCTCGACCGCCGCTTCAGGGCTCTCATACTTCGCTCCATCGACAATGTTGGCCCAGTGAATCAGCTCGGCGACTGGCGCGGTGTTAAAGCCGAATTTTGTAGCGCCGATATGCGCCAGAAAGCTGGTGCAGGATGTGTATTCGGGGTCGAAGAACTTGCGCCCCGGCGGGACCTGCCTCTTCTGATAATCCAGAAAGTCCTGCTGGTCCTGCGGAGTGAGAAAGGCCGACAGGTGGTGATCGAACCACCAGGTAATCCGAGGCGAGGCCGAGTACTTGAAGTCCACGATGGCGTTTTCATCGCCGGTAAATTCACTCTCGTCGAAGAGCGCACCAGCGCGATGCACCAGGCCGTGATACTCATAGCTGGCATCGGCGGCGACGCATTCGCGATGGAAGCGAGTGAAGAGCGAAGCGGAGCAGGCTCCGTCGAAACATTTGTCGTGATAAAAGACGCGAACGCGCAAAACTTGCCGCCCCTCTGTGCCGGAAAACCGAACAACCGGAACTGTTTAGCATCAAGGCAACGGCTGCTTGTGTCAAGGCGGGCGCTGTTTTCTTCTGTTTTCAGGCCGGTGCGACTGTTCGTTTGCGAACAGTCGGTTTCACTTCTGAACAGGCATGCCGCCCGCTGAGGGCGTGTGTCAGATCTAAGCTGTTTACATTCAACGGCCCGGCGGTTGAGCCGTTTGGCTCGCAGAATGCACTTCCTTCAAACGAGTTCTCAGACGAAAATCAAGTGGGAACCGGGAGAACAAATGCACACCTTGCTTCAGGACCTTCGTTATGCGGTACGCCAGTTGCGGCAGTCGCCGGGATTCACGCTGGCCGCGGTACTGACGCTGGCGATCGGCATTGGGGCGAATACAGCGATCTTCAGCATCATGGACGCAGTGGTGCTTCGCCCTTTGGCTGTGCCTGATCTGAAGAATGTGGTGACCGTCTACGAGCAGCAGGATCGCGGCGATGGCAAGCCGGTGGCGCTGGGGAACTTTCAGGACTGGCTGCGCCAGAGCCGTTCGTTTGAAGAACTGGCGGTTCGCCGCACCGAAGATATGAGCCTGACCGGGGCCGGTGACGCCGCGCACGTGGAGGCGATCTTTACCACCCCGTCCTTCTTCAGCGTGATGCGGGCAGGCGCCTTTTTGGGCCGTGTCTTTGACCAGAGCGAAACCCAGGCCGGACACGACAGCGAAGTTGTGCTGAGCTATGGGTTCTGGAGGCGGCACTTTGGCAGCGATGCCGCTGTGCTGGGCCAGAAGATCGAACTGGACCAGCACACATACACCGTAATCGGCGTGATGCCAAAGGCGATGCAGTATCCATCAACCGCCGATCTCTTTCTGCCGCTGGCCCCGACCGATGCCCAATTGAACAATCGCAGCGCACACGACTACCTCGTGACCGGACGCCTCAGACATGGAGTCACCGCCAAGCAGGCTCAGGTTGAGATGCGAATGATCGCGGAGCGATTGTCGCAGCAGTTTCCGGCGACGAATCTTGGCTGGTCGGTAAAAATTGAGCCGCTGCTCGACGACATCAACGGCACCCTGACGCCGCTCTACTTCAGCCTGGTGCAGGGCGCGACCCTCTTTGTATTGCTGGTTGTGTGCGCCAATATAGCCAACCTGCAATTTGCCCGCGGCATAGCGCGCCGCCCTGAGATTGCCATGCGCACCGCGCTGGGCGCGAGCCGTTTGCGGCTGCTGAGGCAGTTGCTCACTGAGACGGTCTTGCTGGGGCTTGTGGGCGCGGCGGGAGGTCTCTGCTTCGCCAAGCTCTATATGCATCTCTCGCTCATCGCAATGCCTGAGCGAGTGGCTCGCTACATGTCCGGCTGGTCAAATATCTCGTTGAGCGGCCGCGCGCTGGGTTTGTCAATCCTGCTGGCAGTTTGTGCAGGCGTAGTCTCCGGCTTTGCTCCCGCCCTTGCGGCGCTGCGCATGAATCTTGTCGATCAACTGAAATCCGGGTCGCGCGCCCTCGTGGGCGCCGGCCACAGCCGTTGGTTCAGGAACTTCTTCGCCGGGGCGCAGATCGCGCTGGCCGTCGCTTTGGTGATTGGCGCCGCGCTGATGGCGAAGGGCATGAACGCGTTGATGCATTCTGCCGACAGGTATGGCCCCACCCGAATGCTGACGTTCACGGTCCATCTGCCCGCCGCGCGATACGATACCCCGGAAAAGCTGGCCTCATGGTACGACCAAAGCCTGGATAAACTCAGGGCTCTGCCCGGTGTGAAAAATGCCGAGTTGACCAGCGCTTTGCCCTACAGTGATGGAGCCTGGGTAGACGATTGCCAGATAGAGAATCGTCCGCTGGCTCCCGGAAAATTTCAGAGTGCGATTCGCATGCCGGTCAGCAATGGATACTTTGGGGCATTCCAGATTCCAATCGTCTCCGGCCGCGGCTTTACTCAGAGCGACAACCTTCGTTCTCAACCGGTGGCGATCGTGAGCCGGCGGTTTGCCGCACTCTACTTCCCGTCTGAGAACCCCCTTGGACATCGCGTTCGGATGGGTTCTAACCGCAAAGATCAGACTCAGTGGGCGACCATCGTCGGAGTCGCCGACGACGCAAGCTACTTCCTGCTCTTGAGAATGGATGCCGGGGCAGTGTATCTAAACACGGCCCAGATGCCGCCCGAGGAGATCACCTATTCGGTCATCACCGATGGCGATCCGCTGGGCATTGCACCGGCGGCACGCAAGGCGCTGGCGCAGCTCGACCCCGAGCTGCCTCTGGACAACGTTGAGACTTACGCGCAGTTGATGCATGAAAAGCTGACTGGCCTCGCCTATGTGGCCGTCATGCTGGCAACAGATGCGTTCATTGCTCTATTGCTGGCCGCTATCGGCATCTTCGGCGTGATGGCTAACCTGGTGGCCGAGCGCACCCGCGAGATCGGCGTCCGGCTGGCGATGGGAGCGAGGCGCGAAGATATTCTGGGCATGATCCTGCACCGTGCGGCATGGCTCACGGGAACAGGAATGAGCGTGGGACTTCTGTTGGCCTTCGCGCTGGCGCATGGAGTGGCCAGTCTGCTCTTCGGAGTCCGCCCCGACGATCCATTCGTGTTTACCGGCATCACAGCGTCCATCGCCGCGATTGCCCTGGTCTCAAGCTGGATTCCGGCGCGCCGGGCATCTCACATCGACCCCATGGTGGCCCTGCGAGACGAGTAGCGTTACAGTCCCCGCAAGACTCGGTGCACCCCGATGCGGAGCCTCTCTAGTAGAATCCAGCACAAAGCATCTTTGTGTCGATTTGAAGGAGTCTTCATGCATTCGATAGACCCGGAGATTCATCCCATCGTGCCGGAAACGCCGCCGGTGGGAGCTGCCGGGAGTTCGAGGAATCAGGATGATCTACAGGCCTCTGGTACGTGTGAGACTCGCGATCTCCATTGGGTTCTTGCCGGCAGCCAGGGCTTGCGCGCCGGCTGGTCGCTGCTGATTTTTGCCCTGCTCTACCGCCTCTTTACCCCCATCGTGGGAACGATGGTGGTCACTCTAGATCCCGCGATTACGAAGTTCGATCTTTCACCCATTTTTGCGCTGATTAGTGAGCTGATTCCTCTGCTGGCCCTGGTGGGGGCGGTATCACTCGTGGCGATCATGGAACACCGGAGAATATTGGACTACAACCTGACAGGTCCCCGGCCTGTCGTTCACTTCTTTGGAGGCCTTGCGGCGGGGTTTGTCGCCCTTTCGACGCTGGTGGGAGCACTTGCACTGGGAGGCTGGCTGCGCTTTGGGCCGCTGGGGCTCTCAGGAGCGCGGATCTTCAGCACCGCGACCCTTTGGGGCTTGGCTTTTCTCGTCGTGGGTCTCTTTGAGGAGGGCACGTTTCGCTGCTACCTGCAATTCACTCTCACTCGCGGCATCAACTTCTGGTGGGCGCTGGCCATGGTCGGCGCACTTTGCCTTGACCTGCTATTGAGAGCTACGGGCCACAGTGCGGGCATTCTTATCCATATCTGGCTGCGGATGATGCCTGCGGCCGGGCGCAACGGCGTCTGGGGCGTCTATGCCGTCGCGCTGCTGGGACTTTTTCCCTGCTTGATGCTGCACATTCGCAAGATCCCACGGAGCGGGTTCTGGCAGGCGGCATGGGTCACCTCGACGCTCTTCGGCTTCATCCACACCAGCAACTACGGCGAGAACTGGATCGGCATCTTTGCCGCCTCGTTCATCGGCTTTGTCTTCTGCGTCAGCGTGCGGGTCACCGGGTCGGCCTGGTGGGCCATCGGCTGCCATGCGGCCTGGGATTGGGCCGAGACCTACTTCTATGGCACGGCTGACAGCGGGCTTCAGGCCGAGGGCCATTTTCTGAGCACAAGCCCCGCCGGCAACAAGTTGTGGAGCGGTGGCACGGACGGCCCTGAAGGCAGCTTGCTCGTGCTGGGAGCAATCCTGTTGCTGCTGGTGGCGCTGCTGGCGATTTATGGGCGGAAGAAGCTCGCTGCGCAACCCGCTCGGGCGGCCGGATAATCGAATGCTGGGTGCTCCATCCTTTTCTCGTCTTTTGAGAAAAGGGTGGGAATCCATGAACCCAAATCAGCCTCGCTCATGAGGAGATAACTGGATAGACTATGCGGCTCTGGCTCAATCGCACCGGCGAAGTCTCACTGCGCGAGCAGTTGGTTACACAGATCGTGCTGGGCATTCTCTGCCAGGAACTGCTGCCCAATCAGCGGCTGCCCAGCACGCGCGAGCTGGCCCGCCGCTTTGCGATTCATCCCAACACGGCCAGCACAGCCTATAAGCAATTGGAAGAGGAGGGCTGGCTTGAATTCCGCCATGGCAGCGGTGTCTATGTGCGGGCCAGCCGCCCGGCCGCGCCGCTCTCACCGGAACTGGCCGCCGAGTATTCCATCGATCAGCTGATTGGCGATCTGGCGGCCACAGCGCGCAACCTGGGCGTGGCTGAATCGGTTGTGCGGGAAAGGCTGCACCGCTGGCTGGCGCTGACGCCGCCGTCAAGATGGCTGGTGATCGATCCGGATCCGGAGCTGCGCCGCATCGTAATTCACGAGATGGAACAGGCACTGGCGCTTCCAGTCACTGAATGCGCGCCCGAGGAGTGCGCCGAGCCTCGATTGCTGAAAGGCTCAATGCCGGTGACCGTGCCCAGTAAGGCCGAGATGGTGCGCAAGCTGCTGCCGGCTGGGACTGAGCTGACCGTGTTGCAGGTGCATCCGGTCTCGCTTGAGTTGATGACGCACTTGCAGCGTTATCTGCCCGAACATGCTGGAGAACTGGTGGGCATCGCCTCGCGCTGGGCGGAGTTTCAGCGCATTGCTCAAACTTTGTTGATCGCCGCCGGGCTCCCGCCCGAGAGCCTGCTGGTGCGCGATGCAACGCAGCCGGGCTGGAAGCGCGGACTCGAAAGCACGTCCGGGGTCGTTTGCGATGCAGTCACGGCGCTGGAGCTGCCCGAGGGGGCCTTCCCGCTGCGCTTCACGCTGCTCGATGCGCAAACTCTGGACGGGCTGCGCCGGCAGGAAGAGCGGGTCTCGGCTTCTGCTTGAGCATTGTGACACTTGCGAAAGTGTCCCAATCGCCTCCCTGCCCCGTATAACTCGCGCCTAACATCGGTCCTTGTAACGCCAAACAAGGAGAAACCGATGAACCGTTCGATGATTCAAGCCATTCTCTTCCTCAGCCTCAGCCCGCTACTCGCTGCGCAGCAGCAGCCGCAAGCGGCCTCAGCCCAACCCACCCCGCAGCCCGCCCTAAACGTCCAAATCACTGGCTCTATCGAGCTGACTCAAGCCAAGCAAGAGCCGATTGAAGAGCGTTCGCTCACCTCCGCCGACCTCGACCGCAACCAGATCCTCAAGAGCGCGCGGACACTCTTCATCTCTTCGGAGACCGACTTCCTCTCTCCCGCCACCCTCTCCAGGGCTCTGCTGAACCAAAAGGACTGGGAGAAGCTGGGCCTGTCGATCGTTGACGGTCCGCGCTACGTCGATCCGCGCACCAGCAAGCCGCGCCCTGCCGAACTGCAACTCCAGATCGACCGGGTCGTTTTCACGCATATCCACACCTACGTTCTCACGGACAGGACAACGGGCCTCATTCTCGCCTCGGGCCGGGTGCGTGCCTTTGATGGAGTGGTTGCATCCGGCCCTATGGCCGAGCAGATTGTGAAGATCCTTTCCGTGGCGCGGCTGCCTGCGCGGGTGGCGAGCGGAGATTGAGACTCGTGAGTGCTTAGCCAAGGATGAATCGCCATGACGCGAAGGCTGCCTCAACCCGCGCTTTGTTTCATCCTTTGCCCATTGCTGGCGGCGCAGCAGGTCGCGCAGGCAGCCTCGCCTGCTGCCGCGCCGTCGTCCCAACCCGCTCCGGCACCGGTATACGTGACCTTACCTGCGGACACGAAGATTGAGCTGTTGGCGCCTGGGCCTACTGAGTTCGCCAAGGCGAGTCCCGGCGTCGCAGTTCAGTTCGTGGTGGACAAGGATGTTGTGTTGGCCGGCGAAATCATGATCCACGCCGGAGTGCCCGTAACCGGCATCGTGGATCATGTAGAGCGCGGATCGCATCGCAGGCATCGAGATGGAGAGATGGAGATCCGCGTTACCAAGATCGTCCCAGCGGAACCGATCGAGCTTCATCTGCGGTGTTTCGAGCAGGCCGGCTTATCGGGAGGGGGCAATGCCAAAAGTCGAACTGACGCTCGGTTCAATCCTGACAAAGGAGCGATCATCGGTGGTATTGTAGGGGTAGTTGCGGCAATCCTAGTCATGGCTCTCTACAAGGAGAAATGATCGCTTCACTCGCAGCCGTGAATACGGGAAGGTTACCTGCAACGGCGAATTCAACACGATCAAGAACGACCTCGATGCGCTCGTCGTTGCGATGAACGACATCTCGACGGCCGCCGAGCAAATCGCTGTTGGTGAGCTGACCCTGGTCATCGATCCGCAACTGAAAAGGCACAATCCGTGCTGTCTATCGAGCTTCCACATTTGCGCGACCAACCGGCGGCCATTGAATTCAGCCTGATGAGTGTCTTGGACATGCTGGACTACGGCCTGTCACGGCTCTCCCAATTCAGCCAGCGTCAGACAAATGGTCTGCTTCACCCCGCGAAAGACCGGCTGCGAATTAGCGGAGGCCATCGATGGCAAGGATGGCATCGCCAAGGCCGCTAGTGGGAAATTCGATCTGATCATTACCGATTTGAATATGCCCAACTTAGATTGCATTCAATTGATCACGGCTGTCGGCAGGCTTCCACGGTATTCTTTTGTTCCGATCCTGATGCTTTCCACCGAGTCTCAGGCAGAGAACAAGGACGCGGTGCGGAAAGCCGGCCCAACTGGCTGGATCGCAAAGTTGTTCAGTACAGACCAGTTGGCCGCCGTTGTTCAGAAAACTGTCGAGTGAGGCAGCTCTCACCTCAAGAGCGGGTAATCAAGGCGCAAGCGGGCGAGCGGGTTGACATTGAAGCATGAGGATTTCCTCATGGGAGTGAATCGTGGTTCCGGAAGATAGGGCGTTCGAACAGGCGGGTCTGATTACGGCCATCGAACAGGCCGCGGACGGCATCGTGGTTACAGATACTGAAGGCAAGATTCAGTATGTAAATCCCGCCTTTACCAGAATGACCGGATATAGCCGCGAAGAGACGGTGGGGAAGAACCCGCGCATGCTCAAATCGGGACACCACGAACAGGCATTTTACGAAGATCTCTGGAGGACCATCAAGTCCGGGCAGATCTGGCACGGCGACATGATCAACCAGCGCAAGGATGGAACTCTTTATAACGAGGAGATGCGGATCGCTCCCGTACTTTCCTCAACTGGTGAGGTTGTCAGCTTCATTGCAATCAAGCACGACGTGTCAGACCGGCGGGCTGCAGAGGAAGCGAAATCACTTCTTGCCGC
>JBEKOA010000122.1:0-14182 GCA_049522255.1 Occallatibacter sp.
ATGAACGATCTGCTCGGGAATCGGCGATGTGCTCTTGTGTCTCAATGCCAGCCGTCCTTGGCGGCTGACTCAACTTAACAAGGCGAGATAAATCGCGTCACGCACCCTTGCCGAAAACACACGCTCCTTAGGATTCGTCGTACCTTGTGATGTCCTTCTCTGAATGCCGCATTGTGGAGCCGTCAAGATTGAATTCCCGCTAACATTTCTAACAGTTTGCGTATTCTCGGGTTCACGCTTCCAGGTTGCGGGACAGGCAGCAACGCGAGACCCTCTTTGGCCGTCGCGCGGCTCTTCTCCGACTGCCCGTCGGCGCGATAGGCCTGAGCCAGAGTCAGCAGCCTGGACGGCAACTTTCGATGGCTAAGATCGACGGCTCGCTCGGCACACAAGACAGCCAATTGCGGATCTTTGAGAGAAGCCGGTTCTGCGATCAGAAAACCGTCTGCTGCCAGGGAGAGAAACGTCGGGGAATTCTGATTGTTCTCTGCAAGATTTCTCAAGTCAGCAAGTCCTCTCTTGGCGAGCCCGATCGAGTCGTCTTTGCTGTGCAGAATGAATTGGATCGCGCCAAGATGGACTTTTCGATTCGCCAGGAATGGTTTCAACTCGTCTTTGGATGGGTCCCTTTTCAGTATCGCTTCCATGACTGCAACATCCTGGGTTAACGGCTGCTCCGCGGCGGCCAGGTTGCGTCTCCGTTCGTGGGCTGAGGCTCCCAACGCGGGATCGGCCGCAGTCTCGAAATCGCGCACCTCCTGGTCCAATCCGGCATGTAAGTCTTCGAGAGCGCGCAAGTCCTGCGGATCTGCCGCCACATAATGCTGGAATGACTGGAGAAGTCCAACTTCCAGCGAATTTGCCTTGGAGTAGTCCCCTAGTTCAGCCAGAGCGTTTGCCTCGTCCAATAGCAAATGCTCCCGCAACCGAACAATTGCCAGAATTCCCTGTTCCTCGCTTGGCACGGTCGTCAGATACTGGACTCCCACTCGGAGGTCTTTGAGCGCTTGCTCCGGATCGACTCCCATCTCGGTCTCGGCGATTCTCACCTGACCCAATGCGAGGCCCCGGATGGCACGAACGAGTCTGGGGTCGATACTCGACGCGCGCTTGTACAGTTCGACGCCTCTTCGGTAGGCGTAGATAGCTCCAAGCCGGTCGTTCTGGCTTTCCGCGCCGGCCAAGCCTAACTCATCGCCCATGAGGGTAGATGTGCGAGCCGCATCGCATAACTCGGTCGTCGTAATGCCGGGAAAGTCAATCAGTCGTTCGTAGGCCTCAGTCGCCGCCTTTGTCGATGCAATAGCTTGCTGAATGGGCGCTGTTCCGAAGAGTATCTCGCCCCGGGACGACTGTGCGAAGGCCAGGGCGTGAATCGCCTCTCTGTCTCTTGAATTGCTACCGGCAAAAGGTGCGCCTAGGGCGATGGCCTTGTCGATACTCGCTAGCGCGCCGGGAACATCTCCCAGATTCTGATCGTAATCATTTCCCTGCAGGTTGGCCAGCCTTGTGTAGGCGCTGGCCAAATCGAGTTGCGTCTGGCGGTCGCCGTGTGCGTCCTGGGCCATGCGGTCCAAGTGTCTGAGGACGCTGGTCACAAGTACCTTTTGCGCGCCGGTCGAGCCGGGGATCTGCTGGATCGCCTCGTCCAACTCGGTCAGCAGGCTATTGCTCAACTGGCGCAAATCGGCCGAGCGGGCCTCGGCCTTGCGCCGCTCTTCGTTGGCCACGCGCCGCTCCTGGTTGGCCACTCTGGCCTGCCAGCCAACTCCCGCAATGCCTGCTATCAGCGTGGCAACCAGCATGGCCGCAGCTGCCAGGGCCAACCGGTGCCGGCGAACGAACTTGCCCGCCAGGTAGCGAATCGTGCCGCGGCGCGCCGCAACCGGTTGCCCATCGAGCCAGGCGCGAAGATCGTCGCCCAGCCGCTCGGCGGTCAGATAGCGCTCTTGCGACTCCTTGCGCAGAGCCTTCAGCAGAATCGCTTCCAGATCGGCATCGAGCCGCTTGCCGTCGATCGTGGCCGAGGGTCTGCGCGGAGCCTCTTCGCAGACCACGCGCAGCATCTCGCCCGTGGCCAACTGCTTGAACTCGTAGGGCGGTGTTCCAGTGAGCAGAAGATACAACAGAACCCCGAGCGAGTAAGTATCCGATGCCGTAGTTATAGGATTGCCCAGCACCTGCTCCGGGCTGGCGTACTGCGGAGTAAAAGATAGATAGCCTTCACGAGTTAGTTGGCTTTCCTGGCCTTCCAGCGAGGGAGAGAGCAGCTTGGCCGTGCCAAAGTCCAACAGTCGGGGAGTGCCATCCTCGACCACCAGGATGTTATCCGGCTTCAGGTCGCGATGAACGACGAAGTTCTGATGGGCAAACTGGACTGCCTCGCATGCACGCAGAAAGAGCTCGATGCGCTGAGTCTGAGTTAGCCGCCGCTCCTCGCAGTAGCGATGGATGGGTACGCCGTCCACATATTCCATCACCAGATATAACTCACCCTCGGCGGTAACTCCACCATCCAGCAGGCGGGCGATATAGGGATGTTGCAGGCCGGCCAGAATCTGCCGCTCCTGGCGAAACCGCTCGCGGAATAAGTCGGTGGCAAAGGGCCGGTCGATCAGTTTGATGGCCACCTTCTGCTCAAAGTGCCCGTCGGCGCGATGCGCAAGATAGACCGCGCCCATGCCACCCCGCCCCAGCAGACGGTCGATCTCGTACGGGCCGACCAGCTTGCTCTCCGGCCGCTCATCCTTAACCGCCCGCGGTTCGAGCCGGCACAACGCCATCAACTCCTCTTCCGCATCGCAGGCATCCAGCAGCAAGCGCACCTCGCCGGCCAGCGTCGGGTCCGCGCCGCAGCGAGCTTCGATTAGATCCACCCGCAGTTCCTTGGGAGCATCGAGCATTTCGGTGACGATCGTCTCAACGAGAAGAAACCGCTCTGTCGTTTGTTCCATATGGAGAAAGGACTCCGTCTCTGGCTTGCACTCCTAAAGAGATAATGCGAGAATCGCGGAGAAAATGAATCACACGGCCGCTTGATGCGCGAGCGCGCCTGTGTGCATCCGCTGGTAGAGCCATCCCTTGATGAACTTCAATTCGCGATCGACCGTGGCCTTTGAGACCAGCATCAGCGCTGCTGTCTCCTCGGCCGTGCAGCCCAGGAAGTAACGCAACTCGACCATCTTGATCTTGTCTTGATCGAGCGCGCCCAGCTCATCCAACGCGCGATTCAGGTCCAACAGCTCTGGGCTGTCGAGCTTCACCCACAGAATCTCGTCGTTGAGCGGCACACATCTCGAATGGCCGCCCCGCATCTTGATCTGGTTCTCTCGCGCGTGATCGATCAGGATCATGCGCATCATGCGCGCGCAAAAGATGTAGAAATGCCGGCGGTCATCCCATGCGGCTTGCTTCTGGTTCAGCAGACGCAGATAAAGCTCGTGGACCAGGACCGTGGCTTGGACGACGTCCGGATTCATCTCGCGATGGATATAGCCTGCAGCCATCTGCCGCAGTTGAGGGTAAACCAGAGGAACCAGTTCGTCGAAGGCGGAAGCTTCCCCGTCTCGCCACTTGGCCAGAAGCACCGTGATTTCACCCATGGCCGGCTCCAAAGCTCTCTCCGTCCGCGCAAAATCTGCAATTGATTTTGACTCCAGATTACCACTTTTCCCGGGCACATTCATCTGCCGTCCTGGATTTTGCCGCCGGTAAGCGGCTCTTGTGTGAACAAACGATGAATCGTGAGGCATTATTCAATTGCCTCTCGCAATACAGACAAAAGAGGAAAAACACGGCTTACGCCTGTTTTGGCCATGCGGGGTTGCGGCTGCTGCCCTTCTCCAGTGCGCCCCCTTAATCCGGGATGCCGGGAAAAGCCGCAAAGGGCAAAGAAACTTTAGTGAGGCATTGCTCCTCGTTTCACCTTTGATTCATCGGTTCGGGCGATTGGGCCCCACAGGTTGAGATTGGACCCCGAAAAAGAGCCAAACATAATTTACTTCGTCTCCAGTGATTGTGCGAGACGCGGAAGAGTGCGAAATGGCCGGATTTTGTGCATTGTTTTTCTTCTTGATTTGCGTGCTTATCGGCAGGTGTTTCAAGACCCAGAAGGTCGCCGACCCAAGCGAGGATGTCAACCAGAAACCTTCTCACGATTAGGAAATTAGCGCCATGAAGCCACCAAGAACCGTTGCCAACGCCATCTTCCGCTCATTCTTTCTCGTGGCAGCATTCACCTTGTTTCTCATCACTTTCAAACCATGAGACCAAAGTTGAAGACTTTATTTGGAAAGGCCGTGATGAACATTGAAAGGAGAGTTTCATGCAGTATCGCATCGTCAAATTGACTCCGGATCTGTGCGATTTTGTGCAGACCAGGATCGAGAGTGGGCGCTATGAGAACGCCGGCGAATTGATGCGGGCCGCCTTTCGCGCCCTGCATCGCGAGGAGAGAACACCTGAGCCAGTTCGCTCAACAAGTGCAATCGCGGAAGGCGATGCGTTTCGGAGGTTGTGGGAGATATCCGCTCGATCCTCCAACGTTTGACAGTAGATTAAGACGCGCTGCAATTCAGGGTAAGCGGACCTCTCCAATGAGAGAACGGTCGCAGCAACGGCAGGACGAGCAAGTCCTGCTGCACCCACAACCACTTGGTTCAACGAATCGACGCGACAATGTGTCTCGTGTCCGCCGAGTTTCACAAGAGACGAAAAGGAGTATAAAGGTGCTATTCGAACGCCATAATCTCAGTCTGTCTGTTTCTGCGTCTACACGCCCGTCGCAAAGCGCCATTCCCTGCCATGCGGCGGGAAGAGCGCCCGGTGGCCAAACACACTTCGCCAGCTTGGGCCGTCTTGCGACGGGTCTGATTGTTGCGTTCTGCGCTCTTTTCTGCGCTGCGGCCTCGGCGCAGACAGTGAATTTTGCCGGCGCCATGTTGCCGCTGTCCATTACCGGACTGAGCACACCCACCTACACCGCGATGGATGCGCAGGGCAACCTTTACATTACCGACTGCGCCAATTCCCGGGTGTTGAAAGAGACTCCGGGAGCGAATGGAAGCTATTTCCAAAGCGTAGTGGCGGATGCGAACAATCCCGGTCTGGTAACACCGGAAGGGATTGCGGTGGATCAATACGGCATCGTCTACATCACCGACATCAGCACCCAACGCGTGACCGCGATGGTGCCGCAAGGGGGTGGGACCTACGCGGCGGCCGCGATAACGACATACTCCTCGCTGAATGCCCCTTATGGAATTGCGGTGGATAAGAATGGCAACCTCTATATCTCGGATGCCTTGAATGATGTGGTATTGAAAGAAACGCCTGGACCGACGGCATACTCAGAAACCACGGTGGCAAGTACAGCAAACGCCAGCAACATGCAAGAACCCATGGGGATCGCTGTGGATGCTCAAGGCTACGTCTACATTGCCGATTATGGCTCCAACTCCCTGATCATCATGTCTCCGCCATCGGGTGGCGTTTATGCGGAGGATACATATTATGGCGTCTCATCCGGGCTGAGCGCCCCGACAAGCGTTGCAGTGGATGTGAACTACAACGTCTTTGTCGGCAACAGTGGCAATAATAATGTGCTGGAGTTCAATGGGTCGGTCATACAGGTCGCCGCCGAGATTCTGAACAATCCCATGGGCGTCGCGGTAGATGCCAACGACAACCTCTATATCGCCGATACGGTTAATGATCGGATCGTGAAGGACTCTTTGAAGGGCTGGAACTTTGGGCAGGTCCCCGTTGGAACCCAAAGCCCGGAAATCGCAATGCTCTTTGACATCAATGCAGCAGGAAACCTCAGCTTGCCGGCCGTTGTGACGCAAGGCACGATGGGGCTGGAATTTGCCGACGCTGGCAACGGAACCTGCGATGCGATCTCATACATCGCCGATTCTGACTGCACGGTGGGTGTAACGTTTACGCCGGCGTATGCAGGCAGCCGCTATGGCGCGGCGGATGTCACCGCAGCCGGGTACACGCTTGCGACCGGATACATGCAGGGTTATGGAATTGGAGCGCAGGTGAACTTCCTGCCCCCGACCCAAAATACGCCCATCATTGGTGTACCTACAATGGGAATCGCAGTGGATTCCGTTGGCAACGTGTATGCCACCGACACAAACCAACTGGCGCTTATCCCGCCGGGTGGGAGTGCCGCGCAAGCAACGGTGATCATTCAGGGCCTGAGCGATGGCGCAGGAGTTGCGGTGGATGGCAACGGCAACGTCTATTTCGCCGACGCAGGCGCTAACGAGGTGGGCGTTTCAATTCCGCAGCCGAGCGGCGGCTACATCACTAACCTTCTTCCAACCAGCGCTCTCAGTTCGCCGGTAGGAGTCGCGGTCGATGCGTGGGGCAACGTCTATATCGTCGACTCCACCAATAACCGAGTGTTGAAGGAGACACTGTCGGCGGGCAACTACTCCGAGAGCATTGTCGCAAACGCAGCATCCAACGGCCTGCTTTACCCCGAGGGGGTCGCCGTGGACGGCGGTGGTAACGTCTTTATCTCCGATACCGCCAACTACCGCGTGTTAGAGGAGACGCCGTCGGCGAGCGGCTACATCCAGAGCATTGTTCCAACCACCACCGCTTTGGGCAGGCCTTTTCTGATCGCAGTGGATGGCAACGACAACCTCTATATTGCCTACTACGACACGAACCAGGTCGTGAAGGAGACGCTCTCGGGTGGAAGCTACATGCAGAGCACTGTGCCAACCACCGGCCTCTATCAGCCTTTGGCGGTCGCGGTCGATCCGCGCGGCAACGTCTATGTCGCCGATACCGGCAACAGCAGGATCGTGGAGGAGGATTTCTCCGATGCACCCACATTGAATTTCGCTACCACTGTACTAGGGAAGACCAGCACGGACAGCCCGCAGACTGTGACGGTGGTCAACACCGGCAATTTGGGAATGGCTCTTGAGACGGTCAACTATCCCTTCGACTTTCCCGAGGCGGGCGGGGTTACTACCGACTGCGCAACGGACACACCTCTGAATGTGTATCAAAGCTGCACGCTGACCATCGACTTTACCCCGACGCCGGTCTCACTCAATGGAAATCCCTCTGCTTCCTTAAGCGAGAGCGTGATCCTGCAGGACAACCTCTTCAACCCCTTAGGCGTAGACATCCGAAAGATCACGGTCAACGGAACAGTAACCGCGCCGCCGGCACCAACCATCAACCTGTCGCCGGCAGCACTGCCCGGCGGGACAGTGGGCATTGGTTACGCCCAGCAGATTACCGGCGGCGGTGGAACTGCGCCCTACACATTTGAGCAGGTCGGTGGCTATTTGCCCTCGAGCATGACTCTGAGCAGCAGCGGCGTGCTGAGCGGAATCCCAACATCCGGCGGAACATTTTCCATCTCGGTGAATGCGATCGACAGCAGTTCGTCTCCCGGCCCGTACAACGGAAGCGCCAGCTACTCGCTGACCATCGCCGCGCCAACCATCACCCTGTCGCCTACATCACTGCCCGCAGGAACAGTGGGCGCCGCTTACAGCCAGGCGATCAGTGCCAGCGGCGGCACCGCGCCGTACACCTTCTCGTTGACTTACGGAACCTTGCCGGCGGGTGTGACTCTGAATAGCAACGGCACGCTCAGCGGAACTCCAACGGCCAGCGGCACATATCCCATCACGGTGAATGCGGTTGACAGCAGCACCGGAACCGGTCCTTACGCAACAAGCCAGATCTTCCCACTGATCGTTGGCTTGGAACCTATTGCCCCCGCGCCAACCTTCTCGGTGCCGGACGGCGTATATACATCGGCCCAGACGGTAACTCTCTCCGACGCCATCTCCGGCGCGGCGATCTACTACACCACCGACGGCACAACGCCGACAATCGGCTCGACTCCCTACGGCAGTGGCTCCATCTCAGTGAACAGCACTGAGACCATCCAGGCAATTGCAGTTGCAACCGGCTACGCCAACAGCGGGGTCTCCGCAGCCGCCTACGCCATCAACCTGGCTGGCACTCCGGTTGCTGCGACGCCGACTTTCTCAGTGGCAACTGGCACCTATACCTCAGCGCAGACGGTGAACATCTCCGAATCGACAGGTGGGGCAGTCATCTACTACACCACCGACGGAACAATGCCCTCAACCGGCTCCACCAAATACAGCACTACGATTACTGTGCAGGCAACCGAGGTTCTTCAGGCCATCGCGGTGGCAGCGGGCTATAACAACAGCGAAGTCGCTTCAGCCGCCTATGCCATCAATCTACCAGGCACTCCGGTGGCAGCCACACCCGCCTTCTCGGTTGGCACAGGCTCGTATAGCGTGGCGCAGACCGTGAACCTCTCCGACTCCACAAACGGTGCAGCCATTTACTACACCACCGATGGCACAGCGCCAACAATCACCTCGGCCAAGTTCAGCGGCGCAATCACCGTTTCGTCCACCGAGACTATCCAGGCCATCGCAATCGCAACAGGCTATAGCAACAGCGCAATCGCTGCAGCCGCCTACGCCATGAACCTGCCCGGCACACCCGTTGCCGCTACGCCTACCTTCTCGGTAGCATCCGGCAACTACGCCTCGGCGCAAACGGTGACCATCTCCGACGCGACAGGCGGAGTGGCGATCTACTACACCACCGATGGCTCAACGCCCACAAGCAGTTCAGCCAAGTACGGCGGCAGTGCAATCAACGTGTCGTCGAGCGAGACCATCCAGGCTATCGCAATTGCAACCGGCTATAGCAACAGCACGATTGCTTCAGCCGCCTATGCCATCAACCTGCCCGGAACCGCGGTTGTCGCGATGCCGACTTTCTCGGTCGCAACCGGCAGCTACACCACGGTACAGACGGTTAAGATCTCCGACACAACCGCCGGAGCGACGATCTACTACACCACCGACGGAACGACGCCCACCGCCAGCTCGAACTTAGCCGAGGGTCCCATCACGGTATCGTTTACTGAGACTATCCAGGCCATCGCTGTGGCTTCCGGCTACAGCAACAGCGCAATTGGCGCAGCCGCCTATGCCATCAACCCGCCCGGCACGCCGGTCGCCGTAACACCCACCTTCTCGGTCGCTTCCGGCAATTACACCTCGACGCAGACGGTCAGCATCTCCGACTCCACAAGCGAGGCAGCCATCTACTTCACCACCGACGGCACAACGCCAACGGCCAACTCTACCCTCTACAGTAGCGCGATCACAGTATCCTCCACTGAGACCCTGCAGGCCGTTGCCGTAGCCGGCGGCTACAGCAACAGCGCAATCGCTTCAGTCGCGTACACCATCAACCTGTCACAGGCTCAGGTTGCCGCGCCTCATTTCTCGATCGGCACCGGCACTTTCACCTCGGCGCAGACCGTCACCCTGACCGACGCAACCGCCGGAGCGGCGATCTACTACACCACCGACGGATCGACGCCAACTGCCAATTCGAACCTGGCCGGTGGTCCCATCACCGTAGCCTCTACCGAGACCATCACGGCAATCGCAATCACTGCTGGGGACTCGAACAGCGAGGTCGTCTGGGCCACCTACACCATCAACCCGGCGGCGCCCGACTTTATCCTCAGCGCATCAAATAGCTCGGCCACGATGCTCCAGGGAAGCCCCGCGGTCTTCAACCTCACGGTAACTCCTCTCAACGCAACCGGCTTCTCCACCGGCTTGACGCTCGCGGTCACCGGCTTGCCCACAGGCGCGACGGCGGTCTTCTCGCCGGCCAGCATTGCGTCTGGAGCGGGAACCACACCGGTCACCATGACGATCCAGGCGCCAAAGACTTCGGCATCGACTCAACCGGACAGCAGCATCGTTGGCAAGCTCGCGCCCTTCTCGCTTGCGCTTCTGCTGTTGCCTTTTGCGGGCATGCTGCGCAAGTCGGGTAAACGGTTTGGACGCATGTTCGCGGTTCTGCTGTTGCTCTGCGCGAGTGCGGCAGCCATGGCCGGGCTGAGCGGCTGCGGTTCCTCAAACGGCATCTTTGGCCTGATGCCGAAGGCATACACAGTCACAGTTACCGGAACCATGGGATCGGTTTCGCACTCCACCACCACCATTCTGATCGTGCAGTAACAAGGAGAACTTGAGATGCGTGTTTCGATTCGCGGAAAAGTGCTCCTTGTGAGCGCATGCATGATAGCTGGGCCCGCACTCTGGGCCCAGCAAAACCCAAAACCGGCCTCTGCGGCAATTTCAACCGACCTGGCCGTGACCTTTGCCACTGAGCGGTCACAGGTAGCGCCTGGTCAGTGCTGCTTCTGGTTCAAGGGCGGCGGGGCAGACGCGGCAGTAACCTTCTGGAAGGGGCTGGGCATTGCCGCCAGCCTCACCGGGGATCATGCCTCGAATGCCACACCGGGCGTCGATTCCAACAAAATCACGTTTCTAGCTGGGCCTCGCTACACCTGGACTGCCTCTGCGGACAATGCAAATAAACCTCGGCTGCAACTCTTCGGCCAGGGACTCTTCGGCGGTACGCATGGCTTCGACAGCCTCTACCCGACCAGCACCGGAGTTACATCCACCGCCAGCTCGTTTGCAATTCAAGCCGGCGGCGGACTCAATATACTGCTCACCAAACACCTCGGTCTTCGCGCGATCGAGGCAGACTACGTAAGAACGGCGTTTCCAAACGGATACGACAACACGCAAACCGATCTGCGGCTGGCCTTTGGCGTGACTTATCACATCGGCGGGACAGTCGCCTCGCCGCTGCCTGTCACTCTGGCGTGCTTGGCGAGCCCGGCTTCTGTCTTCCCCGGCGACCCGGTCACGGTAACTGCAACGGCCGGCAACCTCGATCCCAGGCTAACTCCGGTCTATAACTGGTCTGGTTCCGGAGTAACTGGCAACGGAGTTACGGCGACGGTAACTACCGGTGCGTTAGTGCCGGGAAGCTATACGGTGAGATGCGGAGTAAAGGAAGCCAAGGCCGGCAAGCAAGAGCTGAAGCCGTGGGAGTCTGCCGAGGCATCGGCCAGTTTCACGGTCAAGGCCTACGAGCCGCCGACGATCAGTTGCTCGGCCAGCCCCGCCACCATCAAGCCGGGTGAGACGAGCATCATCACCGCCAGTGGCGTGAGCCCGCAGAACCGCCCGCTGACCTATAGCTACTCAGCCGCCTCCGGCACAATCGGCGGAGGAGCCACGACGGCCACATTCTCATCATCTGGCGCCCCCATTGGCTCGACCGCGATCAACTGCAACGTCACCGATGACAAGGGCCAGACAGCTACGGCCTCGACCAGCGTCACGGTCTTGGCTCCTTATGTCGCTCCGGTTCCCCACACGCAGGCGTTGTGTTCGATCCGCTTCGACAAGGACAAAAAGCGCCCCACGCGCGTGGACAACGAAGCCAAGGCCTGTCTCGACGAGGTGGCTCTGAACTTACAGAACCAGCCCAATGCCAAGGCTGTGGTGGTGGGCGAAGCAACTGCCAGCGAACATGCTCCGAAGAAGACCGGCAAGCACGCAATGTCCGAGGACATCGCAGCTCAGCGCGCCGTTAATATCAAGGACTACCTGGTAATCGAAAAGGGCATAGACGCCTCCCGCGTCCGTGTCGCAACAGGCACGGAGGACGGTCAGGCAGCGCTAAATTATCTCGTGCCTCCAGACGCGGAATTCACGGCCGATGTCACCGGAACCAGGCCGGTGGATGAAGCCGTGGTCAAGGCGCAGCCGCGCAAGCCGCTGGCAGTAAAGCCGGCAAAAGTGAAGGGAGCTGCAACGCCTGCAAAATAACTCACCCATGTATTCCCCGCGGCAGGCCGGTTGTGCTGCCGCGGCAAACCAGCTACTTTCTCGACTCAACCCATGCAAAGGTCTGATGCTAACCTGTCAGTAGGTTGTTTTGACAGGTTCGATTGGTGTAGCCGACCACGATGTGCGAGTCGCTTCAGGATCTGGGTGCGGGGAACTGAAAACAAGGGTCTCCAATCCTGTCGTAAGTGTTTGATTATAAATGGCCCCGTAGCTCAGGTGGATAGAGCAGCAGTTTCCTAAAATGCGTATATCCTTTATTTTAAGCGATTTAGAGAGAACAGAAAGCCATCAAACAGACTTTAAAGGACAGAAATGCACTCTCTCAATGGGTTGGGATATGGGTTGGAACCAGTGTTGATGAGGGTTTTATCGCGTTCCGGCTTCAACCCAGTTTCCAACCCATTGGAACTGAAATGGCCCAGATTTCGAGCTCTGCTTTCTGGTTTCAGTAACCCGCCACACAGCGGCATCCTCGGAAGCGGCGATCGGTTGTCTATGCTGGACCGCACTTTTCGTGTTAGCGCTGGATTCGCAAAAGGTGACAAAACAACAAGAAAGTTGTAGTATTGTGCAATGGCTCAGTCTCACAGAGAGGCGTCGCGGCAGCTCTTCGATCTCGCCGAGCGACAGCAAGGCTTCTTCACCACGAAGCAGGCCAAGGCGGCCGGATTTGCCGAAAATACCCATCCCTACCACGTGCAGGCCGGGAACTGGGTCCGGGAACACCGCGGCATCTATCGCTTGTCGCTGTTCCCGGCGCCGGATCGGCCAGATCTTGTGCTTTGGTCGCTTTGGTCCAGGAATCGGAAGGAAGAAGTAGAGGGGGTTTACAGTCATCAGACGGCTCTAAGCCTCTATGAGCTGTCAGACCTGAACCCGGCCAAGCTCCATATGACCGTTCCGAAAAACTTCCGGCGTAACAGCGATATCCCTGGTATTGTTGTCCTCCATTATCGTGACCTGCTCAAGAGCGAAATACAGGCCGGACCTGGCTACAGATACACTCGGCCGCTGCGAACGATTCTTGACCTGATAGAGGCTGGCACGGTTGAGCGGACGTTTATACGTCAGGCGTTGCGGCAGGCTGTTGACCGCGGGCTGATCACGCGCCAGCAACTTCGGAAAGCACAACTGAGCGAGACGGCCCGCAAGATGGTCGAAGATGCGCTGCGGCGGGCTGCATAATGGCAATTCCGAGAACATATGCAACGGCGGGAACCTTCCGCAGAGCTCTGGAAGAACGTCTGAAGAGCATGTCCCAGACCGAACAGATCGATATCAATCGCCTCAGACGTCAAGTATCCTTCGATCGTTTGCTAGCGAGGTTATTCCGGGAAGACCCGGCGCCTTGGGTGTTGAAGGGCGGTTATGCATTGGAACTCCGCTTCAAATCCGCTCGATCCACAATCGATATCGACCTGACCTTGCAGCGCGTCGTGGGGACAGTGGAAGGTAGCGATCCAGTCCGAGCAATACGAGAGATGTTGCAGGCGATGGCCGATGTCTCATTCGATGATTGGTTCGAGTACACGATTGGACCACCCGTTATGGATCTAACGGCTGCTCCTTACGGCGGCGCTCGCTATTCGGTCGAGACACGTATGGACGGAAGGATCTTCGCCCGGTTTCATCTCGACGCAGGCGTTGGCGATGTGGTGATACAGCCTCTCGAAACCGCCGAGTGCCATGACTGGCTCGGGTTTGCAGGAATCGAGAGGCCACGTGTACGGATGATCTCTCGCGAACAGCAATTCGCCGAGAAGATTCACGCTTACACTTCCGCGAAGCTCACCGAATAGTCGGGTGAAGGATCTGGTGGATATGGCTCTTCTGATCGCAGACAACCAACTTGACCGGCGGAGAGTAATCGACGCATTGCATCTGACCTTTGATCGAAGGGGGACTCACGCTTTGCCAACAAACTTGAGCATACCGCCATCGGAATGGCAAACGCCCTTCCGGGCGCTCGCTGAAGAATGTGGGCTGCAGACGGACATCGCTGCGGTCTTCGACAACGTGCGCGGGTTCCTCGAAAACGTCCTGGTAGGCGGCATTGAGCAGTGAGCGGAGATGGCCAGCAGAAGTTCAGAATCGGTTCCAATCGAGCGGCGAGACGAGAAGAACCAGTTGCTGCGGGAAGAGAATGCTAGGCTGCGTCGTGTTCTGGCCGCTCACGGCATCCCTGTTCCACAGTTCACACCAGACGATGCACGTCCGGTTCAAACGATTACGCCCGCGGCAGTGGAGAACAAGGAGGAACGCGCTCGCAAACGGATCGCGCTTTTCCGGAGCCTATTTCGCGGGAGAGAAGATATCTATGCGCGGCGATGGGAGAATTCCGACGGCCGATCAGGATATTCACCAGCGGCGCTGAAGGATTGGAAAGCCATCAATTCAAGCAGGCCGGAGGATCGGAA
>JBEKOA010000123.1:0-14023 GCA_049522255.1 Occallatibacter sp.
ATCCGTTCATCCATCAACGCAGACAACAATCGGTACTTCGCTTCAATCTGCTCGGCTCCAGCCTGATTCTGCATAACCCATTAGATATGCTGCTGATAATATAGTCAACTTATTTTGACGCGCTTCCTTACCGTTTCAGCAGTTCTTCGCCCACAAGGAATCCATTGATCCCGTTATCGAGAGAGCTGTCCTGATCCGCTGCCGCCCAGCCTCTGTTCCAGATGATGTAGCCGCCGGGCAGCGTCAGCGTCTTCAGGCGATTGCCGATCGCGCCCAGCGCCGCGGTCTGCCAGGCGTAATACGCAACATCGTAAGTTCCCGCGTAACCCGCCGCCTTCTGCGGGTCGCGCAGATCGGCGATCGCCGTTCCAGCATAGGCGATCGCGATCGAGAGAGCGCTACCCTTCAGGCGGTCCATGTTCATCTTGCAGTTGTAGAGAATGCCGTCCGGCGAATCCTGGTCGGCTTTCCCTTCATCCTTCGCGGTGGCCTGGTTTCCATTACCAAAGCTCAACATCACGCCATTGTGGTCATTTTCTTTGCCAAAGGCCGCTGAGGCGCGCTCGATCCGTGCTCCCAGCGCATTGCCGGCACCGAAGACAGCGGCCACTTTATGCGCCTCGGCAACGGGATCGGTAACCGCGGCATCGGTCAGCGTCTCACCCTTGGTCACCGCGGCGCTCTTCGAGTAGTCGATCTCCTGCGTGGAGACATCTGAAACCGATTGCAACACAAGACGTGCGTTGTAGGCATTCAAGTTGCCGAAGCCGCCGATGCTCACAATCTTTCCGGCCTTGTCGATCTGCAAACTGGTCGCTGCTCCATCCAGCCTGCCCACCAGGGTCGCCGTCACCGTGTAGCGGCCGCAGCCAATGCACATCCCATCGCCCTTGAAGGGGCTGGAGAGCGCGGAATCGAACTGCTTGAAGTCCTTGCTCTTGTCGAGCGTCACCGCCGCACGCTGCTCGGGCGCGGCGACCGTCCCGGCATAGTTCTTGGCGGGCTGCAATTCGAGCACCAGCGCCGGACCCGACTTGGCCTTGGTTCCCTCAGGATAGGCAAGCCAGATGTCGTTCACCTTCTGGCCGCAACCGGCGCCCTTGACCACGAACTGGTCGAAGCCTGCCTCGACCGTGCCTTTGATGCGGACGATCTTGCCGTTGAACGACTGCGGAGCTTTGAGAATGTCGCAAACGGTTGTATCGACCGCCTGAGCATGCAGGCAGCAGGAAAATGCGAAGACAGAGATGGATGCGAAAAGACGTTTCATACGAAATCTCTCCAGGTGACGCGATAGCCCGCCTTAGCAGCGAATCGACACTTCTTTGCCGCTGAAATGGGAAGGTTCAGGCTATCACATTGGTGTAGTTTCCGAATAGCCGACGTCCGGAGCTCGGAGGTACGATGAAATCCGGCTGAAATTCTCCCCTGGAGATGACACTCAGCGGCGAAGAGCTGGTCAGGGGGACGCAATGAAGATTCTTCGTTCCGTGAATCGCAGGGACTCTGGTACGGAGTCTATCGGATTCTATGCCCTCCTGAGGCCCAACAAATGGTTCGCAGCCTCGCGCCTGCCGGGTAGCTTCCACTATCTCAATAGCCGATCCAAGAGTGTTGTGCTGGCACATGCGCCGGGGCAAAGTGTACCCAACCAAGCCGACAGTAAAGAGACGACCATACTATTGCAGACCATGAAACCGAGCACGCAAGATCACCAACTGGTGTGGTCAGCGTTAATCTTTTTGGGAGCAATTGCGATTACATTGCTTCTGCTCTGGTGGATTATGCTCGGCGCACCTCCGAATAATTACTGACCGTCCCATCCGTCGATTGTGGAATACAGATACTCGGGGATTCCGCTTCGCCCTCAGTAGCAATCGCCCCATGCTTGAGATCGCAGGCGAGCCACCGGCCAGACGTACAAGATCCGGATCGCAGACAGCTTGGGAAAGCGCCTGAGACGAATTCCCGACAAAGGGAAGAGTCCCCGACGATGCAACCATAACCTGAATTCTGTCCTCACGATGCATTTTCTTTGGTGGCCGATCCATGTTGCCCGGATACAATTTGTCCCTGAAGGCTACCGATCACTTGGAGGTTCAAATCGATGCTTCGAAAGGTGCGATTGTTTTGTCTGATGCTTCTTCCATGCACGCAACTGGTAGCACAAGGTGTTGCTGTTCCGGGCGATCCGTGCAAGCCGGCAAGTGCGCGAACGCAAGAGATTGGGTGCTGGATCCTGGCTGACAATCCCGTTGGTCAACTCACAAAGCCACAAGTGTTCTGGCATCTCGATGCGTATCCAACACGCCTCGCGGCGCAAGCAGATAAGGGCCCGAGAGGCACGGTTATCGAGTCGTTTGGCAAAGTGTGGTTGATGACCATCGAGGACGAGAACTGGAGATCGGCTCACGGTAATCGCGTTGCCGAAATTGGGCCGCTTCCGATCGTTGCAGGGGAAAAGTACTCGGCGCAGTTTATGGAAGCGGACTTCACGCCCGGAATGACTGCGCCCTCACACGTCCACTCTGGCCCCGAGGCCTGGTACGCGGTGGGCGGCGAAACCTGCCTGGAGACCTCCGATGGCCGCATGCAGATCAGCCGGGCAGGGGGCCCAGCGGTCATCGTTCCGATGGGATTATCGATGCACCTTACCGCGATCGGCACCGAGCGTCGTCGTTCTATCGTGATCATCCTCCATCAGTCCTCGCAGCCTCCGACCACCATGGTCCATGATTGGATACCAAAGGGATTGTGTAAGGCCAATAACTGATTAGACGCGTATGCAGCGCAGGCTCGGTAGCCGCATCGTCCAAATTGTAGGCTAGAGCACTTTTGGGAATTGAGCAGACCGAAATTCCGTGGGTATCCCTCCCATTCCGCAGAAAAACGCGGAATGGATGGGGCACGGAAGTCCACAGTAAACCCGAAAATGCTCTCCGGTTTTGTCGCCGGCTAACTGGAAGCTGCACCAGTACTTAAAATGAGGGCGCGGAAGAATCCGCGCCCTCTGGCCGAAGGGGAGATTTGGCTTTAGAAGCGCACCGAGAGCGTGCCGACCAGTGTCCGGGGTGAGCCGACTTGCAGCGTGTTGTTGTTGACCGAGAGCGGATCGCTGCCGGAGAAGCCGTTGGTCCCAATCGAGGCGTAGTAGGCCGAGTTCATAAGGTTGTAGACATTGATCTGGGCCTTCAATTCCTTGAAGGCTCCCAGTTCTTCGCGCTTGTAGCCGGCGCCGAACTCGGCCAGGAAGCGGCCACCGACGGCGCCATCATTGGTGTAGGTGAAGTAGCGCGTCGACATGTAATCGGCGCCAAGATTGGCGAAGGCTCCGGACTTCGTCCAATCGAGCGATGTCTTGTAGAGCCCTTCCGGCGTGTCCACCATGATCTTGCCCTTGATGGACATGCAATTGCCGCTGGCATCGTTGTACAAGCAGGACCCATCGGCCGTGACGACGTTGCTGTCGAAGGTGGACTTGTTCCAGGTGGCGCCGTTGTAGAGCGTAAACATGGAGGCCAGGCGCAGCGTCACCGCACCGTCGATGCCGTTGGTTGTAACTCCGCCGACGTTGTTGAGCAGCGAAGGATTGCCTTGAATGCCCTTGCCGTTGGCGAAGGCCAGCAGGCGGTTCGAGAAGTTGACGTGGAAGTAACTCGCCTGTGCCGAATAGAGCTTGGAGGATGATCTGAAGCCTGCTTCCTCGGTCCAGGAGGTCTCAGGCTTGAGCGTTGTCTTGAGCGTGTCAAAGCCGGCCTGCGTGGTGCCCCAGGGCGAGTTGCCGAATCCATAGCCGCCGGGCTGATAGGAGCGAACGTTGTAGGCTGCATCGCCGAAGATCTCGTTGTTCTTGTCGATCTTATAGTTGGCGCCGAATTGGGGCAGGAAGGGCTTGCCGGACATCAGAGAGCCCTGCGCATACTTGCCCGGTGTGTAGGCGATGGAAGAGGCCGCCAAAGCCGGGTTGAGAAAGATGGGGGGATTGGAGAGGAATGAAGCCGATAACTCCCCGTCGGTGGTTGTCTCCTCGGTCTTGAAGCCGGCGGCCAGAGTCAACTTATCGTTGAGCCTGTACATATCCTGCAGGTGAACGTCGTAGACGGTCGAGTTAAAGACGTACTCCCATTGCGTGAAGAACGGATGGGTCGGGAAGTCATAGAGCGAGTGAACCGCGCTGGCTGCGGTGGTTCCATAGTAACGGCGGGCTAGATTCCACCGTTCGCCTTCGAACCAGAAGCCGCCCTCAAGCTTATTGCGGCCGGTCTCATAGGCCAGCGATGTGAGAACGCCGCCGCGCGAGATGCCGTATTCCGAGGTTCGTTCAGAGATGGGCGAGACGGCATTTGGCGCAACAGCGTAGATGTTGTCGAACGTAGGTGTGTAAGGCGTAAACCAAAGGCCGCGTCCGTCGTTGCGATGTCCGTAGGCTGTCGTCTTCCAGGTAAGGTGATCGGTGAGAGCCTGTTTGTAGCTGATGCCGCCGAGCACGTCCTTGCGAAGTCCCGCGCCGCCATAGTAGCCGGCATCGCACGGGTCTTCATTCGAGGCCAGAAGGTTCACGGGCGATGGATAGTTGACGCCGGGGACGCTATCGCAGGCCTCCGCGGCCTGAATAGATTGTGCCCAGTTTCCATAGTTATCCCAGTTATAGCCGAGCTTCTGAACCCAGATCTTGTTCACGTCCTGGTAATCGACCTCGCGCCTGTCTGAAAGATCGGCAAAGACCGAGAGCACCCCCTTGGTGCCGACATAGTGAACGAGCTTGCCGTTGAGCTGCCAGTAATTCTGTCCGATGTCGCCGTGGCCTCTCCACTTATCGGACAGGTTGTAAGTTCCGGTGAGATAGAACTTGGTGTGGTTGGGAAGCAAGCCGCTCTCGAAGCGGGCAAAAGTGCGATAGGCGTTGAAGCTGCCGATGGCCTGATTCAATTGAACGGCGCGCGTGTCGGAGGGGTCGGCGGAGTAGAACTGGAGCGTGCCGCCCAGATTGCTGGTCGAAGCGGTCTCCAAAGCGCCCGTGCCCTGCGAGAGCACGATGCGGCCAACGTTTTCATCCGTGATGGCGCGGCTGATGTGCAACCCATTCCAGTTGCCATAGGACATATCCCCCAAGGGGATATCGTCGAGCGTAAAACCGAGCTGGTTCTGATTGAAGCCGCGCACCGAGATGCGGACCGCCCACTCATAAGAGCCGTATGGATCGGCGGCCTGGAAGTTGACGCTGGGAAGCTGCGCGATGCTCTTGATAGGGCTGGTTCCGGGCGCCTCCTCGATCAGCGCCGGGCTTTGCAACTCCTGCTCAACGCGAAACTCGCCAGGTGCGGTAACCACGACGGTTTCTGTGGTGGTGATCTTCGGCTCGGGCGCCGGCGTTGCCTCCGCTGGAGTCTCGGTGGATGGACCCTGAGCCGCAGCAACCGCCGCGCCAAAGAGGACAACCAACGCTAGATGGGAAGAGAAATGGCCTCGAATCATGGATTCACCTTTCATTCGATACACAGCCGCGCATTGCGCGCGATGTGCGGGTGATGGGATGCGCAATGTCTTTAGCGGCAGAGGCTCCCGGTCCCCGCCTGGCATGGATTTGCCAGGGTCGGGCACAAGATATAGATGGGCACTCGGGGTGTCAGGCCACCGGGTGAGAGCCGGTTAATGCTTGATAAAGATTCTGAGCGGAAAATAAGAAAGGACTGTGAGATGCCAATGAATTATTGGCAAATTCGGATTATTTCGCTCTGACTAAATCGAAGTAAGGAAGGCCGATCATCGAGGAATAGAGGCAGCCCGCAAGGAAGGCGGGCTGCCTGTCACTTTAGTTTGCAGGCTTCTGGCTTGCGATCCATGCATCGATGCGGTCGCTCAGTAGATCGAGAGGCAGGGCGCCGGAGTCGAGCACCTGATCGTGGAAGGCGCGCAGATCAAACTTGTCGCCGAGAGCTCGTTTGGCACGGTCGCGCAGTTCGAGGATTTTGAGCTGACCGATCTTGTAGGCGAGGGCCTGACTGGGCCAAGCAACGTAACGGTCCACCTCGGCCTGGATGCTGGTTTCGTCGATGGCCGAGTGGTCATGGAAGTAATCGACCATTTGCTGGCGGGTCCAGTGTTGGGAGTGGACGCCGGTGTCGACGACCAGGCGGATGGCGCGCCAGATGTCGGCCTCGACGCGGCCGTAATCCGAATAGGGGTCTTGATAGAAACCGACTTCTTTGCCCAGACGCTCGGAGTAGAGCCCCCAGCCCTCAGTGTAGGCAGTGTACTGGTCGTATTTGCGGAAGGTCGGGATGCCGTCGAGTTCGTGGGCGATGGAGATCTGCAGGTGATGGCCGGGAAGGCCTTCGTGATAGGCGATCACCTCGACGGAGTAGAGGTTGCGCTCGGTGGCGTTATAGGTATCGATGCGCAGGCGGCCCGGACGGCTGCCATCGGGCGCGCCCGGTTCGTAATAGGCGGGCGCGGAGGTCTTCTCGAGGTAGTCGGGAACGGCGGCGACCTCGAAAGGCGCCTTGGGAAGACGGCCGAAGAGCTGTGGCAGCTTGGCCTGCATGGGCGTTAGATAGCCGCGATAGGCTGCCAGCAGCTCTTCCGGCGAGGTTGGATGCAGCTTGGGATTGGTCTTGAGGCTGGCGCGAAAACTTTTCAGGTCGGCGAATCCGAGCTTCTGCGCGATGACCAGCATTTCGGCTTCGTCGCGCTTGACCTCGTCGAGGCCGATCTGGTGAATCTGGTCGGCGGTGAGATTGGTGGTGGTGGTGCGGCGAATGAGGAACTGATAGTACTTCGCTCCGTCGGGCAGTGCGGAGATGCCGGGTTCTTCACGGCCGGCGGGAATGTAGCTCACCTCAAGGAAGCTCGCAAAACGCAGATAGGCGGGCAGCACTTCTTTGCGGATGACATCGAGCATCTCGGTCTTGATTCGTTCCTGATCGGCGGGCTTGATGGAGGCGGGAAAGCTCTTAAGCGGCGTGGCGAGCGGCGAGTCTTCAGGCTTCTGGCTGGCGAGTTCCTTTGCCTGATCCAAAGCTTTGCTCAAGAGATAGCGAGGCGGCACGCGATGGTCATCCATGCCGATGGAAATGTTGGTCGTCACCTGGTCGAAGGCGTTGGGAATGGCGTGCAGGCGGGCGATCCAGTCGTCGTAGTCCTTGACCGTGGTAAAGCTTAGTTCCGCCACGAGCCTGGGGTAGGCGGTTTGGATGCCGCTCATCTGATTGATGGGCATCTCCCACTCCTTGAACCCGGCGGCCTCCTGGTCCTCGGCAAAGTGGCGCATGAGCAGGTCGCGGCTGGTCTTTTCCTGGTCGGTGAAGCCGGCCGGATCGATGGCGGCCAGTTGGGTGAGGAAGTTCTCTTCGCGGGCCAGCGCGTCGTTGACGGCCTTTGCCGAGTAGTCATCGATCTGGTCGTTATAGCGCTTGTCGCCCAGCGAAGATGCGAGCTCGGGATCATGCTTGAGCTGGTCTTGCCAGTAATCCTCGAAGAGGGCGCTTAGGGCTTTGCGGTTTGCCTCGATGGAGGCGGTGGTTGCGGCGGGGTTGGCCGGGCTCTGCGCCGAGAGCACGGGGAGCAAGGCAAGCAGCAGAGGAACGGCAAGAGCAGAAGCCGGGGGAAGAAGACTTTTCATTGGAGTTGAACCTCGGAATCGAATATCGCCTTCCTAGTTGAGTTTAGAGCAAGGGTGGGGGTCAGAGATCAAGAGGGAGATAGACTCGAAGGGCTTGAGGCGCGAGAAACTGGCCTTGGTGACCGGTTGATCGCTCGGAACGGTGCGAATGGGATAAGCTACAGCCATGCCAAGCCTTCGCCAGGGATCCATCCATTTGTTTCGCGTCGCGGGGATCGATTTGTATCTGCATTGGTCGTGGTTTCTCGTGGCGGCCTATGAAATCCAGTACTGGCAGGGCCGGTACTCCTCTGTTGTTTGGAGCGTCTTGGAGTATCTGGCGCTGTTCGCGATTGTGCTGCTGCATGAGTTCGGGCACGCGCTGGCCTGCCGGCAAACGGGGGGGACGGCCAACCGCATCCTGCTTTGGCCCTTTGGTGGGGTGGCGTATGTGAACCCGCCGCAACGGCCGGGCGCAACGCTGTGGAGTATCGTGGCGGGACCGCTGGTGAACGTGGCGCTGTTGCCCGTGCTTTACGCGGCGATGGTCATGGGGCAATCGCAGGGCTGGGAGCGCACGATGCCCGATGCCTACGCGCTGCTGGGGTGGGTTTCGTGGATCAACCTGCGGCTTCTGCTTTTCAATATTCTGCCCATTTATCCGTTGGACGGCGGGCAGATACTCCGCTCGCTGCTTTGGTTTCCGCTGGGACGTGCCCGTAGCCTGATGGTGGCGACGGTGCTGGGCTTGCTGGGGATTGTCGGGTTCTTCTGCCTCGCCGTGTATTTGCATTCAATCTGGATTGGGGCGATTTCTGTCTTCCTGCTCATGAACTGCTGGAACGGATTGAAGCACGCGCAGGGATTGTTGAAGATTGCCCGGCTGCCGCGGCGGCCTGGGTTTGCCTGCCCGAGCTGCCGGACGGCGCCACCGCTGGGAGCTTATTGGCATTGCGGACAGTGCCGGCAGCCATTCGACACTTTCGAGACCCGGGGCGCTTGTCCGCATTGCGGGGCGCAGTATGCCAAGACGATGTGCCTTGATTGCGGTGAGCAGCGGCCCATGAGCGAGTGGGTTGTTGGCGCATATGCAGGGACTGGTGTGGTGAATGGCGGGATGCCGGCGAAGTAGGTTGGTCTCCGGGTTCAAAGCCTTAAGGATAGGTGCAGCGAGTTAGCCTCCGCTGCGCGGAGATGGCGAGTGTGCAAGTTAGCCGGGAGATTTGCGGCCCGAGTTTCTTCCTTCTCTGAATGTGTATAGCTCTCGGGCGACCAGACAAAAACTGATTGGCCGTGTTGTGACGACGCGCGATGAGGTCCATGCATTCCAGCGGGGCGCGCCGCTCAGTGGGACAGGATGTTTTCGTTGCCCAGAATGCGGTAGAGGGTGGAACGGCTGATGCCGAGTTGGCGGGCGGCGCGGAGCTTGTTGCCGCGGTTCAGATCGAGAACATACTGCACGTGATGCTGAATGACCGCATCAAGATCGAGGCTGCCAGTTTGGATCGTCGACGGCGTCTCCAGGGATGGCTCCAGGCCCGTGGGCAGGGCGAGGTCGTCGGGACGGATGACGCCGTTGACGGCTTCGAGGAGAGCCGTTTCCAGCACGGCAGCCAATTCGCGGACGTTGCCCGGCCAGTTGTGCTGCAAGAGGCGGGCCAGTGTGCCGGGGCCAAAGATGACGGGGCGTTGCTGATAGAGAGCGCAGATGCGCTCAAGCAGCGACTGGGCGAGCACGGTGATGTCTTCCCGGCGCTGGCGCAGCGGGGGAATGGAAAAGCGGACGGCGGTGAGACGGAAGGCTAGGTCCGGCAGCAACAGGCCCTGCGCGGCCATCTGGCGCAGTGAAGTTTGAGAAGAGGCCAGCATGACGAAGCGGCCTGGCGGGCGGTCCTGGAGGGCCTTGAGCACGCCTAAGAGCAGACCCTGGCCCGGAGGCGCAAGCAGGTCGACACGATCCAGATAGGTGCAGCCAGCGAGGGTAGCCGGGTCGGCGTCGGTTACCAGCCATTCGCGGGCGTCGCGGCGCTCAAAGCTGCCGCCGGAGAGCGGAGATCGGCCGAAGAGATAGCGGGCCAGAGTGTGCTTGCCTGCGCCATGCTCGCCTTCGATGGTTGCTACCTGCACATGCGGCGCGGCCATCTCAGCCTGCATCAATAGCTTCCGCCACGCGGCGCTGACTCCGACGGGCTGCGCTTCAGCTGGGGATCCCACTTCCACGAGAGTCAGGCCTGAGACGGGAGGCTGGGGCAGGGGTTGGTGCAGAGCGGAGCTGTGAATGGCTCTCAACGTGCCTCGCCTCCATGGCCCAAAATGCTATTCCAAGGCCGACAGAGGTTTCATCGGCGAAGGCGGAAAAAACATGAACCGGAAAGAGTGTGTCTTTCCGGTTCTGGAGGGCTGGAGATTTGGATTTGTTCTCGCGGTATGGATGGCCTCAGCGGAAGCGCTTGGAGGGTTCGTCGGAGTAAATCTGCCCGTCGCGAATATGCACCACGCGATGGGCATACTCGGCGATGTCCGGCTCGTGGGTGACGAGCACGATGGTATTGCCACCGGCGTGGAGGGTATCGAAGAGCGCCATGATCTCGACACCCGTCTTGGAATCGAGATTGCCGGTGGGCTCGTCGGCCAGGATGATGGATGGCCGGTTGACGAGGGCGCGAGCTACGGCCACGCGCTGCCGCTGCCCGCCCGAGAGTTCGTTGGGCTTGTGGTACATGCGCGACTCGAGGCCGACGCTGGCCAGCGACTGCTTGGCTCTCTCCATGCGTTCCGCGGCCGGCGTGCCGTTATAAATCAGCGGCAGCTCGACGTTATGCAAGGCGGTCGCCCGGGCCAGCAGATTGAAGGTCTGGAAGACGAAACCGATCTCCTTGTTACGGATGCGTGCCAACTGGTCGTCGTCCAGTTCGCTGACCAACTGGCCATTGAGCCAATAACGGCCCCGGGAAGGCGTGTCGAGGCAGCCGATCAGATTCATAAGCGTCGACTTGCCGGAGCCGGACGGGCCCATGATGGCCACATACTCGTTCTGCTTGATGCGCAAGGAGACGCCGCTGAGCGCCTGGACCTGCTGCTCCGAGCTCATGTCGTAGGTGCGCCACAGATCCTCGACGACGATCATGTCGCCATTTGGACCCGCGGACTGCTTCAACTCGTCTTCGGTACTGATGCTTTGTGAAGCCATAGGAGTTTCATCCTTATGCCAGTGGCGAGATCCCTCAGGGGCGAATGCCCCTTGTTTCTGAGGCCCTTTACGGCAAGACGAAAGTCATGCCCTTTCAAAACAGCATCCTACTCACGACAGCGACTTATCCGAAACAACAACTCTCAAAAGACCGGCTTGTTCGGAGGTTCCCTATGAACTGCTGCCCGGCGTGATCGGCTTGGCGGTGTCCCGCTTAACCAAAGCATTGCTTTTCAAGCTTCGCAGCGTTTTGTAGGGGCCGATGACGATCTCGTCGCCGTCCTTGAGCCCGCTGAGGACTTCGATGTCGGTAGCCCCGGTGATACCGGTGGTGACGGGAACGAATTTGGTTCGCAGCTTGCCACCCTTGTCCTTGCTTACGACATAGACGCCCTGCACCGAGGCGCTTTTCGCGGTACTTGATGTGGATGCCGCCTGCACTCCATCTTTGGGCTTGTCGTCATCGGGGTTGTGCATGGTGAGCGCCTGGATAGGCAATGAAAGCACGCTCGCCTTGTGCGCGGTGGTGATCTTGGCGGTCGAACTGAGGCCGGGGCGCAGGTCGCTCGAGGGCGCATCGAGCGTTACGACGACTTTGAAGTCCTTTGCCTCTTCGGTGCCTGTGGTCGATTGCGAAGTGGCGACTCCGGTAGAGCGTAGCAGGGCCTGATCTCCGGCCAGCGTGACATGGCCCTTGAAGACCTTGCCGGGGAGGGCGTCAACGGTGACGTCGGCAGGCTGGCCGATCTGGATGTTGACGATGTCGGTTTCGTCCACCTTGACCTCGGCGGTGATCACGCTCATGTCGGCCAATGTCATCAGCGTTGAGCCTTCGGCATTTTGAATGCCGACGACTACCGTCTCGCCTTCCCGTACGGGCAGGTTGGTCACAATGCCGTCAAAGGGCGCGGTGGAGACGGTCTTGCTGAGCGCGTCCTGGTTGAAGCGAAGAGTGGCCACCTGGGTCTGGAGACGTCCGCGCGCCGAATCGGTCTGCGCACGGGCCTGATTGAGTTGGGCTACGGCCTGATTCAGCGAGGCGACATCGGTGTCATAAGCCGCCTTTTTGGCGTCGAAGTCCTGTTTGGCCAGGATGCCGTCTTTGTAAAGGCCCTGTGCGCGCTCCCAGTCCAGTCGTTTCTGCTCGAGGTCCGCCTTGGCGTGCTCGACATTGGCCTCGCCTGTCTTCTCAGCCGCAACATAAGAAGCGATGTCGGTCTTGGCGGCGGAGATATTGGCCTGCTGGGCCTCGACATTCGCCTCCGGCTGGACGCTCTCGACGGTAGCAATGACCTGGCCTTTGGTCACGTGATCGCCCTCCTTCACAAGAAGGTGGGTGATGCGGCCGAAGGAGGTGGCGCCGACATTCACGTAGGTCTTGGGCTTGATCTGTCCGGTTCCGCTGACGACCGTGGCGAGGTCTTGCCGCGCGATCTTGGCGGTGAGGACCTTGGTGTAGCCGGACTGCTGCCTCCAAATGAATACGGCCACAAGCGCGACGACGGCGACGACGGCGAGAGAAATGAGGATGATCTTTTTCATGCGGGGTACGTGCTCCGTGTCTCTTCAATTTCAGTGTACGCAATTGCGGTTGGCGCGGTTCCCAAAGGGGAGCAAAATCAGCGTCAGGCATCTCAATGGTTCCCGTCACGCAGCGCGGATGCTCTCCGCAGGAATCGCGTGGGAGACCCTCTCGAAAAGTACGGACGCTGCGAAGTCAGCAGAATATTTGGAAGCGGCGGAGTGAAACAGAGCCCTTGCGTTTAGTGCTTTGACGCGGATGGGGGCCGGCTGGTCTCAAAAGCGAGGTGTGGGTCAGCCTTTAAGAGAGATTCTTAAGGAGATGAAACCCGCCATCTGCTTTGTTTCGTATTCGGTACGACCGAATTCGTGCTCTGATGCAGTCTCCCGGCTTCAAAGGAGCCGTTCGGCATCGAGTTCCGCTGCTCTTCGGCTTACCATGGATCGATTCCGGCGTCTAACCTCCGATGGGATCTTGCCCGGTCCTTTTCGGACCCGTAGAATAGAGGATTGCAGGAGTTTTCAAGGCAAATGACGCTCAACCAGTATCGACCTATCCTCTTCGCCGCACTGGGATTCGGCCTGGCATTCAATCCCCCCGCTCGCCTCCGGGCTCAGCAGACGGACAACCCACCCACGCAGGCCCAACCGGCCGGCAGCCAGAGTCAGGCAGGGGATCAGGAACCGGACCCTCTCAAGCGCGAACGCACCGACAAGCAGAAGTTCGCCGCCCGCAACTCCTACAAGGGTGAGCTCAGCCACGCCTATAAGTCCTGGCTGGAGCAGGATGTGGCCTACATCATCTCCGATGAAGAGCGGAGCGCATTTAAGAACCTGAGCAACGACGAGGAGCGCGAGGCCTTCATCGAGAACTTCTGGCTGCGCCGCAACCCCGATCCCGATTCGCCGGAGAACGAGTTTCGCGAAGAGCACTACCGTCGGATCGCCTACGCCAACGAGCATTTTGCAGCCGGCAAGCCAGGCTGGAAGACCGACCGCGGCCACGTTTATATCTCCTTTGGCGCCCCGGACTCGATCGACGCCCATCCCTCGGGCGGCCAATACAACCGGCCCGCGGATGAGGGCGGCGGTAGCACCGCGACCTTCCCATTTGAAGTTTGGCACTACCGGTATATCGAGAGCATCGGTGAGAATATCGATCTCGAGTTTGTCGACTCCTGCCAGTGCGGCGACTACCATTTCACCATCGATCGCAGTGAAAAGGACGCGCTACTGCGCGTCCCCGGTATGGGCTTGACGCAAGCCGAAGAGATGGGCGGAGCCAAGAAATCAGACCGCTTCCAGGGCGGCATCGAAAACATCAACGCCGGCAATAGGGGATCTTCGGAGCAGTCAAAGCAATTTGACCGCATCGAGTTGGCCGCCAAGATTTTTGCTCCGCCGCCGATCAAGTTCAAAGACCTTACCGCTTTCATGTCTGAACACAAACTGCTCTCCGGCCCGGTCTTCCCCTTCGATGTGCGCACAGACTACGTCAAAGTGACCGAAAGCATGGTTCTGGTTCCAATCACGCTGCAGATGAAGAACCGCGACATCACCTTTGTCACCAAGGACGGCGTGGCAAAGGGCGTGGTGAACATTCGCGGCCAGGTGATTACCATCACCGGCAAGATTGTGCAGACCTTTGAGGATACGGTCGAGGTGGAGCAACCGGTCGAATTGCTGGAAAAGACCCTCGATCGGCAGTCAGT
>JBEKOA010000124.1:0-13863 GCA_049522255.1 Occallatibacter sp.
CCAATGGTCACTGCAAGAGCGGAAACCAGCCCTAGAATCAGCGTGTTACGCAACGCTCGCTTCAGCATCGCGTCAAGATCCGCCTGGGTAAGATCTACAATCGGGTGGGTTTCCGGGCTCATAGTTGCTTATCCGCGCTTCCCTCGCCCGTCCCATTCTGGATCGGCTCTTCTTTTCGGGACTTCTTCTCAGAGGCAACCGCCTGCTGGATCACATAAAACAACCCGGCGATGCTTCCAAACACGATTCCTGCAATCGCAACCCAATGCTGATGCAGACGTTGATCCGCCCACCAGCCGGCTCCCCAGCCAACAACCACAGCCCCAGGAAGCACAAAGGCGAGCTGAATCAGCTTTTCCGCCTCGACGTAGCCACGAAGCGCGCTCGAGCCCTGCGTTGGCGGCTTCGACTCCGGAATGGGGCGCTGGAACGGCATCCATCGTGATTATCAACGATCAATGTCCTTCGGCGCGAGATGGATGAGACTACTTTTTGTTAGTCTTCCACGTGGAATATTTGAATGCTTTGACGCGATACTTTCCCTCATCCTCATTGACCGGTGAAAAGCCAAATTCAAAGGTGCGGTTACCGCCATTACGCGTGACATTCACCGTAGCCATAAAGTAGTAGACCTTGCCTGCTTCCGCGGTAAATGTTGCCATGTCTACTGCCTTCTTGATCAAACCGAACCACATTGCTGAATCTTGAATATTCCCGCAAACGTGATGTACTCCAGGTTCCACATCAACAGCGAAGTAAGAGTCGCTAAAGTCGGCTCCAACCCAAGCTCCATCCAATCCGAAACGGGTGGTCGCAGAATTGAAAGAATCAAGTTTACTGTTTTCGTCTTCAATAAGGACGATCTGAGCCTTTCCAGCAGTCGGCGGAGGTGGTGCCGGATGGTCTTTCTTTGTGTCAACTTTGAATTTGACGTCGTCGTCTCCGCAGGCATCCGGCAGGATCGTCTTTGCCTTGGCTTGCATCGCTGGGACAAGCGACGCACATAGAAGCAATACAAAAAGTCCGGGATTCATGGCAACCTTCCTAAATGGCCGGATGCCGGCGCGGCCAATCAACCTGTGTCAGCAATCACACTGAGACGTTCCTCCCGCGAAGCGCTCCTCCGCTCACCTTCTGCGCAATGAACGATATACTGGCTATTGCACCGTTCACACTGTTTTCACAAAGGAAGACAAGAGTGTTTGACGATTCGGAATTTGAGCAGAACCTCTTCAAGCTGCGCCAGGAAAAGCTGGAAGAGATAAAGAAGCTGGGCCAGGCGGCCTATCCCAACCGCTTTCCGTCCTCGCAAGAAGATGAGGCGATCGCAATCCCCAAGGTCCGGGAGCAGTGGGGCGAGGCAACGGCTGAGGCATTGGAGTCGCCGCGCGTGACCGTGGCCGTCGCCGGACGCATCATGGCCATCCGCGCGCAGGGCAAGGCCGGCTTCGCAACCCTCCAGCAGGGCGGCCAGCGGCTGCAAATTTACGTTCGTCTCGACGCCGTCGGCGAACAGGGTTTCGCGCTCTACAAGCTCCTCGACCTGGGCGACCACATCGGCGTTTCCGGCTATCTCTTCCGCACGCGCACCGGCGAGCTGACCATTCACGTCGAACGGCTGACCTTCCTTGCCAAGGCCATGCTGGCCCTGCCGGAGAAGTTTCACGGTCTGGCCGACGTCGAGCTGCGCTACCGCCAGCGCTACGTAGATCTCTTCACCAACCTCGAAGCCCGCGAAGTCTTCGTCAAGCGCGCCAAGGCGATCAAGGCGATCCGTCAGTTTTTCGATAGCCGCGATTACATCGAAGTCGAAACGCCGATGCTGCAGCAGATCGCCGGTGGCGCGGCTGCCCGGCCTTTCACGACCCATCACAATGCGCTCGATCTTGACCTCTTTCTGCGCATCGCTCCGGAGCTGAATCTGAAGCGCCTGGTCGTCGGCGGCTTCGACCGCGTCTACGAGATCAATCGCAACTTCCGCAACGAAGGCATCAGCACGCAGCACAACCCCGAATTCACCATGCTCGAGTTCTACCAGGCCTACGCAAACTATCACGACCTGATGACGCTGACCAAGGAATTGCTGAAGTTCGTGGCGGAAGAGGTGAACGGGACAACCAAGACGGTCTTCAACAACGTAGAGATCGACTTCGGAAACGTGCAAGAGCTGACGATGCGCGAAGCAATTACCAAGTGGTGGCCTGACGATGCCGCACGACCATCGGCATACGACCTCAGCAACGAAATGAATTTCCGCGAATGGTGCAAAAGGGCTCAAGAATGCGCGGGGACCAAGTATCTGAACGATCCAAGTGACGAGGACCACGCAGGCCTTTCCGCCGTACTTAATAACATGATGAAAGCGCCGATGTTTGCCGGCGATCCTTGGGGAAAGCTCGTCGCCCTTCTCTTCGAATTCATCGCAGAGCCACGCCTCATTCAGCCCACCATCATCTACGAGTTCCCCACAGCCATCTCGCCGCTCTCCAAACAGAAGCCTGATGATCCGGACTGGGTGGAGCGATTCGAGATTTATTGCGGGGGCTTCGAACTGGGCAACGCCTTCAGCGAGCTGAATGACCCAGTCGAGCAGCACAAGCGTTTTGCCCAGCAGCTAACCGAGCGCGACCGCGGCGACGACGAGGCCCACCAGATGGACGAAGACTATGTGCGCGCGCTGGCCTACGGCCTGCCTCCCACCGGCGGCGAGGGCATCGGCATCGACCGGCTGGTGATGCTGCTGACCGGCTCCAAATCCATTCGCGACGTGATCCTCTTCCCGCTGATGAGAAACCGGGACCCGAGAACAGAAATCAGAGATCAGGGAGCGGAAAGCGCGGAGTGAGCAAATCGTATGGGTGCCCCATCCTTGCGACGTATTTGTTTTTGTCGCAAGGGTGGGATGCCTCAGACCTTGACAGGCTGGAGCCAGGGAAATCCCTCATGGGCTAAAGCCCGATCTTTTTTGTTGCACTTGCGGCACCACTGAGGTCGTGCCCTGACACAAGACTGAACCGATTCAGAGGCTCAACAGGCGCGAAACTTGGGCATAGCTAGGAGCTAGGAGCTGTATTTGAACATTCTTTTCATCGGCGACATCTTCGGCAGCGCGGGACGCAGGATCGTGCGCGAACACATCGGGCACATCCGCGAGGCGCACGATGTCGAGTTGGTCATTATCAATGCCGAAAACGCCGCCGGCGGCTTTGGCCTGACTCCGCAGATCGCCGAAGACCTTTTCGATCTGGGCGCGGACGTGCTCACCACCGGCAACCACGTCTGGGACAAGCGCGAGCTGATCGACTACATGAACTCAGTGCCCGCCGGCAGCCAGGAGCGCCCCCGCCGCGTCCTGCGCCCGGCCAACCTCCAGCCCGGCCTGCCCGGTCACGGCATCTTCGAGGGAACGACCGCCAGCGGCGTCGGCTTTGCGGTCATCGATCTGCAGGGCTGCGTTTTCATGAACACGACCAACGACCCCTTCCACACCATCAACGGCATGCTGGCCTGCATCGAGGCCAAAGTGATTGTGGTCGACTTCCACGCCGAAGCCACCAGCGAAAAGGTCGCCATGGGCTGGCATCTCGATGGTCGCGTGACCGCCGTGCTGGGCACGCATACGCACATTCCCACCGCCGACGAGCGCGTGCTGCCCGGAGGGACCGCCTACCAGACCGATGTGGGCATGAGCGGCCCCTACGACAGCGTAATCGGCGTTGAAAAGGAGTTGGTGCTGCACCGGTTTCTGACCGGGATGCCGGGCAAGTTCGAGGCCGCCAAAGGAAACCCCAAGATGTGCGCCGCTCTGGTCGCCTGCGATCCCGCGACCGGCCGCGCCCTGCGCATTCAGCGCATCATGCTTGGCGAGTAAAAGGGGTCAGGGGTTAGCCATGGTACCCGGCTGTCAAGCGAATTTGTGTCCTTGATGTGCGAAATAATCTCTCGAAATCACTTGGCAGAGGCGAAAACCTGCCAACATTCCGCCTAATCCCTACTCCCTGCTCTTGATCAGAATCGCCTTCGCCTCCGGATCGGTTGCTTTCACGGGCTTTCCCGCGATCTCGACCGGCTTCCTCTCGGCAACCCTCTCGCTCAACCGGGGCGCTCTGGAATGCGTGGCCTTGAGCAGCCTCCCTTTGCCGTTGAATGTCATGGTCCAAAGCATGGGCCGGGGAATGGCCGATACGTCGGTGAAAGAGATGACTGCTCCTCCATGCATGGGAATGTCCAGCCTGCCCGGCGGAGCAGCCGGGAGTTTCTTGACCTCAGTCTCCTCCGCCGGTCCTATCTGGGGATGCGCGCCGGCTAGCGCGCCGTAACAGAGTCCAGTTTCGAGCCACGCTGGAGTCTGTTCTGAGTGTTCCTCGGCTCGGATGTGGTTGAAGGCCGAGATGGTCAGCGCATTGATGGGCGCGGGCGAAAACAGCGAGTAGCCTCGGCGCACGATGGGGATGATGCGCACCTTTCCGTCTCCACCCCGCGGAATCGCGGCCGAAAACACGCTCATGTCGCCGGTGCCGTTGTTGCGCGTGAACTGCAGGAGGAGATGATTGGGCAGCGCGGGGCAGACAATCTGCTGGTAACTCCACTTGCCCTCATTGAACTCCAACCCGGCAAATCCGGCGCGCTCGCCAATTGCGGATTCGGCATCCGCCGCCAGATCGCGATCCTGCCCGCTCATCTGTTCGTAGGACCGGAACTCGAGCGCGGCTACCGGCACAGTCGACTCGCTGCCGGGAGCGAAGGGCATGGGGCGCTGATCGGCCTTGCGTACGTGCCGGGGCTGAGGCGCTGGAGCATCTTGTTCAGACTGAGCTTTAACTGGGACACAGACGGCTGCCAAGGTGGCAGCAGCAAATACGGCGGCGAGGATTCCCGATCGTTGCATTCTGCCCATAGCCTACCACCACCGCGTGGGGCAGCCTCTTGGTTGAGAGCTGAGGCCAATAAAGAAGGGCAGCCTGATGCAGGCTGCCCTTGATGGCCCAGGAGGAGGAACTTGCGTGCCGGCCAGTTGAACGATCCGGCATGATCAACAAATCAATCAGTTCAACCGATCAATGCGCCGCCGGGTGGTGCGCCGCGGACGGTTTGTGTGTTGCGACCGGCTTCTTCTTCTCCGGCACGATCACGCCGTCTTTGAGAACGATCTGCGCCGTTTGCGCACTCGTTTCCGTGGCTGGAACCTGCGTGTAGGAGTCGTAAGTGCCGTCCAGCTCTGCCGCGGGTTGAATTCCGTAGACAACCTTTGCCGCCGGAATGTCCTTGTCGGCCAGAGGCGTCTTCAGATTGACGATGAAGTCCGCATACTCCGGAGTGGCGCCCTTGGCATCCGGAGAGACCGCAAGTTGAATGACCGAAGCGGTCGCCGAGATGACTTCTCCGGGAACCGGCGTTGCCTTGCCCTTCATCAGCGCCCAGAGCTTGTCGACATCTTCCTGGTTGCCGTTTGCCAAAACAAATTCCTTGTCGCTCAGCGCCAGGCTGTTCAGGTCGGTAGTCTCAACAATCAGCTTGTGGACGATCTCGGCCGGCGTCGGAGCGGCGGAAAGAACGAAGGTTCCCGGCGGAAAGACCGTGGCTGCGGCCTGAGTCTTCACCGCATCGAGTCCCTCGACATTGCCGTGATACTTCGTGTAGTAGAACTTCATCTTGGTTTCGATCGGAGTCTTGAGGCTCGCGGGAGCAAAGTTCCATGCGCGGGCATAGAACCAGACTGCCTGCACCAGGTCGTTCCCATCCGCATCCTTTGCATCCTTGGCGTCTTTATCTGCCTGGACCTTGGCGGCAGGATCGGTTGCTGCCTTCGCCTTGGCCGCGGTCTGAAGCGCCAGCTTGGAGTCGACGGCCTCCTGTTTGATATAGGCCTCAGCCAGTTGCAGCGTATCCCACAGTCCTGGCCCGCCCGTAGTCTGAGCGGCCGGATAGAGCATCAGCTCGGTGCGATACTCCGAGATCCCGGCTTTGAAATCCTTCTTGGAGACGATATTGTCCAATGCGATGGCCGAGTGAAATGCGGTATAAGTTCCACCGGTCATCTTCTTCCAGTCGTCGTCCGAGGTTCCGGCAGGCTTGGTGGCAACCAGGCCCTTCTGGGCAAGCGCCGCGGCGTCGTCGCAGGTCTGCGCATCGCTGGTCTTGGCGCACTGGCTTTTCTTGATGAAGACCGAGATAAAGATAGCCTTCATGTTGTTGGGATCCACCTGGAGCAGGCGGCTGGCGGCGCTGAGAGTGTGGTCGGCATCTTGCAGGCTTTGATAGGTGTCGATCAGTGAATCGAGCACTGCGGCCTTGACGACACTCTGCGGATACTTGGTCAGGAAGTCTTCCAGTTGCCCTGCTTTGGTTTTAGCATCGGTTTGCGTGTTGGCCATTTGATAGGCGTTGAATTCCTGCGGATCCTTGATGGTAATCGAATCCTGGGCTCGCAGCATGGGCGCGGAAACGAGGGTGATGCTCGCCAATGCCATCACAGACGCGAAGACTAGCTTCTTCATTCAGTGCTCCTGGGAAATGCCAAAATGGAAATCAATGTTAAGCACCCGCTCGTGGTATGCGCAACCGTTCTTTTGGGCGGTTGAGCGCCGGGGTGACGGATCAACGATACCACGGCTTCGAATGCGGTGTTGGAAGGATTATAGAAAGCCTTGCCCCCGATGACAAGGGAAGTTATTAGGGAACGAAGGATTTCCCTTGGCAAGGCGCGCCGCCGATAGCCCCGGTAAGGCTTTGAACGCCGAATTCGGTCTGCGGATGGGCTCCGGCGATCGGCGCACTCCAAGCAAAACGGTGCCGCAAGCCCCCACCTCTGCCCCAGTCCTCCGGCTTGCCGCTTATTCGGGCGCATACCGGCTTAGACACCTGAACCGGGAAAATGGTTCCCGGTTCTACTGCAGCAGCCGCACCAGTTCAGCCTGCTCGGCCAGGAAGGCATCGTGGCCGTGGGCGCTAGTCATCTCCCGGTAGTCGGCTGAGACGCCGGCCGCGCGTATCGTATAGGCAAAATCGCGCACGTTCTGGGGCGGAAACAGCCAATCCGAGCTGATGCCGACAAAGCTCAGCCGAGCGCGAATCCCGCCAAAAGCCTCCTCCGGCGAGGAAAATCCGCGCAGCGGGTCCCATGTATCCATCGTGCGCAGGATCGCCAGGTAGGAATTGGCGTCAAAGCGCTCGACAAAGCGCTCTCCCTGGTAGTCGAGGTAGCCGGCAACGTCGAATCGCCCTCCAACCAGGCCGAGCCCTCCATCCTGCCCCGCGACCAGGTTGTCCGCTGCCCACGGATCCTCCCCGTTGCGGTTCGGCTTGCGGCCATAGCGCTCGTCAAAGAGCTCAGTAGACTTGTAGCTCATCATGCCCACCTGCCTGGCCAGCGACAGTCCCCGGCGCGGGGGCCGCTGCGGCAAGTAGCGGCCGCCCAGCCACTCCGGGTCATGCACGATGGCCTGGCGTTGCAGATGGTTGAGCGCCAGCCCCATCGCCGAGAGCGGAGCAACGCCGATGATCAGCCCGCGCTGTACGCGCTGGGGGTCGTGGATGGCCCAATCCAGCGCCTGCATCCCGCCGATCGATCCGCCCAGCACCAGCCGCAGCCGCCGAACGCCAAGAGAATCGAGCAGCCTGGCCTGCGCCCGAACGTTGTCGCGAATCGAAATCAGCGGAAACTCCGGCCCATAGCTCTTGCCGGTCTCCGGGTCCACCGAACCGGGACCCGTCGAGCCGTAACAGGAGCCCAGCATGTTAATGCAGATCACGAAATCGTGTTCCAGCGAGAGCACCGCGCCAGGAGCGAAGATCTCCGGCCACCACGAACCCACCAGCGCCGAGCCGGTCAGCGCATGGCAGACCAGCACGGCGTTGTCCCGGGCCGCGTTCAGTCGGCCGTAGACCGCATAGTGCAGCGTAACGCCGGCCAGTCTGCGGCCGCACTCCAGCGACAAATGCTCGTCGAGCACAAAGTCGCCTTCATACGTGGGGGTGAGGGTTGATCCTCCAGTCCCCCGTGGAACCGGCCAGGCGTCGGCCCCGGTGCTCGATTCGGTCATAACCTTCATTGTGCAACAAGACCCGCGCTTTCGGCTTTACATACGAACTTGTGGCCGTTGGCGGCCTCAATCGCCTGATCCAGATCGGCAATGATGTCGCGAACGTCCTCGATGCCCACCGACAGCCTCACAAGTTCCGGGGTTACGCCCGTGTCGGCCTGCTCCGCCGGTGAAAGCTGCGCATGAGTCGTCGAGGCCGGGTGAATCACCAGCGACTTGGCGTCCCCGATATTGGCCACCAGCGAGAACAACTCCAGCGAATCAATCAGCTTCTTTCCCGCCTCAAAGCTGCCCTCGGCGCCGGCCTTGACGCCAAAGGTCAGCAAAGCGCCCTGCCCCGTAGGCAGATACTTCTTGGCCCGCTCGTAGTATTGGCTCGACTCCAGGCCGGGATAGTTGACCCACTCGACGCCGGGGTGCTGTTCCAGATGCTTGGCGACGGCCAGTGCGTTCTGCGAGTGGCGCTCCAGCCGCAGATGCAGCGTCTCAATCCCTTGCAGCAGCAGAAAGGCGCTGAAGGGCGACAGAGCCGCTCCAGTGTCGCGCAACCCCTGCACCCGCGCCTTGAGGATGAAGGCCAGCGGCCCGAAGGCCTCTGTATAGGAGAGCCCGTGATACGACGGGTCCGGCTCGGTAAAGTCCTTGAAGCGCCCCGAAGCCGCCCAGTCGAACTTGCCCGCATCCACGATCACGCCGCCAATCGTCGTGCCGTGCCCGCCCAGAAACTTGGTGGCCGAGTTGACCACGATGTCCGCGCCCCACTCGATCGGCCGCACCAGCGCCGGCGAAGCCGAGGTATTGTCGATCACCAGCGGCAGTTTGTGCTTGTGTGCGATCGCGGCGATCTTCTCGATGTCCACCACGTCGAGTTTGGGATTGCCCAAGGTCTCCGTGTAGACCGCCCGGGTCTTCTCGTTGATCGCGGCCTCCAATCCATCGAAGTCGTCCGCGTCCACAAACTTCACCGTAATGCCCAGGCGCGGCAGGGTGTAGTGGAAGAGGTTATAAGTCCCGCCATAGAGCGAAGTCGTCGAAACAATCTCGTCCCCCGCCCCAGCTAGCGTAGTAGCAACCAGCGTCTCGGCCGCCTGCCCCGAAGCCGTCGCCAGCCCAGCCGCGCCGCCCTCCAGAGCCGCGACACGCTTCTCAAACACGTCGGTCGTCGGATTCATGATGCGGGTGTAGATGTTGCCAAACTCCTTCAGCGCAAAGAGCCGTCCGGCATGGTCGGCGTCTTGAAACAGATACGACGTGGTCTGGTAGATGGGAACGGCGCGTGAGCCGGTCGCCGGGTCAGGCGATTGGCCGGCGTGGACGGCAAGGGTGGCAAGGTGTTGCTTCTTCGCTTCGGACATTGGTCGACTCCTTAAAGTTTGTGTGTTCTCGGGGATGTGTGCTTCTTAACTTGACTTCGCTGTTTCGGATATCTGGATCGATATTGGACCCTGGGTGCCCCATCCTCGCCGCGCCCTTGTTTTTGCGGCTAGGGTGGGATACCTGGGACCCAAAAATCAAAACGGCCCGAATCCTTTTGGACCCGGGCCGCCTGTCTTCAAGATCGGTTGCGCTTTGCGCATTTACCTCTCAAGAGCCACACGGATGGGTCCGCACGACCTGCACATACACATGGCCATGACCGCAATTCCGTGTTCCCTCAAGCTCTGCATAGAAAGCAGTATCAACGGAATGCGGCGCTGATGTCAAATATAAATCGAAGCTCCTGAACCGTGAAGAGCATATTCTTGGTAATGAAATGACACTCAAGATTGCAACGAATCTGTTTCCCAGCCTGCTGGCTGGCTGGAAGTTCCTCCTGTCTTTCAGGAAGCGAGACTGGTCTCTCAAAGACTATCCGGTCATTATTCGCAAGCAGCGCGACCCCGGCCAAGAGTCCGCCAGACTCGGGCGATTGCCCCTTCCGGCCTACTGCGCCCAGATTGTGAATTGGACGTTGACGGGAACAGGGGAAACAGCCGCAGCCGCTCTTGAGCAACTCAAAAACAGATTCAACAAGGCGCGTGAGACCCGGCCATCGATGCCCCGGCCAGGAAGACAGGTTCCTCTCGAATTTGCATCGCAGAAGAGGATCGAGGCGAACTCGGCCCTGGCAAACGAGTTTCTCCAGTCCGTGTTTGAAGTAGAGGATGCATGGATCTCCGATGAGTCCACACTCTGGGATTTCGCGCTCGAAGATCCACTCGACGAATCCTACGCGAAGATTCAATCTCTCTACGGCGTGGACGTCTCCGATATCCCAGACGGGAACCTAGCAGACGTGCTGGAGCGAATAGCCCAATCGAGGCAAAAACGGGTGGAAGCGCCTCGAATCCCCTGATCCCAGTTCCCTATTCCCTATCTTTTTCCGCCTTCCAGACATAGGCACTCGCCTGTGGTAGCCCAACATGCGCCAGCACGCGATAGACAAACTGCCGCGCCATCTCAGTCGAGTCAGTCGGCTTGTTATAAAACGCCGGAATGCAGGGAAAGATCACCGCGCCAGCCTCGGCAGCCAGCGTCATATTCCGCAGATGAATGCGATTGAAGGGTGTCTCGCGCACGCAGAGAATCAGTGGCCGCCGCTCCTTGAGCGTAACGTCGGCTGCTCGCGCAATCAGCGAGTTAGCCAGTCCATGCGCGATCGCCGCAAGCGTGCCCATCGAGCACGGCAGAATAATCATTCCATCCGATGGATAACTGCCGCTGGCAATCGCCGCTCCGATGTCGATGTCAGAGTCCTGCACCGTCTTCACCGGCGTCGCGCCGAGCAGCTTTTCGAGCAGATCATTCCGCCCGCTGACTCCCAGTTCCTCGGCCATCACCCGCAGCGAGTTTTCCGAAGCCACAAAATGAACGCGCCCAACCCGCTCATCCGCCTCCAGCGCGCGGAGCATCTCGCGGCCAAAGATCGCGCCCGATGCTCCGGTGATTGCGAGGGTGACGTTCATCTGCTCATAACTCCTGGTCTCTGGACTTCTGATGCCAATGCCAAAAAATGTTGTAGCATCGAATTCCCTCGCTTCCCTCTCCTGTCATATTGCGCGCGACTTTCCGCAGTGCCGAAGCATCCGCGCCGTAGGCGCAATGGTTATTAGCCCCGCGCTTCAGCGTGGGGTTGCTGGCCCCACCCCAGAGACCGGAGTCCCGTAGGGACGGTGCCCTCCTCAATCACCCAAAGACGTAACGCTCATCATATTCGATCCCGCAATTCCGTAGAAGCGTAATAAACTCCTGCTCAAAATCGCGCTTGCGGTGATGCTCTTCCTGTTTTTCAACGTATTCTTTCACGACCTCAATCTGCGAAGCGCTGACGCTGAAGGCTCCGTATCCCTCCTGCCAGGAAAATCCGTCTCCCATCCACCTGGAAGAACTTCCTTTGAGCTTCTGCACTGCGTGGGCAAGAGAACAAGAGGCCGGCAAGGCAAACATCAGATGAACGTGATTGGCCGTTCCGCCCGAGGTGATGAGTGAGAAGCCCTCGCCCCGCGCAATGCCGCCAAGATAGGTATAAAGCTCGGCGGCGCGGGCGGCAGGGATGAGTGAGCGGCGTTCTTTGGTGCTGAAAACACAATGAATGAAATTGCTCGCGTACGTATGCGCCATGATGCACCGTCTCTACAGGACTCCCCGCTTTCAACAGGTTCTACCACCAAAACCCCACGCTGAAACGCGGGGCTAACAACCGCTACGCCTACGGCGCGTACCCCTGGCCAGCCCCATTGCGAAACCCCTACTGCACCTCGTCGCTGATTTCCTTCCACTCCGCCAGTAGCCTGGAGTACTCCTCCGACCTCCCGGCAGCCAGAAAACGCTTCATCTTTTCGAAGGCCAGATCGCGCTCGCCCGCAGCCAGGAGCACCCGAAACAGCAGCAGCGAAACCCGCTCCGACTTGGGCGAGAGCTCTATCCCCACCCGGCCATGTTCGATGGCCTCGCGATACCTTCCGCTACGCGACAAAATCCAGCCCAGGTAGCCGTGGCCGATGGCAAGTTCCGGAAACTCCTCCACCACCGCCGTCATGATCCGTGTCGCGAAGGCCGTGTCTCCCTGCTCGTCCGCCTCGACCGCATGGCGGATGACCTCCATGACCCGCGCGAGATCGTCCTCTTCCAGCTGGTTCATGTCTTCTTACTCGCCCAGCACGCGGCGAAAGATCGCGTCAACATTGCCTAACTGCCGGTTGTAGTCGAAGGCCTGCGCCAGCTTTTCGGCCGTGAGCAGCTTTGTGATCGCCTCATCTTTTGCCACCTCATCGCGGAAGACCAGATCCTCCTTCCACGCCTTCATGGCGTGCAGTTGCACCAGCCGGTAAGCGTCTTCACGCTGCATTCCGGCCTCGGCCAGGTCCAGCAGCAGTTGACCGCTGAAGATCAGTCCGCCCGTGCTTTCAAGGTTCTTCTTCATCCGCTCGGGATAGACCAGGAGGCGGTGGATCAGATCGGTCGTCTTGGCCAGCAGATAGTCGACCAGAATCGTCGAGTCGGGAAAGATCACCCGCTCGACGGATGAATGAGAAATGTCCCGCTCGTGCCACAGTGCGATATTCTCAAAGGCCGCCTGCGCATTGCCCCGCAAGACGCGCGCCAGACCACTGATTTGTTCCGAAGTTATGGGGTTTTTCTTGTGCGGCATCGCCGACGAGCCCTTCTGCTTCTCGCTGAAGAACTCCTGCGCCTCGCGCACCTCGGTCCGTTGCAGGTGCCTGACCTCGACGGCGATCTTGTCCAGCGTGCTGCCGATAATCGCCAGCGTCGAGATGTACGCCGCGTGACGGTCGCGCTGGATCACCTGCGTTGCCACTGGAGCCGGCTTCAGTCCCAGCCGCGCGCAGATCTTCTCCTCATGCTCCGGCTTCAGGTGGCCAAACGTCCCGACAGCGCCGGAGAGCTTGCCCACGCGCATCTCCTCGGCCGCCGCATCAAAGCGGGCCAGGTTGCGCTCCATCTCGGCATACCAGTTGAGCAGCTTGAGGCCGAATGTGGTCGGCTCGGCGTGAATCCCATGTGTGCGCCCAATCGTCGGCGTATGCTTGAACTCGATCGCCCGCCGCTTGAGCACGTCGAGAAACTCGACGAGGTCATATCGGATGATCGCCGAAGCCGCCTTCACCTGCAGAGCTTGAGCGGTATCCACGATATCGTTTGACGTCAGCCCGTAGTGCAGCCACCTCGACTGGTCGCCCAGGTGTTGCGCGTTCAAGCTCTCGGCCACCGCTGTGGTGAAGGCGATCACGTCGTGCTTCACCTCCGCTTCGATCTCCTGAATGCGGACCAGGGAAAAACCGGCCTTCTCGGCAATCGCCTGAGCCGCCTCAGGGGGAATCACGCCCTCCTGGGCCAGCACGACGCTTGCCGCCGTCTCCACTTCTAGCCAGCAGTTGTACTTGTTCTCTTCAGTCCAGATGCGGCCCATCGCCGGGCGGGTATAGCGTTCGATCACGGAACTCTCCTTGCCGGAACCGCATGCAGCGGCCCTTCTTCAACTCTCGATTGTACGAGGCGGAGGCCTCTAACCGCGAGCAAGAACGGATGCCCCACCTTCGGCGCGTCTTTGTTTTTGCGCCTAAGGTGGGATACCACGAACCCAACCATCTCAACCCCGGGCAATCCCCAACTTCTCGCATAACTCATCCACCAGCAACCCGCGCCCCGGCTTGTAGGGCTGGAACCACTCGCCGTCGATTACCAGTTGCGGCACGGCCCGCTTGCCCACGCGCCGCACCACCTCGGCCGAGGCCTCCCGGTCGCGGTCCACATCGATCTCGGTGTACTCTATGCCGTGGGAGTCGAGGAACTTCCGGGCCGCCCGGCAGTCCCCGCACCA
>JBEKOA010000125.1:0-13342 GCA_049522255.1 Occallatibacter sp.
TTCTCCCAGGTCAACAACTGTCCCGCAGTACTGGCGCCGACGGCCAACTGTAGGATCTCAGTCACGTTCGCGCCGACATTAAAGGGAGCGCGAACCGGCACGTTAACCGTTACCGACAATGTTACGGGCGGCAACAGCACGGTGGCGCTGTCCGGGACAGGCCATTAAAGGGTGAACGGCCTACGCACGGCGGGAGAAGCTGGGGGACACGCGATGCATGGTCCGATTTTTTCCGAGTTCGGGCGACCTGGAAGTTATTTCGGGCCAGAAATGCGGTATGGGAGGTCGCATTTGCCGATTGGAGGTCGAGCGTGGACCATAATTCGGCTGCTCGTGGGATTGTTTTTTCAGAGCAGTCTTTTGTTCGTCTTCTGTTCGTTCTGGTGACTGTAGACGATTTTGTGACGGTCGGGACTTCCAGGTTCAACACCGATCAACAATTTTCAACAAGGAGCGTGCAACAGGTTCAATATTAATCAATTACAAACTACAGATTTCAATAGATTTCCATAACGTACAAAATCTGGTTCGGGACCAGGGGGTCGGAGGTTCAAATCCTCTCTCCCCGACCAATATTTTCAAGCAGATAAGCAGCATTCCTGGATTTTCGTCTACACCGCTGTAGGCAATTTTGAGGCTGAGGAATCCTCAGAGTTCAACAACCCATGGTACGGCGACATTTACAATACCCAACACTTCAGGCACTTACGTGAAGTACGAAGAGGCACTCAAGTCGGATCAGGCTATCATACGGATGAGCAGGCGGTCGGCTACTACAACACTGGCGACCGCATGAAATACTGGGGTAAGGTGGGTGCGTTCTGGGGAGGATTCTGGGGGCTCCTGTTTGGCTCCGCCATTTTCATAATTCCTGGTCTCGGCCCAATCCTGGCGGCTGGCCCAGTCGTGGCATGGATCGTGGCTGGGTTGGAAGGTGCGGTCGAGGTAGGAGCCTTGGGCGCGTTGGGAGCGGGACTTTTCAGCATCGGAATCCCGAAGGACAGCATCGTGAAGTACGAAGAGGCACTCAAGTCGGATCAATTCCTGGTGCTGGCCCACGGGACCGCTGAAGAAGTGGCCACCGCAAGAAAAATCATCGAAAACACTCATCCCCTTTATTGCACGCTGCACACAGCAGAAGCAGTAGCAGCGTAAGTCGAAGGGCTCTGCGTCCATCACGGAAAAGGGCGCATCTAAGTTTTGGCTGGTGGCGGAAGCCCGGGCATTTCTAACTAATTCCAGAGGTTTGCCAAATCCGGCCGAGCGTTTGAGGTTCGAAAAGCATCCAAGTTTGTGGGGTGACAAAATCATGATTGCTAGAAATAACAAACACCAGGATGAACTCGGGCCAGACTCGGCCGGGCAGTCCGGCGATCTTCAAGGATTATCTGATGTGGCTGGTGCAGACTCGGAAAGCGTGACGGAGTTAGTGGAACAGGGAAACGCGTTCGAGGCCGATGCCGTTGATGGTGTGGAGAACGCCAAGAATCCGGACGTCTCGGAAGTGACTACGCGCGAGGTACCGGAGGACGATGTCCCTGAAGAGTATCGGAACGCCGACTAGCAGCAACGCGTGAACTGCATCGCGCGCATACAATGAATCCGCTGGCCATGTAGCCACGGGAGCACACCATGCCACAAAGTCCGCATAATCGAATTGCAGAACTCCACAACCTCGCCGCGCACGCTCACGCCGCAGCCGCTGTCGCGCACGGTAAGGGCGACCATTTGAGCGCGCACGAACTTAGCCGACAGGCGCACGAGCACTCTATGAACGTCCATAAACTCGCTGAGGAATTATTCCCGAAGGCAGGTCGGCCTACCAGCACTTAATGCGCGAAAAGGCGGTCGTGACCTTACATCCCTGTGGCGGCAGCGGCATTCAGCGTTGCAAATACCAATCTCACGCATACCGCCAAAGACCTGGAGAATACGACATGGCAGCACCGAAAACGATCTTGCTGCAAGGTACGACGAAATCGAACACAGCTCCTCGAAACCAGTCGAGCGATGGCGTAAAAACCGTTACCAGGAGCACATTCAATGATTGGGTTCTAAGCGTGGTTACCGTGGCAGCGAAAAAAGAGACCGCAGGAGCAAGAAAGTAAGCTCGCTCCGCACGGGGTTTGTCACAGACAGTACCACGTTTCGTGATTGCGAGTATCGACAATCACGGATCTCAAGCCCGTGAAGCGTCAATCCGCCGCGGGTGCTCAAGGGTCGACGACACATTTATTGGAGGGAAATATTATGGCAAAGCAGATCGTACACGGAGAAGAATCGAGACAGGCAATCCTACGCGGGGTCAATTTATTGGCGGACGCAGTGAAGGTAACCCTCCGCCCCAAAGGCCGCAACGTTGTGATCGAAAGGACAATACCACCATCATCGAAGGCAAGGGCAAGCGAGGGGAACCCAAAGCCCAGTGATGCTGTTAAACAAATGGTGCGAGCCCGCGGAACAGACTCGCACCAATGGTCAGTGAATCGATTTTCAGAGCTCTACTTCTTCTTGAATTGAGCGCCCTGTCTGTTACATCGCGGTCATTCCGACAGCCCGGTTTATTCCTTGCCTCCAGGCGCCTTTTTCTCCTCATGAGGAGCGTTGGTGGGGTGAGACTGAGGGCGGGGTGCGGCCTGGGAACGATGGACGGGTTCAGCATGAGTTGCAGCCTCTGGATGGGGAGCGCTGGCGGCACGAGCCTGAGCGCGAGGTGCAGTCTGCTCATGAACCGCAGGCTGCGTATGGGCGGTCTTGGTCTCGTTCGAACGGATCGGCGCCTTGTTCTCATTCGAATGGGTTGCAGCCTCTTTTTTCTGTGCGGATTTATTCTGATCAGAGCGGGTTGCTGTCGCTTTGCCCTCCGCAGCCTTATTCTGGTTTGAGCGGGTCGCGGTTGCTTTGCCCTCTGCAGCCTTATTCTGGTTTGAGCGGGTCGCAGTTGCTTTGCCCTCTGCAGCCTTGTTCTCAGCTGCAGCACCATTGGCTGCCACGACACCCTTGCCTGCCAACTCTCCCGGTTTGGAAGTTGCAGCGATCGGGGGTTTGCCATGATTTACCGATGCCAACAGCTCGTGGTTCTTGCTTGCGGCCTGTTGATGCCCTGTTTGTGCACTTGTTGCCGGAGTGTGGCGTTCATGCGCCGCGGTTTCCTGGGCAGCGGTTGGCCGGGCGGTTGTTCCGCCACGACCGCCGTTGAATCCAATGCTGTTTCTCGCCTGACCGTTGATTACTGTCTTCTCATAAGTGTTGTGAATATTGGTAACGTCCACATTATTCACGGAGCGGTTGTAGCTGAATTCGTTGTTTTTCCAGTAGCCACCCTGGTAGCCGGAACCGCCGTAGCCGTAGCCATAATTAATTCCGCCGTAGAAGCCGACCGTAGGACCCCAGTAACCTTCATTCCACGCGTAAGCGTTGCCGCCCCAACCCCAATAGCCGGGCGTCCAGAGTACGCCGACAATGGGTGGCTCGACCCATGTGCCCGGCACCCAGAAGTAGCCTTCGTCCCCATAGGCCCAGTAGCCCGGCGTCCACAGATAACCAGCTTGGGGACAAAGAGGTTGCGAGTAGGCCACCAACTCGGGGGGAGCGATCGTGATCGATACGCCGAACTGCGCCAACGAAGCGGCCGGCATGGCTAGTATCAGAAGTGCCAGAGAGAGCAAACGGATCTTTTGCATTTGAAACACCTTGCCAAATTCATCCTTCGATTGCCCGTTCGTGCCTTGGGTTGTCGCGGGCTGCGCTGATTGAACGGCGACTATGCTGTTGCAAGAATTTCACCTGGGGACTGGCCGAGTCTGAGCACTTCTGCTCACTTCTATTGCCTGCTGTCCCACGAATCCGGGTGCGCGACTCTTCGGGTTGACCCAGGCGGTCGGGGAAAGCAAGCGGCGCGAGCCAAAAGGGATGGACCCGCGCCGATAGGATTTGAGCTGGCCCGTGGGAACGAGGCCGCCTACAGGGAAAAGCTGAGGGCGAGGTTGACGCCGGGGTAGCTCGCATTGCACAGGTAATACACGCCGTTGATCTCGATTACATAAACGTTCTGCGTGTAGAGCCAGTTGCTGGGCCACGCGTCAACGAATCCAAACGAATAACCACCGTATTGGAAGCGGCGATTGCTGTAGTCGGATTGGGTGACACGAAATGTGTGTTGCTGTCCAAAATTGGCTTTGAATTTGTCCGCCGGAATGCGGCCCCCGCCGTTATTGGCGGCATGCTGTTGCTGCTGCATGTTTTTCTCCGCGGGCTTTATGTTTTTTTCCTCTTGCTGCGCGTTCTTTTCTTCCGGCTTGGTGTTCTTGTCCGGCTGCGCCGCGGATTTTTCCTCGGGCTTGGAGGACCTCTCAGGTTGCGCTTTTTTCTCTTCCTGATCAGGCTTGTTTTTCTGTTCCTCCTGCTGGTCGTGCTGCTCCTGTGCGAACACTGGAGCCGCAGCTATGAGGGTAAAAGACAGAACTGCTGTGCCGATAAGTCCAACTAGGTTCATATGTGTCATCTCCATTTGTCGATCGTTGCGTACGCTTGCCCTACTGCAAGCTTCCTGTTGTCGTGTTCACCGGGCTGCCGATGGCTTCGCCGGACACGAGAAGTTCGACTCTCCGGTTCTGTTGCCGCCCGGAGGCATTGTCGTTTGACGCTACTGGCAAGGTGTTGCCGAAACCTTTGGCTGAGACCGAATTCGTCGCCACACCTTCTTGCACCAGGTAATCGCGGACCGATCCAGCCCGATTCTCCGATAGTGTTTGATTCATCTCGTTGCTGCCCACATTGTCTGTGTAACCACCGACAGCGATGTCGAGCCCAGGGTAGGCGAGCAGAATGCCGGCGACCTTCGCCAGTTTCTCCCGTGCACCCGACTTCAATGAATATTTCCCGGTGTCAAACAGCACATCGGACATGCTGACGATGAGCCCGCGCGCGCTATCGCGGGTCTGGAGAATGGAATTCAGTTGTTCGGACAGGCGCGTACGCATGGCTGCCTTGTCGGCCTCCGCTTGTTGTGCGCTCTGCTGTGCCTGCTGCGCAGCTAAACGGGACTGCTCCGCATCAGCCTGGGCTGTGGAAACGGCAACTGCTGACAAAGCCTGGCTGTCTGCCAGTTCGGACTTCGCCTGCGCGGTCGCTGTTTGTGCATTAGCGGCATCGGCTCGCGCCTTTGCAGCGTCAGCTTCGGCCTGCGCCTTGGCGGCTTGAGCATTCTGCGTATCCGACTCAGCCTGCGTCGTTGCGGCCAGAGCGATTGCTGCCTCAGACTGTGCACGGTCTTTCTGCCGGATCGCAATATCGGCTTGCATCTGCGATTGTGCTTGCGCGTCGCTCGATGCCTGACGTTCATTTGCGAGCCGGATCTCGTCCAGTTTCTTGACCGCGATTTCGCGGGCATCTTCCGCCGTCTCCACGGCATCTCGAGATACGGCGATCAGCGGCTTGGTGTCGATATGTTTGCTGGTGGCATTTTCATCCGCATTGTTCATCAACTGGACAGCATGCTGGTAGCTGCCGCTGGCATACTCTTCGGCCCCTTCGGATTGGGCGATGCGCAGTGCATTGCGCGCCTCGAAGAACTCCAGCGGCAGCCTGGCATTCAGGACCACTGGGTCGAACCGGTAGCCCGTGGGAATGTAACCACCCCGCTCCATCAGTTCGTACTTTGCATTCACGGACTCGGTGGTTCCCTTGGTGCTGTCGCGTATCACATTCTCAAGGACAACCGCATTGCTGGGTTGGCGTACGGCGTAATAGGGTTCGGCGGTAACGATCAGCGCAAATGCCTGAAGGTCGGTGGTTACGCGCAGCTTGCTGCGATGGTTGTTGCCCACCAACACTTCGCCCAGGTTCACGGCGCGGCCTTCGGGGGAAATCGCCCACAACACATAGGTCAGGTACTCGTTGCCGAAAGTCGTGGGTGCCCGCAAGTCGCCAAATTCCGCATCGATCTCAATGGATCCGCGCCTGCTGTTCACCTTGGCTTCGCCGTTCGCCGAGGGCATCAAGTCCGTGCCCGCGAAGTCAACCCTGCTCGCTCCGCTGCGATGCTCGTAGTTGATCGCCTGCACGTTGCGGCTGACGACGTTGACTCGAAATATCGGCGTCGGAGTAACGGGCTCGATGACTATGGTTGTTTGGCGGTTCGTTTGTGCAAATACGCTCCCACTGAGCGCGATTCCAACTGTCAGACACAACTTAGCGTTCAAAATAATCTCCTTGGGCAATTGTTCTGCCCGGTATGTTGTTTCGTACGGTTACGAGAGCCGGGTATTCCGGCAATGAACAGTCGCTTGTCCAAATCGTCATCCCTTTCCAAGGTGAATACTCGAGAGGGAATGAAACAGCCCTGTAACGTTCAGCAGCCACAGGACCACGGCAATCACGACGACGCCGTTCAAAATTGACTTGATGGACGACTGCATGGGAATGTAGCGATTCACCAGCCACAGCAGAACCCCCACCACGATGAGAACTTCCAGTAGCTGAATTAGAGGCATGATCTTTGACCTTCCTTGTCTTTGGCCGCGCGACTGTCAGGGCCGAATCGCGTCCCGCCGTGGGATTTCGCGGCGGTATTCGCGGCGCCACCAACACACTTAGAAGCATAGAGTGACAGGTGTGGGCTCCAGCGTCTGAGCAAGATAGCTCACTTATGAAAAAGGAGAACTTCCGTGTTCGCGCCACGGGCAACTCGTATGGCGCTCTCGGCCAAGTAACATTCAAGGAGCGTGCAAACTAAAATTGAGGGTCGCCGACCAGATCATTTCCATCGAGACGTCATACCTTCACCGTTTCATCACGTTCCACGTGTGCAATTCCGAACAGTATTCGGCGTCTCATAGGCATCATCGCCCATGCAGGGGAGAAAGGCTGATCTAGATTGCTCACTTTGGGAGTGCGAAGGTCTGCAACAGCAATTGCCTGTTGATGACGGAACCTGCGATTTGTGAGCAATTCTGCACAGAATGCTCGCTCTGGACATGCCATCGTGGTAGCTGGTAGAGCAGATGAATAGCACTCTTGATCGCTGGAAGATCCGCTACCGCATAAGGCTGAGGGACCTCAAAGCATCGGTGTCGGCGTTGTTGTCATCCCTCAAACCATCAAGTAGCGTCAAACTGCAGAGGGTGTGCCCGTTCTGCGGGTTGATCACGCCGCGCTTCAAGGTATGTTGCATGGAGTGTGGTAAGAAGCTGGCTCCCGCAAGCACAAGGTAATTCAGTTTTGCCCCAAATGGGGTAGGAGATCACTATGCTTTGGACAATCTTCGTCGTCCTTTTGATTCTGTGGCTTCTCGGTTTTAGCCTGCACATAGCCGGAGGCCTGATCCATTTGTTGCTGGTCGTCGCTCTGGTAATCCTGGTCATCAACCTGGTGAGCGGACGTCGTGTTGCCTGAAAGTAGTTACCCGGACTTGCGAGGGTCGAAATGAAGAAACACTACTTGCACCTTTCCGCTTATTCTTGTGATAAATGTGCCGGGCCGGTCGTCGCCGGCTCGACTGCCGTGCGCGAGAATGAAATTTCAAAAGAGACGGACATCCGGGAGGTGGGGGCGATTTGCCTGTCGTGCGGCCATCGGCAAAGCAGGGCTACCGAACCCGGCTTGACTCACACCTTTCCGCCTACGCTCTGGGAGTCGCCCAACGGTCGCTCAATCCTCGTCTGAGATGGGCCCGTCGCCACAACCGGGAACTCGCCGAGACACTTAGTCGTGCAAGACCACACTTAGCAGCGAACTGTGGACCTGCAACCCGCCTTCCGGGCCGCCCGAGTAATCCACAAAACCCAGCTTTCTGAAACGGTTCATGAAGAAACTGACTCGTGAGCGCGTGGTCCCCACCATCTCGGCCAGACTCTCCTGACTGATTTTTGGCACGACGGTCTCTGGCACGCCCTCCTTGCCAAAGTGGGCGAGCAGAAGAAGAACTCGCGCCAGCCTTTTTTCGCTGGAGTTAAATAGCTGGTCGACCAGATCCTCTTCATAACGGACGTTGCGTGCCAGCAAATACGCAACGAATAGCTCGGAGAAGGCAGGGTCGCGATGGAGGGCGGCCATCATCGCCTTCTTGTCGATCCTCTGAATTTCACAGTCCGTCATCGCTGACGCAGAACCCATGCGCAGCGCCTGCCCGGCCAGCGCGCCCTCGCCAAAAAAATTCTCCACTCCCAGAAGGCCGAGCGTGGCTTCTCTCCCTGTCTTGGAAACGACCGTGAGCTTCACCTTGCCTTTTTGGATATAGAAGACAGAGTCCGCCGCATCCCCCTGCGCAAAGATCACTTGCTTCTTGATGAACGTCAGATTCTTCCTGCCCTCGCCAATCGTCGCAAGGAAAGTGCTCGGAGTGAACTCACGGCTCTTAGCGTTCAATTGTGGACTCGCTGCCATCTCAATTGATTGTAGTCCTAAATGGCACTACTTGTACGGTGCCGTACTTTACGCCGTCTCCTAACCGACCGGGCGATGTGAGCCATTTTGGACAGTTTTTTTCAGGGAAAGCGGAGATCATAACCCGACGGGAGGAGGTTTCCATGGCAGAAGCTGTTGCAGTCGGCACGATCCTGATGTCGGGGTGGCCCCAGTTGCTTGGTCTCGAGAGCGAGTCGTACTCGGGAAAGTGGAGCGTGGTCAAGATTCTTGACGCCTTCGCGGTTGATCGCAAGATTCGCGTCGCGGGATGGAACCTGTTTTTCATCGCTTCGGAAGTGAAGTCGATATTTATCGGCGGCCCCGGCGAAGCAAAGGTCAGGCGCGCTCTCAGCCGCATTCTGGACAAAGTGGGTGCGCGCCGCTTCAACGGTCTTGAGGTGACTGGTATCGTCACGAAGCACTTCCTGGGTGTTCCATACACTACCGTTTCGGCGCATTCACGCCATGTTCAACAAGGCTGCTATTTGGACGATTTCGAGGCTCGTCAGTCCTTGCGACCAGATGAAGCCGCGCGGTAGTGAGTTGCACTGCGTTCTCCACCGCCAGGCACCGCTCCAGATGCGGCTCGGTTCGCGGCAGCCCAGTGCTGAGTTCGCACTTCTGCTTTGGCTTGGCACCGCACACCGGGCAGCGGATGAGAAGAGCGAGTTCCCTTAGGACTTTCATGACTTCATAATCCAGGATTGGATCGCAGTATGCTGGTCAATTGAGATCGGGTTGCGCTTGCCCGGTTCAGAATCGGAAAGACCCATTCCGAATGCTGCGCCAGACCTCTCTTGAAAAGGCCGCGTCCTTTTCTTCAGCCGATTCTGGAACGCCAGTCCGCACAGGTTCTCTTCCTTCCCGCCCCCGCCCCGGCCGCCGCAGATGAGCCGGAGTTTGGTTCCTTGTCTGCGCTTCTTGCCGCTGCGCCGGCTTCACCTTCATTACGAAGTGCAGAGTAGCCAATAGAAAGTGTGGCCCGTCCGACTTGGCCACCAGCGCATCGATGGACTTTAAAGCGTCGCTGGGTAACTCAACGTTATCGGTCCACATCACGATCGGTATCTCGGGTCTGACCTGCTTGATCTCGTCGGCGATGGTTACGCCATCCAGAATTCCAAGGTGGTATTCGAGGACAACTGCATCCACTGGCCGCGACATGAAAAGCCGCAGACCTTCGGAACCGTTGGTCGCGGTTGCCAGCTCATATCCATGTTCTTTTAACAAGCCCAGTTGCGTTGGATCGCGGTGGATGCAGAGCAGCGTGGGAGGGGTGGCCATTCTGGTTGTATATAGGAACGTATCCCGCAAGTCTGTTCGAAATTGCTCAACTTAATACCCAGTCGCAGAATCGGAAGGACGCTGAAAATCCGTTCTCTCAAGCCGCCACCTCCGCCGGCACATTCTGGTCAATTTTGACCAGTCTGCAAGACCGGTCTCGTTGAATACTCAATAAGAAAGAAACCCTGCATTAGGCGCGCCATCCATCGGGCATCCAGCGTGGGTGCCTCCGCCCGTCTTTTTTCAACACAGGTCGTCAAGAAAGTGAGGGACAAGAATGGCGCTACCCGTCGAAGCGTTCTCTGACGGATTCTTGGACGTTGCCGCCTCACTCCCTCTACAGGTGATTTCGAAACCTGCAAGGCTGCAGGCCAGGGCGTCTTTGCCGAGTCGAATCGCGGTAATTGGCAATTACCTTCCGCGCCAATGTGGAATTGCTACCTTCACCACCGACTTGTGCGCGGCCATATCCGCGGAGTACGGAACCACGCGCTTGCTGGCGTTACCCGTGAACGACACGGAGCAAGGATACGACTATCCCGAGCGCGTCCGCTGGTCGCTCGCCCAGGACGACGTGAAGTCGTATGAAGACGCCGCCGAGTTCCTCAACTTCAACAATATCGACATGGTTTGCCTGCAGCACGAGTATGGAATCTTTGGCGGTCCAGCCGGAAGCCACATTCTGCATCTGCTGCGCGGCTTGAAAATGCCGGTGGTGACCACGCTCCACACGGTTCTGCGGGAGCCGAATCCTGGCCAACTCCGGGTAATGGAAGAGATCGCGGAGCTTTCGGATCGCCTCATCGTCATGAGCCAGTTGTCATCGCAATTTTTGCAGGAGATCTTCAAAGTGCCGGGCAGCAAGATCGACATGGTGCCTCATGGCGTTCCCGACCTGCCGTTTCTCGATCCCAATTTTTATAAAGACCGCTTTGACGTGGAAGGAAAAGCGGTGCTGCTTACCTTTGGCCTGCTCTCTCCGAACAAGGGGATCGAGAATGTCATTCAAGCGTTGCCGCAGATTTTGGAAAAGCATTCCAATGTCGCCTACATCGTCGCGGGCGCGACTCATCCTCACATTCTTCGTCGCGAGGGAGACAAGTATCGCCACAGTTTGCAGGAACTGGCCAGGAAACTGGGGGTTCAATCGCAAGTGATCTTTCATGACCACTTTGCCACGCCCGAAGAAATGGCCGCGTTCATCGGCGCGGCCGATATCTATATCACGCCCTATCGCTACGAAGAGCAGGTGGTTTCCGGAACCCTTGCGTATGCCCTCGGCGCTGGCAAGGCAATTATTTCGACTCCCTACTGGCACGCCATCGAACTGCTCGACGATCGCCGGGGCGCGCTGGTGCCTTTTCAGAACCCCGATGCGATCGCGAACAAGACGATCGAACTGCTGAATACGCCTGCCATCCGCCATGCGATGCGGAAACGCGCCTATCTATTCTCCCGAGACATGGTCTGGAGCAGTGTCGCTCAGGGTTACATGAAGAGTTTCTCGCGAGTGCGCAGCGACCGCCTGCAAAATCCTCGCGTCCAGTTCTCCGCGCGCGCCATCCCCAAAACTCTTGATCAACTGCCGGAATTGAAACTGCATCATCTGAACGCGCTCACTGACGACACCGGAATTTTCCAGCACGCGATCTTTACCATTCCGAATCGAGTTGAGGGTTACACGACCGACGACAACGCTCGCGCGCTGATTTTCACGATTATGCTCGAAGCCAATACCCCGCTGGAGAAAACCGATTTCCCAATTCCCGACTTCTCTGCGCGGTATCTGTCGTTTCTCGAACATGCATTCAATTCGGCGACCGGTCGGTTCAGAAACTTTCTCGGCTACGATCGCCGGTGGAACGAAGCCGTCGGCTCGGATGACTGCCATGGGCGTGCCTTGTGGAGTCTTGGGACGGTTCTGGGACAATCCGGCAATCAGGCACTGCGAAGTGCTGCCGGACGCCTGTTTGAGTTTTCCCTTCCTGCGGCCATGGAAATCTACAGTCCCCGTGCCGCGGCTTATACCTTGCTTGGGATTCAGCAATACCTCAATTCTTATCCCGGAGATCGAGACGCGCAGAAGATGCGCTCGGTGATCAGCCGTCGATTGCTCGCCATGTATGAATCAATCCGTCGGCCGGATTGGAAGTGGTTCGAAAATGTTGTTGCCTATGGCAACGCGAGACTGCCACAGGCCCTGCTGGTAGTAGGCTCTGCGTGTTCCGACGATGGCATGATCTCAGCCGGTCTCGAAGCGCTCGATTGGCTGCTGAAAGAGCAGCATTGCGAAACCAACCATCACTTTGTGCCCATTGGTTCACAAGGCTTCTATCACCAGGGTGGTGAAAAGGCGCGCTTTGATCAACAACCGCTTGAGGCGGCGGGTGCTGTCTCGGCCTGTATCGAGGCGTTTCGTGTAACCGGCGAGAGTCGCTGGCGCGGCGAGGCATGGTCGGCATTCAACTGGTTCCTGGGCGACAACGATCTGCAACTGCCGCTCTACGATTCAGTCACGGGCGGCTGCCGCGACGGTTTGCATCCCGAACGCGCCAATCAGAATCAGGGAGCGGAATCGACGCTTTCGTTCCTGATGGCATTGTTGGAGATGCAGGCGCTGAACAATTCCGAGCTCCCACTGAAAGGTGAAGATCCTCAATGAATACCCCCGAAACAACTCTTGTCAATGTCGAAAGTGCGCACTACCCGCCGCTGCTTCTGCGTCACCCCAGCAATCCTATCCTGACGCGAAACAATTGGCCCTACTCCATCAACAGCGTATTTAATGCGGGTGCAACCTTGTTGCCGGATGGAACTACCTTGCTGCTCTGCCGTGTCGAAGATCGTCGCGGCTTGTCGCATCTTTGCGCCGCTCGCTCCAGCAACGGGGTGGACGGCTGGGAGATCGATCGCGAACCAACGTTAATGCCCGACTGGAAAAAGTTCCCTGAGGAAATCTGGGGCATCGAGGATCCCCGCATCACGTTTGTGCCTGAGTTACAGCAATATGTGGTCACTTACACCTCCTACTCGCGCGGTGGACCGGGAGTTTCTCTTGCACTAACCCGGGATTTCCGAAGCTTTGAGCGCTACGGGGTGATCATGCCCCCGGATGACAAGGATTCGGCGCTTCTGCCCCGGAGAATTGGTGGGAACTGGGCCCTCATTCATCGTCCCATGACAGCGCTGGGAGCCCACATGTGGATTTCGTATTCTCCCGACTTGCGCTATTGGGGAAGGCACCGGCTCATTCTCGAGGCTCGTCGCGGCGCCTGGTGGGATGCAAATAAAATCGGATTGTCTCCTCCGCCAATTGAGACTTCCAGAGGATGGCTCATGTTCTACCACGGCGTCCGGCACACGCCTTCGGGATGCCTGTATCGATTAGGCCTTGCACTTTTCGATCTGGAGAATCCGGAAAGATGCCTTTTGCGGGGTGACTCGTGGATGTTTGGGCCCGAGGCTTCCTACGAACGCCACGGCGATGTGGACGATGTAGTGTTCCCGTGCGGCTACACGATGGCTCCCGACGGTGACACCCTCAATATTTATTATGGGGCTGCGGATTGCTCAATTGCCTTGGCGCGAGGTAGCGTACGCGCGCTGCTAGCGTGGCTCGACGCCAATGGAAGTTGCGAGCGGCGACAGCGAG
>JBEKOA010000126.1:0-13253 GCA_049522255.1 Occallatibacter sp.
GTGTTCGATCCCGGTTTTGTCCAGATTCGAGAGGACAGCTTCAGCCAGTTCCGGCACACGGCTGCGCACAAGCGGCTTGGCAAGTCCGGCATCTTCCGCCAGTTGCTCGAAATTCATGCTAGAGACTCTCTCGGAGGAATACTCGCCGCCGATCTTCATCGCCATCTCGCGGGTCAGCTCAGGATAGTAGCGTGTACTGACGACATCATAGAAGGGCGCAATCCGCGTTTCCAGGCTTGCCGTTCCTGCGCCACGATAGAGCAGCGAGAAGTTCTTGCCGTGCGCGTCATTGTTGCCGACCAGAAAGTTGAAGATCACTGCGTCCAGCAGGCGCGCCAGGTCGAGGACCGGCGCGCTGGAAACCTCGCGCAGCAGAGCGAAGCACTGCTTGAGCGACGGCCCGCCTTCCTTTTGATACTTGTTCTCGGAGACGATGCCCAGCGCTTGGCAAAAATCCTCTTGATGCAGACGTTCGAGCGTTTCGCCCTTTGGACTCTGGCTGTGCGTCCGGTCGTAACGCTCGACCAGCAGGAATTCAACATCTTCCACGCACCGGATTTCAGTTTTGGCCGCGGGCAGGCCGACCGCCGCCGCGAGCCTCATGCAATAAGCTTCATTGAATACAACTCCGGCGAACCGCTCCACGGCTGGCTTCAGGATGTGCGTACTCGGTGCGCCGCCCAAGGGGAGCGAGATGGCCTCACCCTCCACGCGCACGGCGATCTTGTCTTGCGCGCCAGCCAGCGAGAGACGAATACCAGCCTCGCCAGCCAGCAGCGGACGGCGCGGAAGTTCCCGGAGAATCCCCGCCAGCTCAGGCGAGGAAAGCGCCCGATAGTGATCGTCACGGGCGGGCAGGGGTTCGCCAGCCGGAAGGAATGTGACAGCGCCCGCGCATTCGCCGCCGATCCGCTCCAGCATGGCGTAATCGTTGCGCTCGCTGATGCCCAGGTTCCGAGCGATGATTTCGCGCTTGCTCTCTTCGGGCAGAATACCGGCGAAGTAGCCTCGGCATTCTTTGCGCGTGAAGCGCTCCCGCCGTAGCGGCAGTGAGTGGGACAAGGGCGTGGCGTCGGGCCGTTGCAGCCAGCTTGCCGCATAGTCAAAGACCATCTGGCCGCCGTCATTCTGAATCAGATGGCCGACCAATTCTCGGTGCAAGTAGACATCCAGGATTTTCGCCATGCGCTACTCCTCGCTTTATGAGACCACAGGCGGCGTCAGCGCGATCCTGATTCCCAGCGTTTGTAGGACCGTCAGCACCTTGCCGATCTGGCAGGTTTCCTTGCCCTTTTCGAGGTCGATGACAAAACGTAGCCCCGTGCCGGAGGTCAGCGCCAAGTCCTTTTGCGTGACGCCCAGCCGTTTCCGGCTCTGCCGAACGATCTGGCCGATTTCTTGTGCTGTACACCTCAATGGTTCACCATGATTATTCCCGTACGGGAATAATCAGTCATTTTCAGAGCAAAGTCAAGAGGAAATTACCGAACGGGAACAAATAAGCACTTTCGACCAAGTTAAACCTTGAGATTCCCGTACGGGAACATTTAGATGTGCCTTTTGTTTGGTTCACCTATCAATACGGGTTCTTCTGCGGACCGAATCCTAGCGAGTGCCACGAAGGAGAAATCTTATAAGCGAACAATCACCTTTACTGTTCTGAAACCGCGTCCATTGCGAGGTCTTTTTTGCCGGGAGCACGCAAGGTGCCAAAGTTGGTGGAATAATAAGAGATGGCAGCGTACGAGGTGAAGTTGTGAGGAGGCGTCGCTGAAGGTTTCGTCTTATGTCCGAAGAAATCTGTGCTCGACCGCTTCATCTCCATACAGTTGAGAGCCTCTGTGCGGACCTCATTAGCGGACGGCCTATCGGGGTCGGTAAGGAGAATCTGCCGCATACGCTTAACTCGCCAGTCTCCCGATCCATCCTGAACTGGTACCGGCAGAATCGCACAAAATGGCCCGGTAATGTAATGGAGCCGGACATAGAGGCACTCGTCGACGCGGCTCTCGAAGACCCGCCTAAGTTGAACGTGCCGGGGGGATCTACCGCAGGCGACAAGAAGCGGCTTCGGCTCGTCAAGGTTGAAGCACACCAATTTGGCGGTCTTCACTCACGGAGATCCAGCGCGGGGGCTTCCAAGAACTTTGTCTTCGAACCTACACAAGCCATAACGCTTTTTGAGGGCTGGAATGCCTCGGGAAAAACCTCGATTCTGAATTCGGTAATTTGGTGCCTCACTGGCCAACTTCTCAGACCCCAGCGTAAACCCGAGCAAGGTAACGTGGAGTTTGAATGCCGTATCGAGCGCGGGACACCAGAATCTCGCGAGGAGGCGACCTTCCACAAAATGACCCCGGTCAGCCCAATGCCTGATTCGGCACAACTTCTACCGGACGCATCGCAGGATAGACTTCCAATTGACACATGGGTGGAACTTACCTTTATCGACCAGGACGGCAACGTCCTACCTTCGGTGCGGCGCACCCAGAAGCGTAACGCGCGGGGAGCCGTGACCGAGACCGATCCCGACCTTCGCGTCCTGGGAATCGATCCCATCGCTGTGCGGATGGGCACGACCATGCCAGGGTTAATCCCATTCATTCAGGTAGGTTCAATCTCGGAGCTTGGCCAAGCCGTCGCTCAATTGACCGGACTTGCAGATCTGGTAAACCTAGCACGGCACGCTTCCAAGGTTCGCCAGCGTCTAAATAGCGATTCATCCAAGGCACGCACAAGAGAGATTGAGAAGCAAGACGAAGCATTCCGGGAAGCAAGGAATGATTTGAGCGCCCAGATCAATGGCTATCCCGCAATTGACCCAGGGGTGCCACTGCCCGACCCATCGGGGAGCAGAACAGTTGAGGCTGTGCTGACAACTCTCACCGCACATTTCGAGTCCTGCAAGACTCAAGCTCTGCAAGGAGCGCAGGCGGTACTCGGTCCGATGTTCAACCCCGCTAACCCAGCTGCGCGCGATGACCTTGAGGGAAATATCGGTGCAGCTATCGCCCAGTTGCGGCAGCTCAAACAACTCCCAAGTGCGGCGCGCCTATCTAACCTCGCAGCTCTTGGAGCCGAGCTACTCGGCGCAGCAGCGGGAATGGTTGGAGAGATTCGTGCACAGGCAGCCATCTTGGCCGAGCTAGCTGCGACGCCCGTGCTCGCTCGCCGCAAGCAGCTTTATGCCCGCGTGTCTTCATGGATGAAACAACATGAGCACGACGATCTCTCAGTTTGCGCTGTCTGCGGAGGTAGCCTTGAAGAGGCGGTCGACATCGAAACCGGAAAGCCCGTTCGCGCCCATCTGCAGGAAGCACTGGAAAGCGACGCCGACCTCGTCAGCCGGACGGTTCGCGATTGGTCTGAAGCCTGCCGAGGCAAGCTCGCTAGAGACTTGCCCGAAGCACTTCAATCCGAACTCCGCAAGAGTCTCCCACTACATCCCTCTGTGCTGGTCAAGCAGGCGATTTGCGTCGAGTTATTTGATACGCTGCCCTTCAAAGGTTCCCTGAGCTTGCTGAAGAGGGACGTAGAAGCTGTCTGTGACAAAGCGATTGAAACACTACCTCCGTTTGACGAGCCGACTCAACAGCCGCTCCCGCCAGGAGTCGCCGAGACAGCAGGCGATCTCGGAATAATGCTGGCCCGTATCGACCGCGCCATTGCATTCGCGCAATGGCGTAGCTCCCACAAAGAGTCTCTAAAGCAAGTGTATGGCAGAATCGTCGGCGGAGAGACGGCAATAGATGGACCGGTTGACTCAAACGCGCCGTTAACAGTCAAGCTCTCAGCGGTAGACGCCGCTGTGAAAAACGCAACCCCGATAAATACGGCTATCGACCTATGCAGAAGAATGGTACGAGAGCTTACGGTCCGTCGCGAAAAGGAAGACCGCATCGCCGCATATGTGAACGTAGCTACGGCCTTGGCCGACGTCATCGACCTGGGTGAGCTGGCGCAGCAACAAGTGGAAGACCTGCGAGGAGTTCTTCAAGAACGGGCTGTTTATTGGCGAAACCGATTTTACTCCAGTGCCTACACCTTCTCGGGTCATGCCCTGGTCGACACAGAGATGGATTCAAAGGGGATCCTAAGCATCTTGGTGGGCTCGGAAACTGCCGCGGCCCCAGCCCTGTCATCAATCATCTGAAAACGTAGTTTTCTGAACAAATTGCCGGTATAGATACGCTTGATATCATCCGCGCCGGAGGCGCGGTCATCGGTCGATCATCGTTAGGAAGGCCGGAAGTTGTAAGGTGTTTCCGGGGAGAAGGCGGTATCAGAAAGAACCCCGCTGTATCGAGCAGCGGGGTTCTTTGTCAGGGCAATCGCATGAACTTCATCTGAGTCCGAGGAGTTGAGCTCTGTATCGGTCAGAAGTAGCTGCGATGATTCTTCGTGTTTTGATGCTTCCTTTTCGTTTGACCGGATCGAGCCTGATGAGATTGAGGGTGATGTGTTTGAGGACGGCGAGATTGTGCGCGGCGGCCTTGGTTCGGGCGCGCATTTGGTCGTCGTTGAAGGATACATCCATGACCCAGTGCAGTCGGTTCTCCACCGTCCAGTGCGAGCGGATGGCCTGGCTGATGCGTTCGGCATCGGGAGCCAGGCTGCTGATATACAAGCGCTGTTCATGGGTTGTTTTGTTGCCTATCGTCCGTTCCGATTCGAGCACGACGAAGCAACGCAATCCCTTCCATTGCTGCGGCTTGTGGAGACACTCCAGTTGATCGAACACGGTGCAGCGGCGGATTTCGATGCGGCCATGATTCTTTTCCACGCTCTGGGCAGATGTGTGCGGCGTGTAAATGGCCGGATGGGCGCGGAAACTCTTCCAGAAATCCTCGATGGACTCGGCCAGTTTGGCCTGGTTGTCTTTGACCGCCAGCACGTAGTCGGCACCGCGCTCCTGAATCGCCTCGGCAATGGCGGTCTGTGTGCCCATGGCGTCGATGGTGACCGTGCAGCCCGTCAGCGCCAGGGTGGAAAGCAACTCGGGAATGGCCGTAATTTCGTTGGATTTCACGGCTGTAGCCCGCTGCCCCAACACCAGACCGGCCCCGGCAGCAAAAGCCGAAACCAGGTGCAGCGCTGTAGCATCGACTCCACCCGAGCGGCGGCTGGTCTTGCCGTCGATGGCTACGATCTCAGCGCCCAGAGCGGGTAAAATGCTCGACACCCAACGCCGGAAAGCGGACTCGAACTGCTCCGGATCAATCAACCCGAAGATGCGCCCGAAGGTGTCGTGGGAGGGAATGCCGTGGGCCAAACGTAGATAGCCGCGCAGCCACTCCAGCTTTTCCTCGGCCCACAGTTCGATCTCCGCGAACGTGTCGGCGCCCACCAGAACCGCATTCACCGCTACCACCAGCAACTCCACCAGATCGTGCTTGACCTTGGCTGACTGCCGAGGATCCTCAATCGAAACAAATACATCCGATAACCGCAACCGGCCTGCTGTCTCCATCTCCACCTCCTGGAAACAGCACACCTCGTCTCGCTCCACCGCACGAGTATCAACCTTGATGCTGCATCAGCAAAGACACTCCCCGTTCATGCGATTGCCCTGGGTTCTTTGTAGGCGGCCTTCATGCCAAGACGAAGACAACCCGGAATAGGTCTTACCTTGGCATGAACCGCTGCCGTTGTCAAAAGCCGCCTGCAAGTGGGGATGGCAGTTCCGAGGGAAGTTGTTCTCCGGCAGCGGTTTTGCTGGAACCCGGATTGCGGGTCGATGTTTTGGATCTGCAGGTGCTGCGATCGCGGGCAGCGGTACTGCACAGCCGAGTGTCGCGGTCATGTGCGACGCCTGCAGCGTCGTGCCGCCAACCACCGTCATCAGCAGAGCGATGAGGGCCGGCTGGATCATCGTGACCGGCAGCAGCAGTATCGCCGCCGCTGCTGCGTAAAAAGCGTGACGGATCAAGGTTCCCCATCTTCGGAATCTGCTTCACAATCGGAGGGTGGAAAAGCGATCACGTGGCCGGCGGTAGCATCTTTGCGTGTCCGGCCGCGTGAGCGGCGGAGTTTTTGGCTGCGCTGCATCGTCTGCGGCCGCCCGGGGCGCCTGGTCGATCCTTTTCCACGCACATCGATTCGCAGATGAGGGAGAGATGATCGATCCGGAGGTGCGGGTACAGATCCGCCGCTACTTTTATGCCGAACACTGGAAGGTGGGCACGATCGCGCAGGCGCTCGGCGTTCATCCCGATACGGTAAAGCGCGCCATCGAGGTGGAGCGATTTCATCGCGCCGAGCGGTTGCGGGCCACCATGCTGGATGCTTATCTACCCCTGGTGCGCCAGACGCTGGAAGCGCACCCACGTCTTCGCGCCACGCGTCTGCACCAGATGCTCCAGGATCGCGGTTTCCGGGGAAATGTCCAGCAGGTGCGGCGTGTGGTGGCGCGGTTGCGTCCGCGGCCATAGGAAGCATTTCTGCGCCTTCATGTCTTCGTCGGCGAGCAGGCACAAGTTGACTGGGCATCGTTTGGCACGGTGATGGTGGGCCGCGCCCGGCGCGCTCTGAGTTGCTTCGTGATGACCTTGTCCTGGTCGCGGGCGCTGTATCTTGAGTTCTTCTTCGATCAGACGATGGAGAACTTCCTGCGCGGGCACGTGAACGCCTTCGCCTCGTTCCATGGCTCTGCGCGAATCCTGCTATACGACAATCTGAAATGTTGAGCTCAACATTTCAGATTTTATGTGCAGCGATGTTTTATGTGGAGTAACGGCGCGGCTGAACGATCTGGCGGAGTCTTGGCCCGTCCGCACTCCACATAATGGACCTCCTTACATCTGCTCCAGCCAGCCGATCACATCCCGGTTCTTGTCTAGGATCTTTCGCAGTTCGTTATCAACATCAACTGGTGGCGTGCAAGCTGCCAGCGCCCTTCTTTTCATTTCCATGTCGATCTCGACGTACCCGTGTGTCGTCGAGAGTTGAACATGGCCCAGCCATCGTTGAATCACGGTGAGATCCACGCCGGATTGGAGCAAGTGCATGGCGGTCGAATGCCGAAAACTGTGGGGACTTATGCGCCTCCCGGCGATGCTGGTGCATTTGGTTGAGACCGATGCTATGCGCGTTTGCAGGATGTGACGAACGCCGAAACGGGTAAGAGGTTGTCCGCGAGCGTTCACGAATAGACGAGCATCCTGTTGTTTCTCAATACCGCGTTGTTTGAGATGGCCAAATAGCGTCGTCGCGGTTGTTTGCCAGAGAGGCACGATTCTGGTCTTGCGACCTTTTCCGGTCAACGTGACGATTGGTGGAGAGTTGAACCGGACTGCCCCTACAGTGGCGTCGACGACTTCTTGCACACGAGCGCCAGTGTTGTACAGGAAGCTGAATAAAGCATAGTCACGGCTGCCTGTGGAGGTATCGCGATCAATCGAGTTCAATATGGCCTGGACCTCGGCGATATCAAGGTAACCCATCATTGGGCGAGGATTCCGCTTGAGCGGAATCGCCACGATTTTCTGATACTGACCAGCCCGTACGTTGTCTTCCGAGATCATGTACTGGAAGAAAGTCCGAAGCGCTGCCAGGCGGAGGTTTCGGGTCGCGGTGCAGTTGTTGCGCGTCTGCTGTACATGGTCCAGAAAGGCCAGAACCTGCTCGGCCTTAAGGTCCTCCAAACGCAACTTTGCCGCAGGTTTCCCGGAACTGCCGGCCAAGAAGGCGAGGAATAGCTTTAGCGCGTCTCTGTAAGCCAGAATCGTGTTTGGGCTGAGCCCTCTTTGACCAGCCAGATAATCGTGGAAAAAGGCTTGCACAAGTGAAAGCAGCGTCTTGGTCTCACTCATTACGGCCTCCAGTTGCGGCCGTCGTCACGTGATCCTGGAATCGATCTCCCGCTTGCACGAGAAGCTCAATGGCCGGGTGGAGGTAAATTGTGGTGCATGCAATGTTCACGTGGCCCAGGTACGTTGCCAGTACTGGAAGAGCCGCGTTGGGATCTTGTCCTTTTTCGTAGATCCATGCCAGGCAGCGTGTCGCCCAAGTGTGCCTTAGATCGTGCAGCCGTGGTTCTCGTCCATAGACCGAGGTGAAGCCAAGTTGGCGAGTTAGCATTCGGAAGGTGCCGACGACAGTACGATGGGTACAGCGCTGTTTGCGTTCGTTAACAAAGAATTGCGATTGCGGATGCGGCGCTATTCCAAGCCGCGCACGTGCATCGCGATAGTCTAACAACGCCACGCGCACACTGTTCGTCAGCGGAACCAACCGGGACTTGAAGTTCTTGGTCTGGCGGACATGAAGGACGCCTTTCTCGATGTCGACATCTTCCACATTCAGACGGATGAGTTCTCCTACCCGCAGTCCGGATGCCCATAGCAATCCGATCAGAGTGAAATACGTGTGCGGCCGCAAGGATCCGGCAGGTGGCAAACCCCGGGCCGCGTCCATGAGTTCCACGATTTCGTCCACAGTATAGATATGAGGCCGAAAATCGGATTTCGCTGCCGAAAGCAAGTGCCCTTCAGGGATGTAATTCCCAGGATCGAGTTGAAACAAAAAGCGGCAGAACTGCCGAAGAGCCGACAACTGGATGTGCCGCGTACTGGGCTTCAAATTCGAGATCTTCTGCAAGTAGCCGATAATCATCGGTCGAGTGACCTTTTGGGAATCCGGGAAGGAGGCCGCAGTATAGGTATCAAACTGATCCAGAGCGCTTTCCGCGGTTCGAAGTTCGTATCCGAGAGAACGACGTAGTTGAAGGTGCCGCTTCATAAGGCTGCCCAATGGGCCAGTGAATCGAGTTTTCATAGCTTCACCTCCGGCCACTCGACGGCAAGCGTGCGAAGCCGCTCCATGTCCACCTTGGTGTACAGGAACGTGGTTTCGATGCTTCGATGCCCCAACAGATCGGCGATGTCTTTGATCGGTGTGCCTCGCTCCATTAATCGCGTGGCAAAGGCGTGCCGGATGGGATGGGCGCCACACCGTGTCGCCCGAAGGCCGGCACGCTTATAGTACGACTTCAGGGCGTATCCCAAATGATTGTTTATACCCAAGGGGCGCGGTGCACCGCGCACGGTTAGGAACACCTCCTCGATGCTGGGCGCCTCGCCACGATCCCGCAGATAACTTAATAGCGCTTCGGCAACTTCCGGCAGGATCGGAAAACAAAGCGGCTTGCATCCCTTCTCGGCCGGGAAGTGAATCAACTTTTGATGCCAGTCGATGTCGCGTGCGCGAAGGTGAATGGCCTGACCTATGCGTAACCCATAGGAGGCGACCAGCCGCAGAATCGCGTAAACGCGTTTCCCGGTTACAGTTGCGCGAGCCGGCATGGCGAGCAACTTTTGGACGTCCTCCCAAGGAATCGTCTGCGGGAGACGGTCGAGTTTTCGAGTGAGGATGACTGGAACCGCGTCAACCAGCGGGCGCTCGATCAAATCGTTCGCATGGGCAAATCGGAGAAAGCTGCGCAAACCCGACACTAAGTGCTTGCGTGAAGCCCGCGTCAAAGGCTTGCTCGTGGCAATGATGTAGTCGTGGATCGCACTCGGCGCAACTCCGTGCAGGTCGGCAATCACACCGGCCGTTTCGAGTGAAAGGAGAAACGGCCTTACATGCAGACGCCGTAGAACAAGCGTTGCGTCGGCTAGTCCCTGCGTAGTCTTGAGAAAGTTCAGGTACTGACCCAGGATCAAATCCGCTGTCTGGCACGGCGAGCCTGGGGACTGATTGGCGTTGAGTGATGACATGAGAGCCTCCAGAAGATGAATATCCCGAAGGTACCCGTGGTCGGGCAATTCTCGTTATGTGGAGTGCGGACGGGCCAAGACTCCGCCAGATCGTTCAGCCGCGCCGTTACTCCACATAAAACATCGCTGCACATAAAATCTGAAATCGGCCGTGTTGGAACGTCGCGGAAGTCTGATCCATTTCAATCCGCGGCTGCTGGAGTTGGCCGGTCATTATCACTTCGAGCCGAAACCTTGTCAGGTGCGCGCCGGCAATCAAAAAGGGCGCGTTGAAAGGGCGATTCGATTCGTACGCGATTCGTACTGGGCGGCGCGCACGTTCGCCACACTTGAGGAGTGTAACCGTCAGGCGCTGAAGTGGCGCGATGAAGTCGCGCACCAGCGGCCCTGGCCCGACGATCGCAATCGCACCGTTGCCGAGGCCTTCGCCGAAGAACGCCCGCGCTTGTTGCCGCTGCCGGCGCACGAGTTCTCAACCGATCGCGTGGTTGCGGTGCGCTCGGCCAAGACCATCTATGTGCGCTTCGACGGCAACGACTACTCGATTCCGCCCGAGGCGGTAGGGCACGAGCTGACCCTGGCCGCATCCGATACCGAGGTGCGCATCCTCGATGGTGTGCTTGAGATCGCCCGCCATCGCCGCAGCTATGACCGCCAGCAGATGGTTCTCGATCCGTCGCACCAGCAGGCTCTGTTGCGCACCAAGCGCAAGGCCCGTGAATCGACGCGCAGCAGCCGTCTGGAGTTGGTTGTTCCTGAGAGTGCGGAGTTGCTGGAGCGGGCCTTCGCCGATGGCGAATCGGCCCCGCATCAGATCGCGCATCTGCATCAACTGCTCGATCGCTACGGCGCCCGCGCCATGCGCGGCGCTGTTGGCGAGGCTCTTGAACGCAACACGCCACGCGCTGCCTCGGTCGAGTTCCTGCTGCGCCAGTCTCATCGCAGCGCACCGTTGCCGCTCGACCTCAGACGCCATCCGCAAGCTGAGAATGTTGAAGTCCGCCCGCACGATCTGGAGACCTACGATGAACTCGCCCAACGACACGACGACGACTCCGAACCCGAATCCTAACCTGCGCGAGCAGTTGGAGCGGATCGGCCTTACCGCCGTGGCTCCGCAACTGGACGACATACTGGCGCATGCATCCAAACAGCGCTGGTCACCGCGTCAGTTACTCGAACAACTGGCGCAGATCGAAGTTGCCGAGCGCGCCCACCGTAGCCTTGAGCGCCGCCTGCGCGACTCCGAGATCAAGAAGTTCAAGCCCATGGCCAACTTCGAATGGTCCTGGCCCACGCGTATCGAACGCGATGTCATCGAGCGGGCGCTCACGCTGGACTTCCTCCCCGAGGCCCGCAACCTCGTCCTGGTCGGCGCCAACGGCCTGGGCAAGACCATGATCGCCCAGAACATCTGCCACGCCGCAGTACTGGCCGGCCACTCCGTCCTGTTCCGCACCGCATCCAAGCTGCTCACCGAACTGCATCGCCAGACGCCAGAAGGCCGCCTGCGCAAGTTGCGCTCCTACGCCAACGTAAGACTACTGTGTATCGATGAGGTCGGGTATCTCAGCTTCGACGACAAGTCCGCCGACCTGCTCTACGAGGTCATCAACCAGCGCTACGAACAGAAATCCCTAATCCTGACTACGAACAAGCCGTTCAAGGAATGGAACGAAGTTTTCCCCAATGCTGCCTGCATCGCCACCATGCTTGACCGCCTGTTGCATCACGCCGAAGTCACCGTCATCGAGGGCTCCAGCTATCGCGTGCGCGAGAGCGAGCAGGAGGCCACAGCCCGCCGCAGGAGAAAGAAATGACCGGCGCAGATCCAGCCGCTTCCTATGTGGCTTCGGTTGTCACCCTCTATCTGGAAATGCCGGATACGCCCATGCGCGTCAGCGCCTCCGACCAATGGCTGGCGCGCCACTTCCATCAGGAGGCTGTACCGCTGGAAACAGTAGAGACCGCGCTGCTGCTGGGCTCGCTGCGCCGCCTGATCCGCCCCGCCGACGCTCCCCGCCTGGCGCCCATCCGCTCACTTGCCTACTTCCGCCCCGTTATCGAGGAACTCCAGGACAGTCCCCCTCCGGAGAACTATCGCGACTACCTCAAGCTCAAACTACGACAAGCCACACAAACCAGACCGGCAACTGATCAAAAACCTACGTTTTCTGATGAGCGCTAACAAGCCCAACACATCGCCAACTCGTCTGCTCTCAGGGCCAGCCTCATGGGCTTTTTCTTCGCGTTCTGGGAACATGTCCTGAATGTACGAGGTGGCCTTGAGCTATTGATGCTCGACGATCCGCAGGAATTGCTAGATGACGATAATCGCGACCGATTAGCACATGCTCTTCCTGAACTCGCTGACGCGGGCGCACAAGTTATCGTGACAACACACGATAGACTCTTCGCACGCATTGCAGTAGAAGAGGCGCGAAAGAAGGGGAAGATCGAGCACAGGAGCGTTCACCCAGTTAATCATGGCGGGCGTGGCACAGTAGAGACAGCGCCGGCAATCGAATTGCTGGACCAGAAACGAGCAGATTTCGAGAGCCACAAGGACGATGCCGAGAAGGCGCAAGATTATGCATCGGAAGCCCGCGTCTTCATCGAGGCCCGCCTTGCCGATCTCTTTGACGATCCAGCTTATCCCGCATACTCGGCGCCTAGCAATGCTCCGGCCTTCTCCGATCACTTGTTTCGACTGCGTGGGTTGATATCTTTACCGCCGAACAAACTGTTCCGAAGCGCACTCGTGACGAATTTCTGTAAAGACCCGGCACTCGCCGAAGGATCTCCATGTCTCGCGTTGTTGAACAAGGCGCATCATAAAAAGGCCGCAATCACATACAATGACGTTTTCGTTGTCCGTGACGATCTGTTTCGCACCAGAGTGCCATTGAACCTCAGATCGGGGGTACTCATCCTGTTCAAGACATTGCAAAGGCTCTGAATTCTGAGTTGAGCCACGGAATCGAGTTGGGGATGGGTTTGTGATTTTTGGAAATCATACGCAGTGAAATCTTCTCTGGAGGAACGCACCATGCAACCATTCGACAACACATCCAAGAAACCGCCGGTACGGGTTACAGTCCCGTCCCACGCCAAACTGTTGGTTAGCCGCGATGAGGCCGCGCAACTTCTCTCTATCAGTGTGCGCGGGATTGACTATCTGGTGGCGACACGACGGCTCCCGTTCAGAAAGATTGGAGGTCGGGTTTTGATTCCGGTGGCCGAACTGCGCAAATATGCAAACGGCGATCACCCGGAACGGATTGTGGCTTGAGGGGCCTCCCCGTGTATTCGGTTCCGATTCCGTTTGCGGCGGGGTTCAAAAAAATCATTGCGCAATGTAGCGCAAACTTATCAAATTTGATAAACTGCTTGGGAGGGCAAACGTCCAGCAATGGCTTGGAATGTTGATTTCTATCAGGACGATGACGGAAAACTGCCCGTAATGAAATGGCTGGACACCTTGCCAGAGGATGTTCGAGGTAAGGTCATTGCCCGTATCGATCTGCTGAAAGA
>JBEKOA010000127.1:0-13210 GCA_049522255.1 Occallatibacter sp.
GTCGCCGCATCCGTTCATCCATCAACGCAGACAACAATCGGTACTTCGCTTCAATCTGCTCGGCTCCAGCCTGATTCTGCATAACCCATTAGATATGCTGCTGATAATATAGTCAACTTATTGTGACGCGATTCCTAAGTTACTCCAGCAGCGGCCGCAGTGGCTTAATGTGTCTCAGCAGACCGCGCAGCCGATGGGGCAGACGAAGGAAGATGAGCCTGACTCCGTCGAGTAATTGAGCAAGGGGATCAGAAAGCCTATCGCGGATAAGCTCGATGTCGACCCGCCGAATCCGCCAGGGAGTTACGAGCGCCTTCAACGTTCCTCGCAGTACTTTGACGGAGCCCGTTGCCAATTGGGGCTCGCCTTCGAATCGATCCCAGTTTCTCAATCCAATCTCAACAAAATTGAATCCGACAATTGAGTCATAATTCATGGATATATACATGCGTGGATTGGTTTCGAGAAGATATACCTCATTGTTATCCTTTACGCGCGCATCGAAGCAATAAACTCCGTCAAGCCTTAGCTGCGCCGCGATGGAAGACGCATAGCGCAGAAATGCGTCGTTCTTTGAAAAGAAGAACGCGCTGCCGTTTCTGTAATGGCAACTGGCAGCGACCGTCTTGCCCGCGATGGCAAATATCGTCAACACATCGTCCCGTCCGTCGATGTACTCCTGAATCAGAACCGGGCTATAGTTGACGCTTTGCAAGTGGCCGCGCACATTTTCTCTCGTCAACAGCACTTGCCCCCTCTTTCCGGATGACCGCAAGGGCTTGGCAATCAGCCGGTCGGGCAGGAGCCCGGCGTCGATTGCGCGCAGTGCTTCACGCGCGTCCTGGAAGAGCCACGTCCGCGGTGTGGGCAGCCCCAATTGGCCGCACAGCCTATAGAAATTCCACTTATCATCGAGCAAGTCGAATGTATCGGTCGGAGGGATAGGAAAAACAGGAACAGTAAGGGAATCTTTGATCTCCGACAGGAGGCGAGTCGCCCTGCTATCGCAAGGCAGAACGATGTCGATGTTGAAAGCGGACGCAACGTTCTCAATCTGCCTTTTCAGGAGTTGAAGATCAACCCCTGGGCTAGCTGAACTGGACGGCGAGACTCGACCGTTTTGCGCGATCATATCAAGGGGGATGTAACGCGCGCAGTAGCGCGAGCAACGAAGAATCGAAGCTCGCTCGCCGCCCAAGACGAAGACTTTGGCTCCGGATTTGGCGGCACAGCAAAGTGCGCGATATTGGACCGGGAATCCAAACGCAAGCAGAAGTATGTTCATAAAACCGGAAAAGTACATCGTGCACGCGGAAAGCAAGGCAACCCCGCATAGGTCGACGTCTCAATTGGGGGAAGGGGCGTCAACCCTGAAACAGATCTAACAGGCACCATGTATGAAGTTTTGCCTGGCAGTTTTTCCATAACTGCCATTCGCAAAATTATTGTACGATACTACCATGACTCAACCGGTTCAGGTAGCCATTATCGGCGCCGGGCCCTATGGATTGTCGCTTGCCGCACACCTGCGGGGACGCAAAATAAGTCATCGCATCTTTGGCCCTCCCATGGATTCATGGCGGACAAGAATGCCGAGGGGCATGACTCTTAAGTCGCCGGCTTTTGCGTCGACTCTCTATAGTCCCGGCGACGGATTCAGCCTGAAGCAGCATTGCCAGGAGGCAGGAATGCCTTATGCGGACCAAGGTTTCCGCGTAAGCCTTGAGACATTTACCTCGTATGGACTTGAGTTTCAGACGCGGATTGTTCCTGAGTTGGATGAGCGCCAGGTTGTGTCGCTCGATCAGAATTCATCGGGCTTTGAACTTACTCTCGAAGACGGCGAGGTCGTGGCGGCCCGGAAGGTTGTCGTAGCTGTGGGAATTACCCACTTTGGTTACACACCTCCGGAACTTTGCAGACTGCCTCATGAATTTGTAACACATAGTTCCGAACATAACTTACTGGACCGGTTTGTTGGACGCGAGGTCATCGTCGTCGGCGCCGGCGCATCGGCGGTGGACCTGGCCGCGCTGCTGAACGAGAAAGGAGCATCCGTGCAGCTGGTGGCTCGCAAGCCCGCAATCCATTTTCCCGATCCGAGTCCAGCGCCGGCCACGCGATCTTTATGGAATAAGATAAGACGCCCGGTCACCGGCATAGGATCGGGCTGGCGCTCGATGTTTTGCGCACATGCTCCACTGCTGTTTCATTCGATGCCATTGATGTTCCGAAGCGTGGTTGTGCAACGGTTTCTTGGACCAGCTCCCGGCCTCGCGTTGAAGGAACGAGTGGTGGGCAAGGTGCCGCTCCATCTCGGCTTCCAAATCAATCATGCCGAGGTCCGGAACTGCCGTATCACTCTTGTGATGACGGGAGCCGACGGCGCCGAGTGCGAGCTTTCGGCGGATCATGTTATCGCAGGTACTGGCTATCGAGTCGATGTGGGACGGCTGAGCTTTTTGAAGCCGGAACTTCGGGCAATTATTCGCGTTGAAAACGGTTCACCTGTTCTATCATCCAATTTTGAGTCCTCGGTCCGCGGCTTGTATTTTGCCGGTCTCGCATCCGCTCTTAGCTTTGGTCCTCTGCTGCGCTTTGCAATGGGCGCCAAATTCGCTTCGCGGCGTCTGTCTATGCACCTAGCAAAAACAGCCTCGGTGAAAGGACAGACAGGCATGTCAAGGCGCACCATCTCCCGCGAAGTCAAAGCAGAAAATGTTGGAACGGATGCAAGAAATTGAGCGGCAAATCGACCCAATTCCATGTCTTACCTACTATGAAACGCTCGATACTCATCTCGCTTAAAGCGCTAACCTGGCTGGCTTGCCTCTGGCCGCTTGCCCAACTAGTCTGGGGCGCCGCGACCAACAATCTCGGCGCAGACCCGACGGCCAAAATCACTCTTACAACGGGCTACACAACCCTGCTGCTGCTCATCCTCTCGCTGGCCGTCACGCCGGTTCGACGCCTCATCCCGAAGTTGACATGGCTGGTCAAGTTCCGCCGCCTGCTGGGCCTCTTTGCCTTCTTCTATGCCACGGTGCATCTCGCAACTTACATCGCCCTCTATGCAGGCTTCGACCTGAACATCATGGCCACCGACATCGCCAAGCGACGCTTTATCACCGTCGGGGTCGCTGCGTGGCTGCTGCTGGTGCCGCTGGCAGCAACCTCGACCAACCGGTCCATTCGAAAACTGGGCGGCAAGCGCTGGAACCGCTTGCACAAGCTGGTGTATGTGGCCGCCGTCTGCGGAGTGATTCACTACTGGTGGCAGGTCAAGCCGGGAGTGCTTGCGCCGCTCAATATGACGGTTGTCCTGGCAGTCCTGCTGCTATCGCGGCTGGCATGGACCCTGTGGCAAAAGCGATTGCAGAGCGTGAAGGCTGCGCGGGCTGCCGATTGAAATCTGGTTCAAGGAACGACAGGCGAGGTCGGTGTGGCAGGCGTGAGCGAGACTAGCAAGTCGCTCAGATCGTCTTCAACCGTGAGCGGGATCTCCTTGTCGGCGTACTGGATGGCCATTGCGATTGGAAGAGATGTATTGGAGTTACCTGGACCAGAGGCGGTGTTGTCTTGTGCCCCATCTTCCGCGCCCGTGACTTGAAGGATGTACTTGCCTTCGGGGACGTACTCGAAGGTGAACTTCCCGTCATCACCGAGCGAGAGTTCCCGTGCGTTGTCTCGGTCGTCCGCATAGAGCAGTCGCAGCTTGCAATGGGCCGGAGAGTGGCTGTCGGCAAGCACCGTGACGGCGCCTGAGACGGTATGCAATCCGGAGAGAGGGATCTCGATATCCACGCCGTTCACGATCTCCCCGGCGGTCACTTTTGTAATGGTGGCGTCTTTCTTGCGGAAGGTGTCTCCAAGACAGATAGCGGGCGCGGCGCCTTCGTTTTCCAGCGGCATCGCAGCGCAAACCTTGTACTCGCCTGCCGGCAAATTGGTAAGGCTGTAGTGGCCGTGTCCATCGGTCTTTGACTCGATCGACCAGCCCCGGAAAAGTGCGAGACCGACGCCGCTCCAATCGCTCTTCCCGGCCTTGCGAAGGAGCTGGAAGCGCATCCCGATGGCAGGAGCGCCATCGTCATAGGTGACCGTCCCGTTGATCTCGGCGCCGCGTTCGATCTGCATGGTCAGCGCGGCCGTGCTGTGTCTGCTCACGGTCACTTCAACCATGTGAGACTTCCACTGGTCGATGACTTCAAGGCCTTGCTCATGATCGTTGCCCGATGCATTGATCCGGGCAAAATCGAGGCCGCGCTCGGGATCGAGGTAGCCTTCGATGGTCGCGAATGCGAGGTATTGGCCGGGATCGACCGCCTCAAGGCTGAAGCGTCCGTCGAGGTCGGTCAGAGTGCTCTCCGGGGCAGGAGTTTGGTCGTCAGCCTTTGCGTCCTTTTTAGGAACCGCGAAAAGATTGACGGTGGCAAATCGCGCCGGCTTGCCGGTATCCGCGCAGATGACGACTCCGACAACCGCGCCCTTGGTTGCATCGGGCTTCTTGGCCGAGTGCTTGTCACAGCCGCACGCTAAGAGGCCGAGGCACGCGGGAATCCACAGCCAACGCAAACGGGGCATCGCAAGCCTCCAGGAGATTTCAGGACTCAGGGAATTGTAACGCGGCCTGCGCCACCGGGTGGTAGCTCATGCGGTGCAGCGGCGTCGGCCCCAAGCGTTCAAGGGCCTCAAGATGCGCGGGGCAAGCGTAGCCCTTGTGCTGTGCCAGGCCGTAGCCTGGAAACTCGCGATCCAGTTCCACGAGCATGCGGTCGCGATGGACCTTGGCGATCACAGAGGCAGCGGCGATGGAAAAGCTGATGCCGTCGCCATGAATCACCGCCTGCTGCGGGCAATCCCATTCGATCGTGTCTCTGCCGTCGATCAGCAGAAAGTCAGGACTGAGCGTGAGTTGCTCGACGGCAAGGCGCATGGCCAGCAGCGAGGCCTGGCGAATGTTGATGCGGTCGATCGCCTCGGCGTCGACGGCTGCAATGGCCCAACTGACAGCGGAGGCGCGAATCTCAAGGTCGAGTTCCGTGCGCTTCTTTTCGGTCAGCTTTTTCGAGTCGTTCAGACCCCTCAGCAGACAGCCTTTGGGCAGAATCACCGCCGCCGCAACCACCGGCCCGAAGAGCGGACCGCGGCCCACTTCGTCCAAGCCGGCAATGCGCAACGCACCGCGCTCGCGCGCGGCCTCTTCCAACGTCCATCCGCAAATCGGGTCATTGGAAACCGGGTCTCTGGCCATGCATTCAGTATAGAAAGTTGGGCGGCAGTTGCGCAGCTCATTGAAGCTATCGCCACAGACGCAAAGCGGCCGGAGTTTGCGCTCCGGCCGCTTTGCTTGTGCGGGTTTGTATTTGAAAAGTTAGAAGTCCATGCGCAACCCGAATTGCATCCGGCGGAAGGTCTTGTCGCCGAGGCGGCTGCCGTAGAACCCGAAGCCTCCTAAAGTCAGCCCATTGCCGAAGGTGCTGTTGAAGTAAGATCCATCGTCGAAGTGGGTGGTGTTGGTAACGTTGTAGACCTCCCATGCGAACTTCAACTTCGCTCTCTCGGTAAGGCTCCAGCTTTTGTTGACGGAGGAGTCGATGTCGAAGACGCCATCTCCGCGGAAGTTGTTGCGCTGGCCTGCCTCACCCGGATACGGCAACCGGATCGGTGAGCCGGTTGGCACACCATTCTGAATCGCCTGGTCGTCTGCAAAGACCTGCGGCAGTCCTCCCTCGATATGCTTGTGGACCTTGACGGGAGCGGTCGTTACTCCCCACGCCTGCGTCTCCCAATTCGTTGTCCATCCAGGCTCGAGCACACCGAAAGGCAGTCCGCTTGACCATCTGCCCAGGCCTGCCCACTGCCAGCCACCCCAGATGGCTTGTCCGACCTTGCTCGAATTGGGGAGAAGCATCTTGCCGGTACCTAGGGGCAAATTGTAGCTCCAATCGGTAGAGATCAGCTGTTTTGTGTCGAAGTCGGAGAGTCCGCGACTTAGCCGAGGATTCCAGGAGTTCTGAATTCCGCCGTACGACGTGGTTGTGCGTTCGGCATCAGAACCCATGTCAATGGACTTCGAAAAAGTATAGCTAAAGTCCAATGTCAAACCGTGACCCGAGGGATGCCGGATAGTAAGTTGGCCAGCGTTGTAGGAACTCATGCCAATCGAAGACAGCGAGAACAATGAGGCGAACTGCTGGTTCCAGAACAGAGTGCCATTGGGACACCCATAGTCACAGGCGAAGTCGATATCGTACAGGGCGCCTGTCTCGCCGTAAACGTAGCGCTGAGGCGCCCACTCATTGTTATAGATGGCGTCTGTTGCGCTTTCACCCGGGCCGTCCAAACCGGCCAGTTGCGGGAAGACATCCTCAAAATACTGGATTGTCGGGATGTGAACGGGTGGCAAACCGGTAGCGCCACCTCCATAGTTTCCCCCATTCAAATCCGACTGCTTGGACATCTGTGCGCCAGCCGTAAAGTAGTCGCCGGCGCCCTGAGGATCGCTGTAGTCCACCGGCTCTGCCAAGTCGAGTTGTTGAAAGAGATGCCGCCCCAGACGCCCAACGTAGGCGGTATCGAGCAGGAAACCACCCGGTAGCTCGCGTTGCACCGACAGGTTGAAGGCTTCGACGTAGGGCGTTTTTATATGGTTATCGATACCCCAGTTGATGCCAAAGGTGCCATCAGGAACATCATAAGGATAGGCCTGTGTCGGTGGAACTGCAGGCAAAGGTAAATTGGGCAGATCGGTAGCACTAATATTGTGCGGCCCACTAAAGCGCGGCGCCGTCTGATAGTTCACCGAGTTAGCCGGACTTTGATATTGCGACGAAAGGCCGAAAGATCCAAGGGTGCTGAACCGGTTGGTCAGCGCCTCGCCGAAGTGATCGAAGTAAAGGCCAGCGCCTGAGCGAATCGAGGTCTTTGCATTTAGGGCATAAACAATCGAGGCACGCGGAGCGAGGTTGGTCTTCTGCTTCTGCCAATATCCCGGTTCATTATTGGCCTTGCCTGCCGGGGTAAAGAGCAAATCAGGCTCGTAGACCTTGCCCTGGGCCGCCGCAATGCCTCGCTGTTCGTACCACTCATGTGTATCGACCGTTGGCGCAATTTCCTGGCCCTTGGTTTCGTAAGGGGCCTGTAGAATGCTGTGACGCAACCCAAACGTAACTGTAAGATTGGGCCGAATCCGCCAGGAGTCCTGAAGAAAGTACTCGAACTCATTCGACTTGAAATGACGGGTAACGAATGCACCGTCAGCGACAACGCTGGCGCTGGTGGAAGTGTTGACGACATAGTTTGCGCTGCCATCCCGTTCCGCAACATCGCCGACAATCGTGGCGTACATTTCGTCGAAAGAGGTTTCATTTTGACCGATGGCGGGTAAACCGAGTGTTGCGGCAAGCACTTCACTTGTTGGCCTGCCTGTCGCGCTCAGATAGGAGGGATTGGTGTCTGCGCCATTGAACGAGTTGGTGTCATTGCTGGTGTTGTTCATGATCAACCGCCAGTTGGCGCCAAATGACAAGCTGTGCCTGCCCTTTGTCCAGCTCAAGGTGTCATCGATCGTATTCACCGGAATATTCACCTTGGAGCTGCGCGCTTGGGAGGTCGGATTGGATAGGAATCGAACGATCACGTAATCGCCTTGACCGACGCCGGCGCTCGCATAGCCTTGGCGGATATAAGCGTAGCGCAGATCGTTCACCAGATTTGAAGTAGGAGTCCAGGTGTGGCCAAAGGCCATGCCTTTGGTGTTGTCTTCGAGAATGCTGGAGGCGGGCTGCCCAGGAAACTCCTGAGCATTCGCGGCGAAATCTTTCTGAAGGTTCCCGCGGGCAAAGATATGGTTCTTGGGGTTCAGAATGTAGTCGATTTTGCCGATATTGGTGTTGAGCCTGCTAGGCGCGGGGGAACTGAAGTTGTAGGATCCAAAATTGACGCCGTCCCCGGCGGTCAGCACTGTCGAGGCCGGTTCAGTCCCGAGGTAGTCCTGCATGGCCTGGTCCACGCCCGCCGCCGAGCATAGAGTGCAACCGGCGTCGAGCTGTGCAATCTGCGCTGAGCCCAACATCTGCGTCGTGCCGTTGACATCCACATAGCCTATCTCTGGGTCATGGTCGGCATTCTGACCAAGGAAATTGGCGGAAGGCGTGGTGGCGGCAACCGTCTCATTTGTTGCCAGCCGTTGGCCTTCATAGTTATAGAAGAAGAAGAGCTTGTCCTTGATAATGGGTCCGCCCACACTGCCGCCAAAGGTATTCACAATGTATTTGGTCGGCCGGTTTGGTTCACCGGAAGACACCTGCTGGTTCTTGATAAACCAATCGTTCGCCACCAAGTTGGACGGACGATGGTATTCATAGAGCGAACCGTGGAATTTGTTGGTGCCGCTCTTGGTGACAAGTGAGATTTGGGCACCGGAGGACCGGCCGGAATCGGCGTTGCCATTAGAGGTGGTGACGCGAAACTCCTCGGTGGAGTCGAGGGTAGAACGAAGAACGCCGTTGAACCCATATCCGTTTACCTGATCGTTATCGTCCACACCGTCGAGAGTTACGTTGCCTTGATCTGAGCGCGCGCCGGAGACAGAGCCTTGCCGGCTGTCAAGATCCTGAGGGTCAGTCTTGTCGGTGAGTTTAATTGATTCGCCAAGGTAGAGCGCGCCGGGTTGCAGGCTTAGCAAGGAAATGGGGTCGCGTCCGTCCATGGGCATGGCCTGGATCTCTTGATTGGCCACTGAATCGCCCAGCGTCGCGTCGGTGGTGTTCAAGGTCTGCGCTGTGTCGCTTACGTCGACGGTTTCCGCAGTGGCCTGCACCGTAAGCGTGAAATCTACGGTGGCCGGCTGGTTGACCAGCAGCTCAGCCGTTTTGGTCTGGCTGGCAAAGCCCGAGGCCGCGACTTTGATGGAGTAATGGGCGGGAGGGATCTGCGAGAAGACATAGAAGCCGGTACTGCCGGCCGTGGCGCTGAGCGTGGTGCCGTTGGCGTTGTTCACCAGCGTAATGCTGGCCCCGGGAACCAGCGCGCCACTGGGATCCTTGATGACCCCGCGGAGCGAAGTGGTTGCAGTCTGGGCAGATACAAGGGTTGGGGCGAATAGAATGCAGCAAAGAATCGTTCCAAATAGAAATCTCTTCACAGATGGTTCCTCCAAAGGTCTTGCCTTGCGTTGCTTTTGAAGCCCTGTCTGGATTGGGATATGCCTCGGCGTTGCGGTTCTCTAGGAGGCCCGCAACGCGTAATGTCTTTCCACTGGCAGTAAAGCTCTTCCCTTCTTGAGGTCCACTTCGCGGGAAGACAACCCGTCCGCGAAGCCCAGCCCGCTGGCTGGAATTGAGGTTCTTGACCGAGGCGTCGTCGGGGTGTAGCGCCTCAAGGATGAAGCTCCCTCAATCTTCTCGGAAATTCACTCAACATTCAACTAAAAACGCAAGATCAAGGCAAAAAAGCGCAATATTCCGGCAGAAATGCAAAAGCAAACGCTTTATTTTGATATTTTTGCAAGGCAGTCATAAGGAATCCATCAGAAAAGCAGGAACGAGCCGGGGCGACCTTTATGAGGGAAGTTGCGACTCGCCTCTTCCCTGCCCTGACTCCGTCCAACTGGAGTAGTCTGGTTGCTCAGGAGACTCAAGCAGAAGATGATCAACCGTCTTTCGTTCACTGCCCTGGCAGTTCTTGCCTTTGCATCACCCCTGCTCCGCGCACAGCAGCAGCCGCCCGAGGCACCCAAAGAAGACTACGTCCGTGCCCACTACACAAAGTACGAGTTCCGCATCCCGATGCGAGACGGCAAAAGGCTCTTCACGGCGGTCTACGTGCCCAAGGACTCCCCCGCCGGCCCCTACCCGTTTCTGCTCAACCGCACTCCGTACAGCGTTGAGCCTTACGGCGAAGACCAGTATCGCAAGGAGTTGGGCCCTTCAGAAGAATTCGAGAGGTCGGGCTACATCTTTGTCTACCAGGACGTGCGCGGGCGCTGGATGAGCGAAGGCAGTTTTGTCGAGATGACGCCCCACATCGACCAGAAGAAGTCCCCGAGGGACGTGGACGACGCCTCCGACACCTACGACACCCTTGAGTTCCTGCTCAAGCACGTACCGAACAACAACGGCAAGGCGGGGATTTGGGGAATCTCTTATCCGGGGTTCTACACCTCGGCGTCGATCATCGACTCCCACCCCGCGCTGGTTGCCGCCAGTCCGCAGGCGCCGATGAACGACCTGTTCCTTGGCGACGACTCCTATCATGGCGGAGCCTTCATGCTCTCGGCCAACTTTGAGTTTTATGCGCCGTTCTTCTATCCGCAGTACCAGCCACAGACCCCCAAGCCGACTGTGCCCTTCGACTTCGGCACGCCGGACAGTTACAAGTTCTATCTCGATGCGGGGAACATCGCCAACCTTGACAAGCTTTATCTGAAAGGCACCAACTGGCTCTTTAACGACCAGGCATACCACGACACCTATGACGAGTACTGGCAGACGCGGGATCTGGAACGGCACATGAAGAACGTGCACTGCGCGGTGCTGGTGGTGGGCGGCTGGTTTGACGCCGAAGATCTGAGTGGCCCCCTTAAGACTTACTACGCGATCAACAAATTCAACCCGCAGACGCCCGTCACGCTGGTGGAAGGCCCGTGGGTCCATGGCGGCTGGGCGCGCAGTGACGGCAGCCGCCTGGGCGATATCGAGTTCAACTCAAAGACCAGCGAATACTTTCGCGCCAATGTTCAGTTTCCCTTCTTTGAGCATTATTTGAAGAGCAAGGAAAAAGAGCTGCCGCGCGCGGTGGTTTTCGAGACGGGCGCGAATGTGTGGAGGAGCTTTGACTCGTGGCCACCCAAGACCGTCCAACCCAAGACGCTCTACTTCCACGCCGGCGGCAAGCTGAGCTTTGATCCGCCAACGGAAGAGAGCGGAGTGGACGAGTATCTCAGCGACCCGAATCATCCGGTGCCCTTCGTGGGCTACACCACCGACACTGTTCCGGAGCGCTACATGGTGGACGACCAGCGTTTTGCGAGCTATCGTCCGGACGTGCTGGTCTACCAGACCGAGCCTCTAGAAGAGGACATAACCATTGCCGGGCCGATCTCGCCGCGGCTGAAGATCTTGAGTTCCGGCACGGACTCGGACTTCGACGTAAAGCTGATCGACGTCTATCCGGAGGACTATCCCGACCCGGTGGAAAACTCGAGCCCCGATCACCATGTTCTGGACGCGCCGCCCGTGCACATGGGCGGGTATCAGCAACTCGTGCGCGGCGAACCCTTCCGGGCCAAGTTTCGCAACAGTTGGGAAAAGCCTGAACCCCTCACGCCGGGCAAAGAGGCCGATCTCAACTTCACCATGCCCGATCTCTTCCACACCTTCCGCCGCGGCCACCGCATTATGGTTCAGGTCGAGAGTTCCTGGTTCCCATTGACGGATCGCAACCCGCAGACCTTTACCGACATTCCCAATGCGCGGCCGGAAGAGTTCCAGAAGGCCACCGAGCAGGTCTTTCGCCAAAAGGACTTGGCCAGCGGCGTGGACGTGTCAGTAATGCCGAAGCCGTGATCTGCAACGGCGAATTGACCGGTGCTTCTTTTGCCTGCATTCATCGTTCAACGCGTTACCCGTGCGCGATGAAGGGGGTGAGGGTTTCTAAGGATCGGCGCAATCGCCCTCCGACGATATGGCCGTCAAGCGGTTGTAGCGACTGCTTCCCGCGCGGACCCCGAGCATCGGAAGGGGCCTGCACGTCTGTTACTTGAAGAAGGTCACGGCCGGGGTCGCACGTACAATATGAGACGAGACCCTTGTCAGAACCGCAGCCGGTTCTGGTTCATCGGAAATACTCCCTTGGCAATCTTTCATGCCGTCGACCCAGGGACCCATGTGAGGTAGAGATGAAGAACGGTAAACGTGCTCGCGGCGGATGGGCCCTGAGTCTACTTGCCCTCGCGGGGGCGGTGTTCCTGACTGGTTGCGGAGATTTTTGGCAGGCGCCATCCTCCACCGGCACCACCGCCAGCACCACCACGCTGACACAGCTCACGAGCGCGACCGTGGGTACAGCCGTGACGCTGACGGCCACGGTTTCGCCTTCGGCCGCGACCGGAACGATTACCTTCTATAGCGGCTCGACCTCGCTGGGAAGCGCCACGTTGAGCTCCGGGACCGCGACCCTGTCTTACACGTTTACGGCCGCGGGTACACCGTCGATCACGGCAACATACAGCGGCGATTCCACCTATGCGGGAAGTACTTCCGCCGCGATCACCGTTACCGTCACCGCGGCGACGGGGATCACTGTTAGCACCACAACGTTAACGCCGCTCGCGAGCGCGACCGTCGGTACAGCCGTGACGCTGACGGCCACGGTTTCGCCATCGGCTGCCACTGGATCGGTCACATTCAGCGATGCCGCGGGAACGCTGGGAACCGCGACTTTGAGCTCGGGAACCGCGACCCTTTCTTACACGTTTACGGCCGCCGGTACGCCGTCGATTACGGCCACATACAGCGGCAACTCGACTTATGCGGCGAGTACCTCAAGCGCCATCACCGTTACCGTTATCGCGGCGACGGGGACCACTGTTAGCACCACCACGCTGACACCGCTCGCGAGCGCGACCGTGGGTACAGCCGTGACGCTAACGGCCACGGTTTCGCCTTCGGCTGCGAGTGGAACGGTTAACTTTAATAGCGGCTCAACACTACTTGGCAGCGCAACGCTGAGCTCGGGAACCGCGACCTTTTCTTACACGTTTACGGCCGCCGGCACGCCATCGATTACGGCCACTTACAGTGGCGACTCCACCTATGCGACCAGCACGTCCAGCGCCATCACCGTTACCGTTACCGCGGCGGTGGGAGCCACCGTTAGCGCCACCACGCTGTCAGTAACCCCCAACCCCGTTTCGACCGGCGCGAATGTCACGTTGACAGCTACCGTTAACCCCGCACCGACTGGGACATCTGAGACAGTCACCTTTTATAACGGCAAAACTTCGCTCGGCAGCGCAACATTGAGTTCCGGAACTGCTACCCTTTCGCCCGCCCCAACATTCAGCACCGCCGGGACGGATTCGCTGACCGCCGTCTACAGCGGCGATGCCACTTATGCAGCGAGTACATCCAACACCGTCACCCTCACTGTCACAGAGGCGAGCACGACTGCGAGCACAACTGCGCTCACGGCAACTCCCAATCCG